>JBPBQE010000141.1:0-4283 GCA_050954595.1 Janthinobacterium lividum | reverse complement strand
CTCGGTGCCATCGCCCTCCTATCTGACCTCGTGTTCACCGGAAGTGCGAAGACCGCCGTGGGCAGCCCGATACAGGGTACAACACGCAGCATCGCCGGCACTACGGCACTCCTGCCCAACCTGTACGCAACCTATAGTCTCACGCCGGAACTGTCCTTCGGCTTGGCCGTCACAACACCGTTTGGAACGAGCACCGCCTACGGTACGAGTTGGAGCGGACGATACTCGGCAGACAAGACTGATCTGCGGACGTTGGACATTAATCCGAGCGTCGCCTACCGGGTCACTCCCTGGCTGAGCTTGGGCGCCGGGCTTTCAGTGCAGCAGGTCCGGGCCGTGCTCTCGAGTGCTATCAACGCGTCGAGCATCGCATCGGCAGCGTCTGGGTTGCCGATCATGCTTCCCGACGGGTATCTGAACCTACACGGAACGAGCACGGCGGTTGGCTACAATGTCGGCGCTTTGATCGAGCCGGTGTCGGGAACGCGGGTGGGTTTAAGCTATCGCAGCCGGGTCAATCACGTTCTGACGGGCGACGCCACGTTCAACATGCCCGTCCCGCTATCCGCAAACCCACGTCTCAGTGACGGGCACATCCAAACCAAACTTGTCCTACCGGACACGGCCCGCATCAGCCTGACGCAATCATTAGGCGCCGCGTGGCAGGGCTACTTCGACATTGCCTGGACCGACTGGTCGCGGTTCAAGTCACTCAACGTCATCCGGTCGAACGGTGAACCGCTCGACAGCAACGCGGAAAACTACCGCAACTCGTTTTCGGTCGCGCTGGGCACCAGTTGGCGTGCCACTTCTCGATTGACGCTGCGCGCCGGCACCGCCTTTGACCAGAGCCCGGTGCAAGATGCATTCCGAAATCCGCGAGGGCCGGATGCCAGTAGGTACTGGCTTTCGATTGGGGCAGGATACGAAGTGCTTCCGGGTACGACCGTGGACGCGGGCTATGCTCATGTTTTCATGCCGACAGTAGAGGTGGTGAGCCAATCGCCAACTGGCGACGTACTACGGGGCCAATTTCGTAACAGCATGGATCTGTTCGGTCTCAGTGTGCGCTCGGCTTTCTAGCCGCCGTGACACTTTACGCGTTCTGGCGAAATCGATTAATCAAATTGGGTCCATCAAGCCGGTAGCATTATCACGGTATAATCTCATCCGACCTTTGGCCAGGATCGAAAGCTTCGTTACGGCTTTCCAAAACATCCTGGAAGCTTGGCCCCGTTGTCGAGGGCCAGCGGCTCGGCCGCACCATCACCTACGTCGTCGATCCCGAATACATCTGCATGCTCCTGGTCGAAAAGACTCATAAACTCGTGGGCGACGAGGTCATGTTCAGGTCGCTGGCCCGGCCCTTGGGGCGAGATCGCTGACCTTGGATCGACGCATTTGGCAAACGCAGAGGCGCATCACGCCACCACGCTTCGGCCCGAGCGGATCCGAAGCTTTATCCTTGCCATGACCCGCACCGCTAGGCGACGCGCTGTCGCTAGCAGGAGTGCGACCGGAAGCGTGGTCAATCTGCAATCTGAAATAATTTCATCTGGATCAATTAAGATCCAAAGATGAATTAAGAATGTTTTCTTTTGAATTATCTTCGCTTTGAAAAATCGGCATACTTATTAACAGTTGATTAACTAATTTGGGTTACGCTTTATAGGAACTGGTCTCGGGATCTATGCAAAGTATGACAACTCTAGTCAGAAACGGCATAAGGAGTCAGACGGACTATCTTATGGCCGATTGCTTGCGCTCGGAGCAGATCACCGTCATCGCTCGCTGGACTAGCGTGCTCGCTCTCTGCTCGGTCACAAGTGGCATTGTCGTAGTGCGGAGATTTTGGGCCACGGCACCGCACGCTTTTTTAGTTACCTTTATTCTTTGTCTCTGCGTCCTGCACGGTCTGGCTGTGGTCAGTGGCATCCTTTGGCTGCGCAGGACGTCGCGGGACACGACGCCATTCATGATGCAATCACGTGTCGTCGTAAGCGCCGTCATCGCCGTAGTTTGGGCGAGCGTGCCAATCATGCTGATGCCGACCGCCAACGCGGATCAGCGTCAACTCCTGATCTACATAGGATCTGGCTTGATGTCCTCGAGCATCCTGCTAGCACCGATGAAACATGCAGCTTTGGCTTTCCTGTTCATCACTACTGTTGGCGTATTGTTGCCAATGCCATATATTGACCAGTCGATCACACTTGATCACTTGTGGACTATTTTGCTCTATATGTTTGCGACCTGGGGTGTCGTGCATATCCAGGCACGCGACTTCTCCAAGCGCGTTCTCAACGAGCGAGCCCAGGAGGAGCAAGCGGGCATCATTGGCCTTCTCCTGCACGACTTCGAAGAGAACGCCAGCGACTTCCTATGGGAAACCGACTCCGAATTACATTTGCAACACGTTTCCGACCGGCTCGCACAGATCTTGGATTGCAGCGTGACGATGCTGGAGGGGAGCAGCATTGCCCAATGGATCGAGCAGGGCAGCGCGAGTGCGGGGGCGGAGGAAAGCGACAACGCCGGCCTGCTCGCCTGCCTTGCCGACAGGCAGCCTTTCCGCGAGTTGCAGGTCAGTGCCGTGTTCGATGATAAGGCATACTGGTTTTCCGTGACTGGCAAGCCTGTCATCGATCGCCAGGGCATCTTCCGCGGTTACCGCGGCGTCGGCTCCGACGTGACCGCGATACGCCGGTCCGACAAGCGGATTGTCTACCTCGCCGGCCATGACAGTCTGACCAACCTGCCGAACCGGGCGCAGTTCCATGATGCACTCGCCCATGCTTGTGCAAACAACATCCCGTTTGCCCTACTCTGTCTCGACCTCGACGGTTTCAAGACGGTCAACGACACGCTGGGGCATGGCATGGGCGACGCGCTGCTGGTCGCAGTCTCGGGTCGGCTTCGCGCTTGCTTGCGCGACGGCGACATGGTGGCACGACTGGGAGGCGACGAGTTCGCCGTGCTGCAGGTCGGCGGCGATGCGCCGGCGGCAGCGATCTTGGCCCAGCGCCTGATCAATCACGTTGCCGAACCTTACCAGCTTGGTAAGGCGCCCACCTCCATCGGCGTAAGCATCGGCATTGCACTGGCGGCCGCGACCAACCCAGAGCCGGAGGAGTTGCTCAAGGGCGCCGACCTCGCGCTCTACCATTCCAAGTCCGAAGGTCGTGGGATCTGGAGTTTCTTCGAGGACGGCATGGCATTACGGGCACAGGAACGACACGCCCTGCAAGTCGACCTGCGTCATGCGATCGACGCCGACGAGCTTTTCCTCGAGTACCAGCCGATCACCGATTTCATCAGCGGGAACGTCACGGGAGCTGAGGCGCTGGTACGCTGGCAGCACCCTTTCCGCGGACGTGTCTCGCCCGTGGACTTCATCCCTGCCGCCGAGGAGTGCGGACTGATCGTGGCGCTCGGCGCCTGGGTGCTGCGCCGTGCTTGCGAAGAGGCCAGTACCTGGGAAGGCGACGCGCGCGTCGCTGTCAATCTCTCCCCTCTGCAGTTCCGTGATCCCGGCCTGCTAGCGCTCGTCGATGAGGTGCTGGCCGAGACGATGCTGCCGGGGCATCGTCTCGAGCTGGAGATCACCGAATCGGTGTTCCTCGAGAAAGTGGACAATACCCTGACCTGCCTACATGCTCTGCGCTCGCGCGGCATCCACATCGCGCTTGATGATTTCGGCACCGGGTATTCGTCGCTCAGCTACCTTCGATCCTTCCCCTTTGATAAGGTTAAGATCGACCAGTCCTTTATCCGGGACCTAAACGTCAACAACGGTGCTATCACCATCGTGCAAGCTATCGTCGGCATGGCAAGCAGCTTGGGAATGCGTACTACGGGAGAAGGTGTCGAGACCCAGGCCCAGGCCCAGCTGCTGCAGGCCACCGGTTGCACTCAGGTGCAGGGCTACCTGTTCGGACGGCCTTGCTCGCCCGCAATGATCTCCACAATCGTGAGCGCCTGCGTACACAAGGCTAGAGAGCGGGATGATTTTAGGCCTGAGCGTATCCTGAGTTCTCAAAGTGTTGGCGAATTCATCAGCGGTGTAGGTTTGGAGCAGAGTTCCGACGGTGGTGCAGACCTCGTTACGGGTGCGGGCGCCTTGTAAAGCAGGTATTTGAGTCTGGCGAACACCTGAGCGATCGGTTTGAGATCTCGCGAATAATTTAGCAGTAGGATCAGCTTGGCGCTGTCGCTGTGTATGGCTTGGCGGAACGGCAGCCCCTGTGGCTGCTCAGTGTCCATCCAGGATCATAATGTGTGCT
>JBPBQE010000143.1:0-4297 GCA_050954595.1 Janthinobacterium lividum | reverse complement strand
AATTGCCAGAGGCGTTCACATCTGTCGTCAAAGTCGAGCCATAATCGCCCGTCAGATAGGTTGCAGCGCCATTCGAGATGCCGGCGACGGGGTTAAGGCATGCTGGTATGACCTGCGTCTCGTTCACGACACCCTGTGTGCCCGCCTGACCGGTGAAGGAGATCGTGTTACCGCTACCCGTGATCGACGCCTGAGACGGCGTGGCTATGTCTAGGCCATTGACCCTGATCGGCGTTACGGTCGACCGGTTCGGAGCGACGGGGCAAAGAGGCTGGCCCTTACAATCGGCGTTGTGTTTGCAACAGAGGCGAATGCGCACAAGGCAACACCGGACAGAAGAAAACGGTTACGCGTAAGAGCATACACTTGAGCAAAACATGTACGATGCGAAATAATAACATTATAAACCCAAGAGGGAAGGTTCCATCTTCTTTGTGGCAAGGATAAACTTTTTTGATATTTAGTCTTAAGCAGCGTGAGGTTGTTCGCTCAACGCTTGCGCCCGACGATGCTTCGCAATACCCGTTGGCAAAGGCGGGCGCAGACAAACGGCACCAGCCGCCATGAGGACAGGCGGGCAGCAAGTGAAAGGTCGCCGCCCACGACGAGAGACGTCGCTGTCTTGGACAGCAGGAGGTGGCACCACCGCCGGCTATCGCTGTCCATCTGTGGCATCACTCGCGTGAGCGTACGACGGATAAAGCGACAATCTTCCATCTCCAACTTGTATGGTCGGTAATTGACGAACTCGATCAACTTGGCACAGGCAGCGGCAGCCAGGCGTTCGGCTTCCTCGTTATCGAGGTCCCTAGCCCCGACATGGACGATCGCCTCGAGCGACCGCGCGGCGTGGCATTCCGCCAGGAATGATTTGGGGAAGAGAAGATCCGGGCGTCCGGCACGGCGTCGTATGGCGGCAATACCAGAACGCTGCGAACTGACCGCGGAGATCCGACCGTTAAGCACCGATGCACTGGTGACGCTCTCGGCATGGATACGGTAATCTCCGAGAATGTCCGTCATGTTGTGCAGCCGGCCTCGATCGCGAAGGCGCCAGTAAAGGTCGACGTCCTCGGCGTGAAACACGTACCGATAACCTCCTACGTCCTCGATGGCTGTGCGCCGAGCCATCAGGAACGGGTGAGGCAAATAGGGCTCGCGCTGTGGATACCGGGTCGCGTCCGCGAGTTCCGCCGGTGGCGAGAGCTTGTAGGCCGCGATCAAACTGCCATCGGTATCAATGTGGCGAACTGCGCCAGACACCGCCACGCAGTCGGGATGGCGATGCAGGTAGTCTAGTTGCCTGTCGAACCGGTCGGGGATTGCGAGATCATCGGCATCGTGTCGGGCGATGAACTCGGCATTGCATGCGGCAAGTCCAGCGTTGAGAGCGTCGACGATGCCCCCGTTTCGCTGATCAATCTGCACGATCCGATCATCCTTACGAGCGAGGCCCGCGACAAGTTCGCCCGTCCGATCGGTCGAACCATCGTTGACGACGATGATCCGGATGTCACGGACCGTCTGCGCCTGTATGCTGGCGATGGCGCTTTCAATCGTCCGCGCCCCGTTATAGGCGGGTATGACGACATCCACTCGGGCCGACATCGTGCGGCGTCCTACTGCGCAGTCGGTCGTTTATTGTCGCGATAACCACCGCTCGCTGCCTTGCTGAGGATCAAAGGAACCTGTCGCATGCTCTCTGACACGATCAAGCGGGCGCTGAGAGGGCTTTCAAAGAGTAACTTTGCTGCCAGGCCAGGCGCCCGCGCTTTGAGGGCGTCGGTAAACGCCCGGTAATAGTAGCAGCGGTCGATCACGGATTTGTGGCGCCGAAGTGCCCGAACGAGATCGGGTTTGCCCGCGACGAGCGGATTGTCGAGCAGGTCTGCCTCCATTTGACGAATTCGCATTAGGTCCTCGCTCGACTGCACCTCCGTCAACGAACCTTTACGGACGGTGTAGAGATACATGCCCTCCGGTATCAGCCACCATGCCGCCCCACGCAACAGGCACGTGACGTATAACATATAGTCTTCAGCAAACCGGTTACGCTCGTCGTAGGCGATGCCGTGCTCACGCAGAAACGCGGTTCGGATGAGGGGCTTGAGAAAACCGTAGCTGACTCGCGGCAGATCGCGGGTGCCTACGTTTCGCTCGATGAATTCCGCGATCTCCAGGCGGCTTGCCTGTGACAAGATGGTACGAGGGATCATCGAGGTATCGGGCACAAGCCCGGCGGCATCGTGTAGAACGATGTTGTCGGCGACCATGTCGGCACCCTGCGTCTCGGCAAGCTGTAGCAGGATGGCGAGGCGATCTGGCGCATACCGATCATCGGCGTCGAGCAAGGCGATCCACGGTCCGCGCGCCTCTGCAATGCCCCGATTGCGCGCGACGGCCGGGCTGCCGTTGGTGGTGAGGCAGATCAGGCGGATGCGCGCGTCCCGTGCGGCTTGGTCGAGAACGGTCTGCACAGTGGAATCGGTCGAGGCGTCGTCGACGACCAGGATTTCGAGCCGGCGCTCGGTCTGAACCTCAACGGAAGCCAGAGCAGCCCCGATGGTCACCGCCGCGTTGTAGGCGGGGACGATTACGCTGATGACGGGCTCACCACTCATCGCACTTGCAAACGGCTGGTGAGCTTGGTCACGGCCCGCGGAAGGGCGAGCGCGGTTTCGCGGAAGATGTGAAGGACGCTGCCTGGGTGGGCAACGAGGCTGCCAGCGGTGCGCTTCAGATCGCGAGACTTAATTCCGATGGCGAAGTTCTCCCAGTCCATGGCCATTTCGACGGTCCGGAGATGGGCCTGCATTGCCAAGCGAAGTCCTGCATCGGCTTGGGCACGAGGGTGATCTAAGAGACGGCGCTCGGCGTCGATCAGCCACGACAAATCGTGAGGCGAGTGACTTTCGGTCAGCGATCCGGATCGGACGGTGTATTGATACAACGGCTCTGGCGACACAGCCCAGATCGCGCCTGCGAGCAACATGGTCAGACCGAGAATGTAGTCTTCGGCAAAACGGCCTTCTTCGTAGCAAATTTCATGATCGAGCAGAAAGGAACGGCGGACCACCGGCTTCATAAAGCCGTAACTGACCCTGGGTTGACCCCGGCGTACGATGTTGCGCTCGACGAACTCCGTAATGTCCAGTGTTTTAGCTTGCGGCAGCCAGGACAAAGGAATCATCGGCTCTTTTGACGAATCGCGGCACAGGAGCAGGTTGTCCGAAACGACGTCGGCGCCGAAGCGTTGCGCCAGATCGAGCAGAGAGCGTAGCCGATCGGGATGGTAGTGATCATCCGCATCTAACACAGCGACCCATTCGCCCCGAGCTTCCGCGAGCGCCCGATTGCGAGCCGCGCCCGGCCCGGCGTTGACGGCCGACGGAATGAGCCGGACTTGGCTGTCGCGTGCAGCGATCGCAGCCACACAGGCCGCCGTGTCATCCGTCGAGGCGTCGTCAGCCACGAGGATCTCGACATCCGGCTCACTCCCGTCACGAACCGACCCTATTGCAGTGGCTATGTATCGCGTGGCATTGAAGGCGGGAATAATGACCGTGACGCGGGTCATGCGAACTCAAGTCTCATCACTATTGCGCTCACGTTGCGGGGCAGATGTGCTACGTTTGGGCCCGATGAGCAACCCTGACCCAAATGACCGGATCGAGGTCACAGTCGTGGTCCCGGCCTATAACATAGCGGCATACATCGACGACTGTCTCGACAGCATCTTATCTCAGCATTTCGGTAATTTGGAGTGCTGGGTCGTTGATGACGGGTCCACCGACGCGACCGCGGCGCGGGTTCAGGCACGGACGGATCCTCGGATAAAGCTGCTCCGGCAAGCCAATGCGGGGGTCTCGGCTGCGCGGAACGCCGGCTTGGCGCAGGCTCGCGGACGCTATGTCATGTTTCTGGACGGTGACGACATCTTGCATCCCCAGGCACTGCAGCGCCTCGTGGCCTCGTTCCAGGAGCATCCGAAGGCAGCTGCCACCTTCGGAACGCTGATCAAGATACTGCAGGACGGTCGCCTTTTCCCAGGACAGAAAGCTTTAGCCCGGCACCGTTATCCGAGCGGAGATGTCTTAGCGCTGATGATCGAGGAGAATTTTCTCGCCAATGGCGGTCATGTGCTCGTGCGCACGGCGGCAGCGCGGACCGTGGGCGGGTTCGACACTTCGTTGCGCCTCAGTGAGGATTGGGAGTTCTGGTGTCGTTTGGCGGCGATTGGGGCATTCGTCTTCATCGGGAACGAGCCGGAGGTGTTCTATCTGCGCGTCCATCACGG
>JBPBQE010000540.1:0-4308 GCA_050954595.1 Janthinobacterium lividum | reverse complement strand
GCGTCCGGGCGCGTGGCATCATACTCTTGTGCCATGTGCGGTCGCTTTGCCCTGTTCCAGACACCTGCCAACCTTGCCGAGGTGTTCGGCACCTTGAATGCCGTTCCCAACTTCCAGCCCAACTGGAACCTGCCACCCAGCCAACCCGCGCCCGTGGTGCGGCATAATCCCAAGACGGGCCAGCGAAGCCTAGACGTGCTGCGCTGGGGCCTGATCCCGCATTTCGAGAAAGACCCGGCCCACGCCCGCATGCTCAACAACGCCCGGGCCGAGACGGTGGCCAAGCTGCCGAGCTTCCGAGGTGCCTTTGCCGCCCGCCGCTGCATTGTGCCGGCCGACGCCTTTTACGAGTGGAAGCGCGACGGCAAGCTGAAGCAACCTTTCGCCATCGGCCGCGCCGACGGGGCGCCGCTCGCCTTTGGTGGCATCTGGGAGAGCTGGACCGACCCGGCAAGCGGCGATATCACCCGCAGCTTCGCGATCGTCACCACGGAGGCAAATGCCACGATGGCACCGATCCATGACCGTATGCCCGTTATCCTGGAGGAGTCGGATTGGGCGGTATGGTTGGGCCAGGAGGAGGGCGATCCGAAACCGTTGCTTCGCCCGGCTGCCGACACCGTGCTGCGGACATGGCCGGTGAGCACGGACGTGAACAGCGTCCGGCATAGGGGAGCGGAGTTGCTGGAGCCGATGCGCGAAGAAGCGTCGGAGGGTGGCCCGAACTCGGCGTGAGAGGAGGGCGAGAACCGCAACTCCTAGTGCTGCCCGGGCGCTCCCGGCTGGTTCAGCGGCAAGGCCCGCGTGATCGTCTCCTGCGCCAGGCATGACCGAGTGATACGGTCGAGGGTCGGATACGATGCGATATCCACCTGGAACCCCTGCGCACCGGCGACGTGACTCATCAGGCATAGATCAGCGATGCTCAGCGCATCGCCGTGGCAGAAGGCTCCCGTCGCGGGATCCTCCGCCAGTGCAGCCTCTCCCATCCGCAATCCTTCGGCGAACCAATGCCGGATCCACGCCGTCCGTTGCGCATCGTCCACCCCGAGCACGTCCCGCAGGTAGCTCCGGATGCGCGGAACAATCAGCGGATGATGGTCGGCGGCCCAGATCCCGGCCAGCGCACGCACCCTGGCGCGTCCTGCCGGGTCACCGGGCAGGAGCGGCGGCGTCGGATGCGTTTCGTCCAGATACTCCAGGATCGCCAGGGATTGCGTCAGCCGCACGCCATCCTCGAAGATCACCAGCGGCACCTTGGCCTGCGGATTCATCGCGGCAAACGCCGACGCGGTCTGCTCGCCGGCGTCGAGATCGATCATCGTCTCGTTGAATGCCAGCCCCTTCACGTTGAGCGCCATCCTGACCCGGAACGAGGCCGCCGACCGCCAGAACCCGAACATCTCGATCATGCCGTGATCACCGGAAACCCCGTATCTCCGCAGCGATCCGGTCGGGGTCCTGCAGTTGCGGGACGTGCGCACAGCCCTCGAGCAGCTTGAACCGCGCGTTCGGCATCAAATCGGCAAGCTGCTCGGCCAAATCGGCCGGCGTCGCCTGGTCGCCATCGCCGGCCATCAGCAGGGCAGGGAGCGTCAGCGAGGCGGCGCGGTCGCGCAGATCGAACTCGGCGAGCTCGCCGCAGGCACCGGTGAACACGTCCAGATCGGTTACCAAGAAGCGCGTTCGACGCTCGGCCATGATCTCCGGCAGACGCGCCTGCACGTCGGCGGGGAACAATCGCAGCATCGCCACGTCGGCGATCCCCGCCAGCCCTTTGGCACGGGCACCGGCCTGCATCGCCCGGAACTGCGCAGCGCCCGCCTCCGGAAAATTCGCCGCCGTGCCGGCCAGGATCAGCCGCGTCACCAGCTCCGGATGCCGCAACGCCAGCGTCAGCGCGACAAAGCCGCCGTAGCCGTTTCCAAAGATCGCCGCTGCACCGGAGGTGGCGCGGATGGCATCGGCCAGGCGGTCCGCGACCGCGCTCAACGCCGGGCCGCACGCGGCCGAGCCCCCGAAGCCCGGCAGCTCCGGCAGGAACACCTCGAACTCGTCCGACAACCGGTCGGCCAACGGCGCACAACTGCCGGCGTCGGCAAGCAATGAATGGAACAGCCAAATCGGCGGCCCGGCACCCCGCCGATCGACCCGAACCTCCGCAACCGTTTCAAGCATTCGAGCCTCCCTCTTTTCCCGGACGCTATGACACTTCACTGCATCAGGCCAGCACCCAAAGGCATTTTAGCTTGACGTAAGATATCACACCTCGCGAAATGGCGCCGTGAAGCTGCAAGATCACGTCTGCGCCACGTTGCGTGACGACATCCTCGCCTGCCGCCTGCGACCGGGCGCGGAGTTGCGCGAGCAGGCGCTCGCCGCGCGGTTGGGCGTCAGCAAATCCCCGGTGCGGGAAGCGCTTCTCCGCCTCGCACAGGAACGGCTCGTCACGGTCCGCCCGCGCCAGGGCTACCATGTGGCGACCGTGTCGCTGGCGGAGGCAGCCGATCTGCTCGAACTTCGCCGGGTGCTGGAACTGGCCTGCATACGCGGGACGCTGGCGCGCGCCAGCCCGTCAGAACGCCAGTTGATCGCCCATGCGGCAGCCGAGGACGATGCCGACTTCATCGCCTACAACCGAGATTTCCACGTGCGCCTCGCAGGGAACTGCGGCAACGCACGTCTCGCCCAGGCCGCTGCCAGCGCCATCATCCAGACCGACCGGCTGGTCCATCTCAGCCTCGCCATGTTGCACGGTCGCGATCCGGACCGGCTGGTCGCCGAACACGCCGCCTTGGCTGCAGCCGTGCTCGCCGGTGACGGGCGGACGGCGACCCGCCTGCTGCGCACCCATCTCGAAGCGGCCGAGCGCCGGGTGCTCGATGCGCTCGGACAATTATCGAAGGCCGCGGCAAGCGGCCTCACAGTGGAGGAAACCTCGTCATGGACAACACAGCCGACCGGCTAGGGCTGCGCCCCGCCGTCAACGCCGGCCCGCGGTTGGACCGGCTACCGATCTCGTCATTCCACAAGCGCCTTTTCGCGCTGGTCGGGTTCGGCATGTTCTTCGACGGCTTCGACATCTACATCGCCGCCACCGTGCTCGGCTCGACGCTGCGCTCCGGCTTTTCGACGCTGGGGCAGAACGCCGCTTTCGTCTCCTCGACCTTCTTCGGTATGATGATCGGATCGTTGCTGACCGGCTTCATCGGCGACCGCTACGGGCGGCGGGTGACCTATCAACTCAACCTGCTGCTGTTCGGTGGCGCGTCGTTGCTGTCGGCGTTCGCGCCGTCGATGGAAGTGCTGATCGTGCTGCGCTTCCTGATGGGTGTCGGGCTCGGGGCCGAAAACGTGGTTGGCTATTCCACCATGACGGAGTTCGTTCCCGCCTCGGTGCGCGGCCGCTGGCTGGGCTATGTCGCGGTCCTCGTGGTGACCGGACTGCCGATCTCGGCGCTCGCGGGATGGCTGCTGGTGCCGTATTTCGGCTGGCGAGCGATGTTCGTGCTGGGTGGCGTGGGGGCGTTGCTGATCTGGCGCGCGCGCAAGTCGCTGCCGGAGAGCCCGCGCTGGCTGGAGAGCGTCGGCCGGGTCGACGAAGCCGAGGCGCTGGTGTCCCGCATCGAGCAGGAGGCGTCGGGCAGGCTTCCCCTGCCACCGCCGCTCGTCGTCGCCGCGGCGCCATCTTCGCGCTCGATCGCGGTGCTGTTCCGGGCGCCGTTGCTGGGCCGTATGGTGCTCGGGACCGTTTGCCTGATCGTGGTCAACACGCTGATCTACGGCTTCATCACGTGGTTGCCGACCTTCTTCGCCAAACAGGGTCTCTCGATCGCGGTGTCGTTCGGCTACTCGCTGGTCATGGCGCTGGGGGCGCCGGCCGGCGCATTCATCGGCGCGGTGGTGGTCGACCGGTTGGGCCGGCGGCCGACGATCATCGGGGCGGGGGTTGTGTCCATCCTGTTCGGCTGCATCTACCCGTTTGTGTCTGATCCCATCCTGCTGCCGCTGACCGGCCTGGCGCTGACGATCCCGATCTATGTCCTGGTCGCGGTATTGTTCGGCGTCTACATCCCGGAACTATTCCCCACCGAGGTGCGGCTGCGGGCGTCGGGGATCTGCAACACGTTCGGGCGAGGCGCCACCGTGGTGACGCCGTTCATCGTCGTGCCGCTGTTCACCAGCCACGGGGTCGGTGGCGTGCTGACGCTGATGGTCGGCTTGCTGGCAGTGATGATCGTGACGGTGTTGGCGCTGGGCGTCGAACCGAATGGACGCTCCTTGGAGCAAATTGCGGAGAGTGGTTCA
>JBPBQE010000297.1:0-4320 GCA_050954595.1 Janthinobacterium lividum | reverse complement strand
GGATGAAAGCGCAGCCACGATCGCGACTGCGAAGAGCCCACTCACGCGATACGACAGCTGGATGGCAACTTGCCCGATGAAGCTGATACGATGCCGGGCCTTGGCGCCGATGGCCACACTGCCACGTACATTGGCCGCATCGCTGAAGTCGAAGCAACATGCGCCCAACACGTCCAGCATCCGCGCGGCAACGGCATGAGAAGCGACTGCTGCAGCACCGAAACGGGCGAGTGCCAGGGCTGAGGCTAGGAGCACGCCCTCACAAAGTATGTCGCGATAGGACAATGACTTGTTCCAGAAATCGTTTTTTCAAACAACCCTGCACATCAGGAGAGCAGCACTTCCGCATCGCTCGGACCGAACTTGGTAAACGTCCGCTAATCTCATTTTACCGTGTAAAACGGCTCGGATGCCTGCTAGTTGTTTGAACGATCATGTTGGAGTTAGCGCTTGCCCAGCCAAAAGATAATTATGTTATCGTCACCTAAAGGTGGCGTCGGAAAGTCAAGCCTGGCACGCAATATCCTGGTTCTGGCTGCTCGGGCGGGAAGGTCGGTAATAGGCATCGACTTCGATCAACAAGCGACACTTTCGACTTGGTCGCAACGGCGCGAGCGCGTTCGATCGACGATATCAGACGTTACGGCCATCCCAGTTGTAACTGCCTCGCTCGACGATTGGCGGGGTACGATGCAGAAAACCAAAGCATCTAATAGCGATCTGCTAGTACTGGACATGCCGCCGTCCATCGAATTGAACCTTGCGGCAATCGTAAGCTTATCTCGTGAAGCTGACCTTATTCTGGTCCCTTGCCAGCAGACGCAGGATGACGTCGACAGTGCTGGACCCTGGATGGCCCGCTTGTTGAATAACTCAGCCAAGGCAAGCTTCATACTTAATCGCTCGAACCGAAGAATGAAATCATTCGGCAGCATTCGCGCGAAGTTGCTCTCCATCGGGCCGGTGTGCCCAGTCGAAATCCCGCAGCTGGAGGAGATACCTTTAGCTTCAGGTAAGGGACTAGGCGTTATGGATCTCGCACGGCCGAGCAGCGGCGAGACATTCGACAGCCTGTGGTCGTTCATCAGTAGGGAGCTCGCGTTATGAGCACGGCTCGGGGAGTTTCGCGCAAAGCACTCGAAGCGCTCGATTTCAGCGATGATGCCACGCCGGGTTTAGATCGGCGTCCCGCCGACCTTGATCGTATGCTCGTCGTTCCGGGTGAGGTGCTTGATACAATTAGAGAGGTATTCGCTGGCAGCCGCGTGCCCGATGATGAGGTGCTTGTGGGTGCCATCCTCGAAGCTCGACAGTCGATACGTCAGGCCTGGGGAAGGGCTGGCCAGGTTGCGGTGGAGATTGGACGCTCCCTTAACTCACTGGATGCAAAATTTCATGGCAACGACGAACGATTGCAATTGAAAAACGGCTTCGAGAAGATCTTCCCCTTCTCTGATCCGATCGCCTGCCAGTTTCGGCGGGTAGCAGAGGCCGTTGACAGTGGTCGGTTTGCAGCGAGCGATTTGCCGGGCTCTTACAGCGCGGCCTATCAGCTGGCACTGCTTGCGAAGGACGAACTGGCTGAAGCAAAGTTACGCGGGCTTGTCGCGCCGCACACTACCAGGGCTGCTATTTTAGCATTCAGGAAGGAGCGAGCCTCAAAGCGCCCGGGGCAGTTTGACATCAAAAGTCTACTTGCCGAGCGCCGTCGTCTTCGGGATCAAAGACGGAACCTTTTGCAGCAGCTTTTGATAATTAGGCGCCGCGACCGCCAGATCGGTGAACTTTTGGAATAGATTAATTTCCGACGTATGCCGTTTTGCCGGGTGTTCAGTCTTCCAGATGGAGTGGGGTATCTAGTGAGATCATGTCTGGCACATAAGCCGCGGCGCAACCGGCGGCCGTGATGGCTTGAGAACCACCCCTTGATCGGTGACCTGCAACTTAGCGTGCGGATATACCGCTTGAGCCAATGACAGCGTCCCGGGAAACTTGTTTTTAAAGTGATAAAGCTTGCTAAATCCCGTGCCAAATTGCGACTTTAGGGCAGGCCAAGTCACCAATCTGTCATGCTTTAGCGCGTGTAACCGGTAGGCCAGCCAAAGATAAACATCGAGTGCTGGTGCATTGTTCGACAGCGCCTTGATAGCAGCTTCTTCGAGGGGCACTGGATGCTTCTGTAGTTGCTCGAAGAAGCCCTCAGAAAGTTTTGCTGTCTCGAGCGACATTCTTGACTGGCGTGAGCCGTCTTCTGCTTCGATGAATAGTGCCTTGTCAACTATTGTCTGTTGAACAAGTCCGGAATATCTAGTCCCCGTAGTTATGTCAAACGTCAGCTTGCAGCGACTAATCCGCTCGGCTTGATCTCGGACGCTTCGACCAGTCATACCTCCTGCCGGGATACCGACCTTCGCAAGCCACGATCTCATCGATCCGCCCAGTTCAACTTCCCGTCGTCCTGTTCGAAGAGCCTCCGTCTGCAAGTACAGTAGGATCAATCTTGCATGGCTACCGAACGGTACGCCGACAAATTCGAAGGTTTGGCTGTCATCGGCTGCTACGATCTGCCGGCGCCCTGGCTCGACCATCAGCTTCACCTTTTCCGAAACGATGCCCCATGGGGCATCGTTTGCTAGCCGTTTGTGAGGCAGAGCGCATTGAGCCCACCCGCTGTAGGCAAACCCAAGGCCTGAGTCTTCGTCTGACAGGTAGGCAGCGGCCACCTCTACAACGTTGCGGTCGGCTCCCGCCTGAATGGCTCCGAGCCTTCCCTTTTCTTCAAGTAGACTGTGAATGGTTCCCATTATGCGTTCACCATGCCTTGTGCCTTTCTCCATTGTCGCTGAGGAAAGCAGTGAGCGATCTATTAGATCAGATATTAGAAGTCTTATATTAGCTTACTCACTCCTTTCCTCGGGACAAGTCAGCTAACTCCTTGATCTCTTATTTCTCGGCTCACTGCTTTCCTCAAGTGGCTCACTGCATTCCTCAACATAGCCATTCAGTTAGCTCACTCGTTTCCCCGCGACTCGGACGGAGAGGACATCCGCCGCTATTCAGCGTCCACAGCCGTCGACATTCTAGCCGTCAAACCCTGAGATGAATCCCGCTCACTGGATTCCCCAGCCGCACTGGATTTGTAAGAAACTTTGTTCGGTTCCAACGAGCATCTGACGCCGTATCCACGCACACTGATCTCAGAACGTTGGGTGGCTTCGTCCTTCCACGACCGACCCACCTTTGGCGTCGGCGGTTGGAGGTCAGCGGCTTGGGTCGGGGTGGGCCTGTTTGGCCAGAGTGCAAGTCAACCGCTGATACCGGATCGGATGGGGAATCTAGGGAGGGCGGACGAGGGCTGCACGTCCCTCGTTCCGGACCACGAGCTTGATGCTGAGCCAAGGCAGGGAAGCCTGATTAAATTGTGGCAGCAACTGGTCACTTCGCACAATAAAGCAAAGCCTGTTGGTAGGACCATTGCACCAGGCCGCTCAAAGCACTCCGCCAAGCGGGTGTCCTTCGAACATGTCGCCGAACTCGAGGTATTCGCCAAGCACGTCGAAGCTCTTGTGGCGGCCGAGCCGCTTCAGCTTGGCCGGGTGCACGCCGCGATCCATGCCGGTGGTGAGCGCGCCACGCTTGAGGCTGTGTCCGCCGAGCTCGCGTCGCCCAAAGCCGGCCGCGACCGCACGCGCTTGCACGACGAGGGCCACCGATTGCGCCGTCAGTGCCTCGTTGCCGAGGCGGGGCAGGGGAGGCGGCTCGCCGGCGGCGATCCGCTTGGTCCGCCAGATCCGCCGGAACACCGGGCCGTCGGTGATGCCGGCCGCCGCTAGCCATCGCTCTAGCGCGCGCACTGGGCAGAGTTCGGTGTCACCATAGGGGAGGGGTACGGTCACCGCTTCTGTTTGGCTGCCTTTGGTCTGCGCCAGAATCAGCCGCATGCCACGCTCGGTGGCCTCGAGGTCGGCGACCCCGATGGCGGCGAGCTCCGATCGCCGCAGTGCCCCAGCAAACCCGACCAGCAACAGGGCGCGGTCCCGCAGATCGACTAGGTCGTGGCCGATGGGCTCAAGCAACCGGCGGAGTACCTGAACGGTGGCGGCTTTCTTCTTGCGGGGTAGTTGGCCGGCGCGGGCGGCGGTGCGCTGGATGCCGGCCAGGGTTTCCGACACGCAGGCATCGTCGGTGGGCACGGGGGCGCCGGCGGCCCGGTGGAGGTAGCGAATGGCGGCACGGCGCAGCTTGAGGGTTTCCGGCGTGAGGCCACGGAGGCGCTCACTGGCCAGGAAGGCTGCGACGTCGGCCCCGGTGGCGGGTAGC
>JBPBQE010000104.1:0-4337 GCA_050954595.1 Janthinobacterium lividum | reverse complement strand
CCGAAGCGGTATACCACATCGGCCACCATTTCGGTTCAGCAGCCTCAGGTCATGATCCCCGCGCTTCAAGGTGCATTGAGCGGCGACAGCATGTCCGATCCGATGCCGCTGGTGCGGAGCGAAGTGCAGATCTTAACGTCGCGCGCACTGATCCAAAAAGTCGCGAATAGACTTCACTTAGATCAGGATCCCGAGTTCAATTCCACGCTTCGTCCGCTGGCCGGAATGGAGCTGTTCAAGCGGAAGATATCAGCGGCGTTGCCGACGATGATCGCCGATCCGCTAATCTCGCTGGGTCTTCTCCCCGATGCCTCGCAGGTGCCGTCCAAGCCGGCTGAAAGCGTGATTCAGGAAGGTGTCGTTGGTTCCGTCCTTGGCCATCTCAGCGTTCTCAACGACAACCGCAGCCTGATCATCGTGGTGCAGTTCACGGCTCTCGAGCCCGATACGGCAGCGAACATCATCAACACGTTGCTGGATGAATATGTGCAGGACCGGGTTCAGGGCCGGGCTTCCGTCAACCAGAACGCGAACTCCGAATTGACGCAGCGGGTCAATTCGATGCGCGCCGAAATCGAGACGCTGGAAGCCAAGATCACCGGGGTCCGCGAGAAATACAATCTGGTGCAAACCCGTGCGGGCAGCGTCGGGCAACAACAACTCGAGGATTTGAGCGCCGCATTGACCCGCGCCAGCTCCGAACGTGCACAGGCGGTCGCGAACTATCAGCGCGCCGTTACCCTGGCAAAGAACGGCGGCGCAACGGGTGACGACACCACCGTCATGGCGTCCGGCGCGATCACCTCGTTACGGGACCATGAATCCACGGTGCAGCGCCGGATCGCGGAGTTATCGACGACGCAAGGTCCGGGGTACCCGCAACTGATCGCCGCTCGCGCCGAGCTAGCCTCCGTCCGCGCGGCTCTAGCGGCTGAGGCCCGACGCGTCGTTACCTCTCTCGGCGCCCAGGCCGATGTCGCGACTGCACGGGAGGCGGAGATCAAGCGGCAGCTCGAGGTCTCGCAAAGAGATGCGGGCGGTCTTGCCGCGGTTCAATCCGAACTGGCTCAACTAGAAAAGGACGCTGACTCACGTCGGTCCATCTATCAGACGCTGTTGCAGGGCGAGGCGCAGACCGCTGCCAAGATCGGCACCGCGAACGATACCAGCGTCCGCGTCGTCAGCCCGGCCGTGCCGCCGGCGTACCCGTCAGGCCCGAAGCCGAAGATGGCCGGCGTGCTCGGCCTGATAAGCGGCTGCGCCATCGGCAGTTTCCTGGTGCTCGTCAGGGACCGCCGCGATCGGGGGTTCCTGACTGCGGACGCTGTCGCGCAATCGCTCCAGATCACCCCGTTGCAGGTCCTCACGCGTCGGCGGGGCCAGCACTTCTTTGCTAGACGGGTGCTGGCCGATGCTAGCGGTCCAGAAGCCGTCGCGTTGAGGTCATTGCGTACCCGCCTTCGGTTCCAGGGCCGGACGGGGGCGCCCCGCAGCATATTGTTCGTGTCGTCCGTCGTGGGCGAGGACAGCGCCGACGTCGCGGCGGCCTTTGCCCGCGTTAGCGCCATAGATGGCCTGCGCGTGCTCCTGCTGGAAGGCGACCTACAAACTCCGTCGCTCGCTCAGCATCTCGGCATGCCCGCCAGCAACGGTCTGGTCGATGCCTTGCAGGAAGGCAATCTCTGGCAGGAACACCTTGGCCAGGACGATGCCACCAAGCTCGATACCCTGCTTGTCGCCACCACGCCTTGGAACGCGCCGCAGTTGCTGGATTCCATGCAGTTGCAGAACCTCGTTGCCGAGGCACGGGACAGCTACAACCTCATCGTCATGACGGCGCATGCGATGGGCGGGGGGACCCATACGATGGTGGTCGCGAACCTGGTCGACATGGTAGTCCTCGTCGTGGGCGCGAAGAAAGCACGTCGGGAGAACGTCCGCCAATCCGTTCATACCCTGTCGAGCACGGTCAAGAAGCGGCCCGTAGTCGTTTTCACCCAAGGCGGATGATCAGTCTCGGGTGATGAGCCGTGCCGACGCAGGCGGTGTCCATACCTGGAATCGGTCGCCACGGACCGAGCGAACGATGCCCAAGCCTGTCGCCAGCAGGGCAGAGAAAACGTCGGCTACCTTGCCCAGCAAGCTGGATGGCAGGGCCAGCCCGCCTATAGCGATCGCTATCAACGTCACCGTGTTTGCCAGCATGATCCACCAGGCGTGGAACGCAAACAAGGCAGCGTAGAAGAGCAGGATCGCGGCGCCGAGCGAGTAGATCGAAAACCAGCGCAGCAGCTTGTGCGACACATATTTGTAACGGTTCAGTGCCGGAAGCTGCTGGAGCCTCGGGCTCAGGAGCCGGTGCACGTTGTAGGCCTGGCAGGAGATACGCACCTTCCGCGCGAACTCATCGGCTTGGTGAGACGTCGTTTCCTCGTAAGCCACTGCGTCGGCCGCACGCATGATCCGGTAGCCGTCGCATAGAATGGACAGCGAGATGAACATGTCGTCGATGATGTCCACCGGCGGCGGACGATGCAGTTCGCGACGGATGGCGAAGATCGATCCGTCGGCGCCCATCACGGAACCAGTGCGTGACTCCAGTTCCTTGATCGTTTCCTCGAGGCGCCAGTAGAGCGAGCCCGTCGCGGCCGTCGCGCTGGCCAGTTTCGTCACGTAGATTAGGTGGCCGCAGACGCATCCTACAGCCGGGTCGTCGAACGGTCGCAGCAGATGCGGAATCGCATCGGCGGCGAAGGTGACGTTCGCGTCGGAGAAAACGAGAAGCTCGGCATCCGTCTTGGTCACGAGCAGATTCATTCCGTGCGTTTTACCGAGTCGGGTAGGCGATACAATCACTTCGATTTGACTCGAGAACTCGCTCAAAATGGACGTTGTCCGGTCCGAAGCACAATCGACATAGATTAAGAGTTGCAGTCCGGGGACAGCCTCACGCATTGCAAGCATGTTCTCCGCTTTCTGGCGGATCACGCTCTCCTCATTGTAGGCGCAGACGCACAACGCAACTTTGGGCGGCAGCAACGCTGCATGTTCATGGACGGCGGACTTAATCACCGTTCGTGCCGAGTTGCGGGCAAGCAACTTGAGGCTGAGCGGGTACGTGATGAAGGGATGAACGGCAAGAAGCGCTAGGCAAGCCGATAGCGACAAGAGCAGTAGACCGATCACGCCGTTTCCTCTCGTGGGTTCCATCGCTCGCCGGCATCGGCAGAGATAGGCCTGCCCGAGACTACGGCTTCTAATACCGCCTCATACTGCCGGGCAATGCGCGTCGGCGCATATGCCTCCGCTGCGGCACGACAAGCCTCAAACATCGCTTCCCGGTTCCACCCACTGGTCGCAAGCAATTGTAGGCGTTCGAACAGCGCGTCCGATCCCACGTCGGCAAGCACGAATCCGGTCTGGCCGTCGATTATCGCTTCCGCCAAGCCACCAAGCGGGGAGGCGAGGCTGGGCACGCCATATGCCAGCGCTTCGTGAAACACCCGACCCAAGGGCTCCTCCCACACAGATGGCACGACCAGTAAATCTATGGTCGGAAAGAAGTCCGCCGGGTCGACGTGGCCGATGAAAGTGATATTCGGGGCACCGGCGGTCGTTCGACGAAGGCCGTCGACGTAGTTCTCAAGGCCAGAACCGGCAATGCGAAGCGTCGTCGCCTCCGGTGACATGCGCTTGACGGCATCGATCAGGTTTTCCAGACCCTTGGACTGGTCGAGCCGGCCCAGGAAGCCGAGCCGCAACGGCCCCTCGACGGGCGTTGCAGCTGCCGGCAACACATCGAGCGCATTGTTGCCACGGATAATGACGACGGGCTGGCGTCCCGTTCCGGCATCGGGAAACGCGCCGGCATCATGCAACCGGTCGAACATGGACCGACTGACGCAGGTGACAGCCTGCGGCAGACGTGACAACCGGCGTCGGGGATAGGAGAACAATCGACATTCGGCGCAGGGCCGGGCGCAGTTGCCCAATGCTGGGCGCCACATGGAGCTACGGACGCAAGCAGAGTAGTAATCGTGCAACGTTTGAACGATCGGGATTCCGAGCCGGGCGGCTGCGGACCACGCGCTGGCGGAAAAGCCCTGCAGGTTGTGGGCATGCATCACGTCCGGACGAAGTTGCTCAAGAATTGCCGACAGACGCCGACGCATGATGAGGTTATCGGCCTCAAGAAACTGGAACACCGGTCGCAATGCTTTCGGTCGCGACGATCCCCACGGCCAATAGACATTCGCCAGAGGTACATAGAACACCGGGATCCCGTCGACCATACCACTCGAGGCCTGTGACGACGGGCTGAGCGTCACCACGGAGCA
>JBPBQE010000127.1:0-4341 GCA_050954595.1 Janthinobacterium lividum | reverse complement strand
CCTTGGCATTGAGCGCGTCGATGCCGGCGTTGTAGGCAGGGATGATGGTGCCCGCATCATCGCTGACCATGGTCTGCATCTCGCCATACATCTCCTTGCGCTTAGCCTGGTCGAGCTGACCGCGCGCCTCGACCAGCATCTGGTCGAATTTCTCGCTTTTGTAGCGGCTCTCGTTCCAGGGTGCGTTCGAGGCATAGAACGTCGAGAACAGGATGTCCGGCGTGGGACGGTAGTTGTTGTTGCCGAAATGGATCGGCGCCTTGAGCCAGTATTTGTCCCAGTAACCATCCGACGGGACGCGCTGCACGTCGATCTTGAGCCCGATCGGCGCCGCGTCCGACTGCAGGATCATGGCCATGTCGACTGACGAGCCCACGGCGTCCGATGCAGTGATGGCGACGGTCTGCCCGATCATGCCGGCCTTGTTCAGGTGGAACTTGGCCTTGTCCGGATCGAACGCGCGCGGCTTGAGGGCATCGTTGCGCAGCGGGTTGCCGGGGAAGACGGGTTGGTCGTTGCCGAGCGAGCCTTGGCCGCGCAAGGCCGAGCGCAGGATCGTCTCGCGATTGACCAGCGACTTCATGCCCAGCACGAAATCGGCCTTGTCGCCGGGCGACATGTCGAGGCGGACGTTGATGTCGTTGTAGCTGTTCGACGGGCTCCGAACCATGGTGAAGCCGGGCTTGTTCTCGAGCTGACGCATCGCCCGCGGGTTGATCGCGGCGGCGATGTGGATGTCACCGGAGAGCAGCGCATTGATGCGGGCGGTGTCGTCGGCGATTGGAAATTGCTCAAACGAGTCGACGTAGGGTCCGCCGCCGGTTCTCCAGTAGGAGTCGTTGCGGCGCATGAGGCTGCGCGTGCCGGGCTCGAACGATTGCAGGATGAACGGACCGGTGCCGTTACCCTTGGCGAAATCCGTCGTGCCGTCGGCGACGATCAGGAAATGCTGCAGGGTGAAGATGGTCGGCAGGTCGGCGTTGGCGGAGGCCAGCGTGACTTCGACCGTGTGGTCGTCGACCGCCTTGAAGCCGGTCATTTGCTTGGCGATGTTGCTGACCTTGGAGCCGGTCGCCGGGTCGAGATGCCGCTTGAGGGTGAAGATCACGTCGGCGGCGGTGAACGGCTTGCCGTCGTGGAAGGTCACGCCGCGGCGCAACTTGATCGTCCAGACCTTGGCATCCGTCGTGTCGATCGCTTCGGCCAGCTCCATGACGACGTTGCTGTTCGCATCGAGGTTGGTCAGCCGGTCGTAGAGCGCGATGCAGCGCGTGTAGTCGGTCGAGTTGGAGCCGCGGGCGGGGTCGAGCGTGTCGGCGGTCGAGCCGGTGAAGCCGGCGATCTTGAGGTGTCCGCCCTTGGACGGCGCTGCCATGGCGGGCCGGGCCTGCCCGAGGATGGCGCCCGCGGCGGAGAGCGAGATGCCGCCGGCCGCGAGCATGCGCAGCAGGTCACGTCGACTGGCGCCGCTTCGTATGGCGGTCTCGACGGTGGTGTCGTCGGCCGGAGTCCAAGTCGAGGGTTTCACGGACAAGCTGTTGCTCCTTGAGCTGGGTGAGACGGTCTCAGGCAAGGCACTCTGTATTGGGGGGCTAGCGCATCGCCCGTCGCACGTCGGGATCGTCCAGCGTGTGATCCAGCGTCAGCCGGGTCCGCTGCAGAATGGCGTCGATGTCGGCGTCCGTGCAGCACAGCGGCGGCGCGAAGCCGAGCACGCCCTGGGCAAAGGCACGGATGATGAGGCCGTTGTCCCAGGCGCGATCGAAGATGCGGGTGGCCGGCATCGCCGCGGCCGGCAGCGGCGTCTTGGCGGCCTTGTCGACCACCAGTTCCACCGCTGCCAACATGCCGCGGCCCCGGACCTCGCCGACCAGCGGATGGTCGCGCAACGCTTCCAGCCCCTGCATGAGCCGTGCGCCGGCGCGACGGCCGTTCTCGAGCAAGCCCTCGTCGTAGAGCTTCAGCACCGCCAGGCCGACGGCGGCACTGACGGGGTGGCCGGAATAGGTTTGGCCGTGCCCGACCGCCGCGTCACCCGCGCCCTCGGCTATGGTCGCATACACGCGGTCGGACATCAGCAGCGCGCCCATCGGCGCGTAGCCGGAGGTCAGGCCTTTGGCGACCGTCATCAGGTCCGGCACGATGCCTTCGTCTTCGCACGCGAATAGCGGGCCGGTGCGGCCGAACCCGGTGATGACCTCGTCGGCGATGAACAGCACCTCGCGTTCCGCGCACCAGTTCCGCACCGCGGCCAACCAGCCCGGCGGCGGCACGACCACGCCGCCGGAGCCCTGGATCGGCTCGACGAAGAAGGCGGCGATCCGATCCGCACCGAGCCGGTCGGCCAGCGCGTCCAGTTCGGCCAGCGACGCCGCGATGATCGCCGCCGGGTCGGTGCCGACCGGGTTGCGATAGGGATAGGGCGAGGCGATCTTGTGCTGCCAATCGAACGGCACGCCGAAGCCGGCATGGAACGAGGGCAGGGCGGTCAGACCGGCGCCCACCGTGGACGAGCCATGATAGCCCTGGCCGACCGAGATGAACTGGTCGCGCTGCGGTTGTTGGCGCGAATACCAGTAATAGCGGATGAACCGCACCGCGCCGTCGACGGCATCCGAGCCGCCGAGGGTGAAATACACGCGGTTGAGGTCGCCCGGTGCCCGATCAGCCAGTTCGGCGGCCAAGCGGATCGCCGGCTCGGAGCCGAGGCCGAAATACGTCGTAGCATAGGGCAACTCGCGCATCTGCTGCGCCGCCGCCTCGACCACGGCCTCATGTCCGTAGCCGGCATTGACGCACCAGAGCCCGGCGAACCCGTCCACCAGCTGTCGCCCCGTCGAGTCTGTCACCGTTGCGCCCTTGCCGGACGTCAACACGCGCACTCCCTTGCGCTCGTGCGCATGGGGAGAGGCGACGGGGTGGATGAAGTGACGGCGGTCCAGTTCGACCAGGGAGTTCGACAGCGTGCTCATGGGTTACGCCGCCGCGGCCGCGGGAAGGCCCAACAGGTCGGCAACGCCGCCGATGTCGGCCACTTCGTAGTGTTCGACATAGGGGATCACCGGCTCGTGGTTCCGGTTGACCCAGCATTTGTTGGTGATGCCGGCATCGGTCGCCGTCAGCAGGTCGTATCGGAACGAGGAGGAGACGTGCAGCATGTCTTCCGGCCCGACGCCGAGTTGGTCGAACATGTCGTCGAAGCCCTTCATCCGCGGCTTGTAGGACTGCACCTGCTCGGCGGTAATGATGGCGTGGAACTTCACGCCGAACTGGTCCATGTTCGACATGATCTGCGAGTTCATCGAGTTGGTCAGCCCGACCAGCGGGAACTCGCAGGCCAGCCGAGCCAGCCCGGCCGGTGCGTCCGCATGCGGCCTCCAGTTCGGGATGTCGTCATAGATCTGCTGCGCGAACGCCGGGTCGTAGTCGATGCCGGTGCGGCGGCAGGTCCGTTCGAGCGCGTTGGCGATGACGTCGCGGAACGGCTTCCAAGGTCCCATCGTCTCGTCGAAACGATAGCTCTTGAAATGGCGGATGAAGGCGTCGAGGGCGTCCGGCGAGAGCCGGTCGGCATACAGCTTCTTCGACCATTCCACATAAGGGTTGTGGATGAGCGTGCCTTGACAGTCGAAGGAGATGAATTTGGGTCGACGCATGATGCCTCTCACAAAACTCGTTGAAGCCGTTTCTAGACAGTCTGCCTTGACTCGTAGCCAAGCACAGCTTTGGTCTCGAGGTATTCCTCGAAGCCGAATTGCCCGTATTCGCGCCCGTTCCCGGAGCGCTTGTAGCCGCCGAACGGAGCGTCCGGACGCCAGGCCGGGTAGTTGATGTGCACCTGCCCGGCGCGGATGCGGCGGGCAACGGCGCGCGCGGCGTCCAGGCTGCGGGACTGCACTTGCGCACCGAGCCCGTAAACGGTGGCGTTGGCGATCTCGACTGCTTCGTCGACGGTGTCATAGGGTTGGATGCTCAACACCGGGCCGAAGATCTCCTCGGCGGCGATCCGCATGTCGCGGGTCACGTTGGAAAACACCGTCGGCCGCGCGTAATAGCCGCGATCGAAACCGTTGGGCCGCCCGGCACCGCCGCACACCAGCTTGGCGCCTTCCGCCAGCCCGGCTGCGATCATCGCCTGCACGCGCTCGAACTGCGCCTGATTGGCCAGCGGTCCCAGCACGGTGGCCTCGGATTTCGGATCGCCCACCACGCAGCCGTCGGCCGTCGCGGCGGCCAGGGCTTCCACCTCCGCCAACAGTGCCCGCGGCACGATCATGCGGGTCGGCGCGCTGCAGGATTGTCCGACGTTGCGGAACCCGGCCATCACGCCGCGCGGCACGG
>JBPBQE010000159.1:0-4341 GCA_050954595.1 Janthinobacterium lividum | reverse complement strand
GCAGCATATGATAGCCCGACGGATACAGCCCCCGCCGCACGTCGGCCGGCATGTGCCGCCAGGCGCGCGCGGCAGCATGGACGGGGATGATGACGTCCTTCTCTCCATAAAGTGCCAGCACGTTCGCCGGCAGATGCGGCGCCGCGTCCTGCGCCGCGTCCATTAGGTCGGTCAGGCCCCGCAACGTGTCGAAGCGCGTGCGCCGGATGGTCAGCGGATTGCGTCCCAGCCGCACCAGCGCGTCTCGGTTATCACTCGCGACCACCTTCAGCTTGACCTCGCCGCCGGTGACGCTGAGGCCCGGCAGCGTGTGCGACACCAGCCACAACCCGGCGCGTAGGCCGGCCGGCATCTCGTTCCGGCCCCACACGGCGGGCGAGATCAGGATCCAGCCGTCGACAGGCGGGGCGGCCGGGCTGGCCGCCAGCGTCATGGCCACGGCACCGCCCATGCTCTCGCCCATCGCATAAAGCGGCACCCCAGGATACCGCGCCCGCAACTGCCGCAACATGGAGGCCGCATCCGCCTGCATGGCGCCCTCCCCGGGCCAGCGTCCGCGCAACGGCGCCGCACCGAAGCCCCGCTGGTCCGGCGCGAACACCGCGATGCCCGACCCAGCGAATACCGGCGCCGGCAGCTCCATCGCGTCGCGGCTGTCGTTGAACCCGTGCAATGCCAACAGGATCGCTCGCGGCGGCCCCGCCGGCAGCCATTCGCGCACCGGCAGGCGGGCGCCGTCCGGCATGGTGAACAGCGCGTCGACCGTTAGCGATGCGGGCGGCAGCGCGGGTAGCACCGGATTATAGACGGGCAGCGCCGCGCATCCGCCCAACGCCAGCATCAACATCAGGACCCACCGCATCAGCACAACCCGACCATCATCTGCCCAGACTATCATCTCGGTGGTCTCCCTGCCCCGGACGCAGTTTCAAACTCGGGCGCGGGGCGCTATCATGGCCTCTCCGCTGCAATCCCAAGGACGATCGATGCCTTTCGGCGCTTCCACACCCACGCCCGGCGTTGGCGAGACCGAGATCCGCGTCGCGCACAGCCGCAACATTCCCTGCGACGGCGACGCCGGGCCGCTAGGCCATCCACGCGTCTGGCTGCACATCGAGCACGAGCAGACGTTCTGCCCGTATTGCTCCATCATCTACCGCCTCGCGCCCGGCGTCGGGGACGACCACGGTCACTGACATGCCCGATGCAGCCCCTGCCGTAGAGCCCCATCTCGTCCTGATCGACGGCTCGGGCTTCATCTTCCGCGCCTTTCATGCGCTACCGCCCATGACCCGGCAGGACGGCACCCCCGTCAACGCCGTCTACGGCTTCTCCAACATGCTCGCTCGCCTGCTGGAGAAGCACGAAGGCACTCACATCGCCGTCATCTTCGACGCCGGCCGCACCACGTTCCGTAACGCGCTCTACAGCGACTACAAAGCGCACCGTCCGCCTCCGCCGCCCGAGCTAGAGCCGCAGTTCGCCCTCGTGCGCGACGCCACGGCCGCGTTCGGCGTGGCGTCGATCGAGCTGCCGAACTGGGAAGCCGACGACCTCATCGCCTCCTACGCCACCGAGGCAAGCAAGGCCGGCTATCGCACCACCATCATCTCGTCCGATAAAGATTTGATGCAGCTGATCGACGACCGGGTCGGCATGCTGGACCCGATCAAGCAGAAGCCGATCGGCCCCGAGGAAGTGTTCGCCAAATTCGGCGTCGCCCCTAACAAGGTGGTCGAAATTCAGGCGTTGATGGGTGACAGCGTCGACAACGTTCCCGGCGTCCCAGGTGTCGGCCCGAAGAATGCCGCGCTGCTGATCACCGAACACGGCGACGTCGAAGGCGTGATCGCCGCGATCCCGTCGATGAAGCCGAGCAAGCGGCGCGATATCCTGGCCGAAAGCATCGACAAGATGCGCATCAGCCGCAAGCTGGTCGAACTCGACCGCGAGTGCCCGTTACCGCAACCGCTCGACAGCCTGATTACCCGTCCGCCCGACAACCCGGTGCTGACGCGCTGGCTGATTTCGATGGGCTTCCGCAGCACCGCGACCAAGCTCGGGCTGTTCGCCGAAGCCGCCGAGCCCTCGCCCGAGCCGGCGCTGTTCGACGCGCCCGAACAACCGGCCTATGGCCCCTACGTCACCGTCACCGCGCTCGATGCATTGGAGGGTTGGATCGCCGAAGCGACCGCCAACGGCATCCTCGGCCTCAATATACAAACCGACGGCCGCGATCCGAACCGTGCGGAACTGCTCGGCATCGGACTGGCGACTGGCCCCGGCCGCGCCTGCTACATCCCGCTGCGCCACCGACTGCCTGCCAGCGCCGCCCAGCCCAACCTGGAGGGTGCCGACCCGGCGCCCACGCTGGAACAGATCGACCCGGCCGCCGCCCTGGCCGCGCTGACGCCGTTGCTGACCGATCCTGCCGTGTTGAAGATATTGCACAACGGCAAGGCCGGGTTGCTGGTGCTGGACCGAGCGGGCGTTCGGGCCTCGCCGATCGACGACACCATGCTCATCTCTTACGCGCTCGGGGCCGGCGCTCACCCGCATGGACTAGAGGATACGGCGTTGCGCGACCTCGGCCACAAGGCCGCCACGTCGGACAGCGTCACCGGCAGTGGCCGCGGACGCTTGAGCTTCGCCGAATCGCCGGTGGACCGGGTCACGGCCTACGCCGCCGAGGACCCGGATCTGGCTTTGCGGCTCTGGCACGTGCTGCGGCCGCGGCTGCGCACGGGTCAGGCGTTGCACCTCTACGAGCGGATCGAGCGCCAGTTGGTTCCCGTGCTGATCGACATGGAGCGCGCCGGCATCAAGGTCGACGCCGAGGATTTGCGCCGCATGTCCGCCGATTTCGCCGACCGGATGGCGATCAAGGAGACCGAAATCCACGCCATCGCCGGGCGTCCGTTCAACCTGGGCAGCCCCAAGGTGCTCGGCGAGGTGCTGTTCGACGAGCTCAAGATGCCCGGCGGCCGTCGCATGGCCAGCGGTGCCTGGGGCACCGACGTCTCCGTCCTGCAAGGCCTGGCCGACCAGGGTCACGACTTCCCCGCCAAGGTCATCGAGTGGCGGCAATTGGCCAAGCTACGCTCGACCTACACCGAAGCGCTGCAGCAGGAGATCAACCCGGCCACTGGCCGCGTCCACACCAGCTTCGGCCAGGCCATCACCACGACCGGCCGCATCTCGTCCACCGAGCCGAACCTGCAGAACATCCCGATCCGCACGGAGGAGGGTGCCCGGATCCGACGCGCCTTCATCGCCGAGCCCGGCCATATGCTGGTCAGCGCCGACTACAGCCAGATCGAGCTTCGGCTGATGGCCCATGTCGCCGATATCGGTCCGTTGAAGGAGGCCTTCGCCACCGGCCAGGACATCCATGCGCGAACGGCGTCCGAGGTGTTCGGCGTGCCGATGGAGGGCATGGACCGTACGACGCGGAGCCGCGCCAAGGCCATCAACTTCGGCATCATCTACGGTATCTCGGGCTTCGGCCTGGCCCGTCAGCTCGGCATCGAGCAGGGCGAGGCCGCACAGTATATAAGGACGTATTTCGAGCGTTATCCGGGAATCCGCGACTACATGGAGCGCACCAAGGAAGAGGCTCGTATGAACGGCTACGTGCTGACGCCATTCGGCCGTCGCTGCTGGGTGCCAGGTATCCGCGAGAAGATTCCGGCCAAGCGGGCCTATGCTGAACGGCAGGCGACCAATGCGCCGCTACAAGGTGGCGCGGCGGACATCATCAAGCGCGCGATGGTGCAGCTGCCGGCGGCATTGGCCGCCTCCGGCTTGTCGGCGCGCTTGCTGCTACAGGTGCATGACGAATTGCTCTTCGAGGCAAGCGAGTTGGAGGCCGCCGCAACGGCATCGTTGGCCAAATCGGTGATGGAGAGTGCCGCGACCCTGTCCGTGCCGTTGGTGGTAGAGACCGGCATCGGCCCGACTTGGGCAGCCGCGCATTAACGCCAACAGCCACGCTGGACGGCCATTAAGTTATTGTATCGTGATGTTCCTACACTGCATTGGACAGACTTGACCCTCAACTCCGTTCGAGGTCGCGAAAGCCGGGAAGAATGGAGGTGAAGATGGCAGATGACGATGCTGGTGACAGTTAGACCATTGGCCGAATCGTTCTCGGCAGAAAATTAAGCGGTAATCTTGAGGCGGTCACGGTCAGTCTGAAGATTACCGCCAATAACGATGAGACGTCGTCACCCTTGATGCTAACGCTATATACGCATCTGAAGCAGCTACTTCTATTTGCCGAGCGGCTAACTCGTCATCCGACGCACCAACTTTGATAACGCCTCGCTAGCAAACGGCTTC
>JBPBQE010000031.1:0-4350 GCA_050954595.1 Janthinobacterium lividum | reverse complement strand
CAATCCCGATTGGTCATTCCAGCCGACGCATTTTCGACGGGAAGCGACGCTTAGTCATCGACTAGTTAAATAAGAATACCCCTAAGATCGTTGGCAGAGGGGACCGGAATGGACATTTGCATGAGCGGATTGCAGCTTGAAAGCGTTCGGCGCCAGCGAATTCTATATGCCGAGGATGATGTCGACATAGGGCATCTGGTGACTGGAATGCTTCTTGATGAAGGATTTGACGTCACCAAAGTCGAGAGTGGTGACGACGGAGTAACCAGCTTTGATAATCAGCCATTTCACCTGTTGCTTACCGATGTGCGGATGCCTGGCGCTAAAGATGGTCTTGATTTGGCGGCGTATGCTTTGGGACGAAACCCAGACCTGCCAGTAGTGATTGTCTCAGGATTCGCAGAAGGGCTCGGAGCGCGTCTAGCAAGTCTAGGGCAAAGAGCCACCTTGCTGCGCAAGCCTTTTCTTATGGGGGAGCTAATCTCAGCGATACATAGTGCCCTGCTTTCGGCGTCGGCGTCGGCAGCGGTCATCATCATCAGCTTTGGCATGGCCGACGATCTGCTCCACGCCGCCTTGACCCTCCCCCGATTTCCTGGACACGGGGGTTAGCTCGTGTTCCGTTCGGCCTGTTCGGGTGTGATGTAGCCGAAAGCCGAGTGGATGCGCTGCCGATTGTAGTAGCCTTCGATTTAAGGGAATAAATCGCATCGGGCTTCGTCCCAGGTCGCCCATCGTCGCTGGTGGACGAGTTCGACCGCGAGGGTATGGAAGAAGCTTTACATTGGGGCATTGTCGTAACAACAGCCCGTCCGGCTCATGGAAGATATCGCCTTCATGTCGACGAGCTGCTTTCGGTACGCCTCGGCGGCATATTGGCTGCCGCGATCCGAGTGACAGACCAGGCCGGCTCCTGGTCGCTGCCGTTGGGTGGCCATCATCAGAGCGGCCGACATCAGGTCGGCCCGCATGTGATCGCGCATGGACCAGCCGACGATCTTGCGGGTGGCGAGATCGAGGATTGCGGCCAGATAGGGCCAGCCCTCTCCGGTCGGCAGGTAGGTCATGTTTGCCAGCGCGGCCGAGAACTGTTGCTTCAGGAGATTCAGTGCGATCGGCAGATGGTGACGGCTGTCGGTGGTGCAGGGCCGAGATCGACACACTCCCAGGGCCTGAATGCCGTGGTGGCGCATCGGCCGTGCTACCCGCCCGCAAGGAGCGTATCAGAGGTGTCCGTGAAGCCGGGAGGAAGATCATCGTGGGTGATGGCACCACCCCGGACTTCGACCTGTCCTTGATATGGCCGCAGGCACAAGGGCGCTTTCCGTTAAAACAGCTGTTGAAGTGCTACGCCTTTGCCGACCTGAACTAGGCGGTGGGGCACACAGGAAAACAGCTGCTGCGCTCCGTCTGACGCGAAAAGCAGCACTGCAGCCGTGTCCGCTTCCAGTCCGGCAGCAAACGTAGCCACAGCGCCAATGCCGCATGCCCGCGCCTCTGCGAGCCAGGTATCCAACTCTGCCACAGGCGCGGCGGGTATGGCGCTGTGCTGCCGGCGACGCAGGCTGCAGGCGCGATCAAAGCGGTGAACCGGCGCGCCAGGCCCGTAGCGACTGCGGCTTGCCCATCCTGCTCAACACGGCTGACTACGGCGCCAGCTGTGGCGTCCAGCGCCGTCACGATCCACGCAAAGCGCGGGTGAACCACGAGCGCGGACGCTACCAAATATTAATCATGCTGGCGGCGTGTAAGGGATCCAAGTGCCGGGTCCTAAACGGATCGGCGACGCCAAAAGACGCGCATCAAGCCGACACTTCCAAGCGCGGCCACCAAGATAGCGAATGACGCTGGTTCTGGTGTGTTCGTCGGTAACTGGTCCTGCTTGTCGGATATCAGGCCGGGCGTCGATGTTGGGCCAAGTGGGACAGAGCCCGGACTTGGGGTGACAAGTGGCGATGCGTAGTCGGCGCGGTGGTTTTCCGATAGCGGGCTCTGCGAGGCTGAGCTTAATGACGTCAAGGGCGTTGCAGACGTAACAAGGCCACCAACTGCGCCAGCAGAGCCCGAGTATTCGGGGCCAATCCCGGTGCCGCCAAAGGTGCCAGGCGTATTGCCATTTGAGCTCAGAATGCCTGGGGCGGCAAATGGCGGTGCCCCGTATTCAGATACCATGCCGCTCGGGAAGCCACCGACGCCTCCCGATGTCGGGATGACGCTTGCTGACGGCAACAACGCAATTCCCCCTGCAGCCAGTGGACCAAGGACGTTCCTGCAGACCGTGTTGAGCGGCGGCGTTAAGCCACTCACCACCCGGTGGGCGTGCTGGACTAGGTGATGAGCGTGATGTCGGATTCCAATTCCAACATGACGAGGATGGCGTGCCGCATGGGCGAAGGGCTTTGTCCAATCAACAACAGCCCGAAAAATTGGATGGCATTCTATCATGGCAGTAGCGGATCAGGCCCCACGGCAAGCACGTCATGTGACGAAGCTTTTCTCCGCAGAGTCCGCCGTTACGCGACAGACGCCTCTTTCATCCAAAGCAGGCCACCCATATTAGCGGAACTCTGGTCACAAGTCTATTTATGGTTGCATTTTTCTGCCTTATACAACCGCATGCCTTATCGGTGTCAGACAGTCTCGGCAATCTGAGAGCGGAGGCCGCAGCGATGAGACTGAACCTCGTAGCGCCCTTGTCCCGCATCCGGCTCGCAGCCGGCGAAAGGCATTCCGAGAAGGGAGTGCTGGACGATGAGTAAGCAAGACGGAGAGTTGGAGGAACTACGATCGGTGAGCTGGGCAGCGCTGCTGGAACGGATGCCGCCCCCATGGCAGCTAGCTAAGACCGAGAGCATCCGGCGCTGTCTCGAGTATCAGCGCGGGAAGGGCGAGATCATCTTGGTCACGCACGAGGGCCGGGGTTGGCAATGCTGGATCCCACTAAAACTTAGGCAGGATGTCTAAGGTTTGGTAATGTGTATGTGATGCGACTTTCGGTGTCACAGATTCCGTCCGCTAAGCAGACTTTGCGGACGGAATATTGCCGCGGTGGCGTTGCCTTTGTCGCGGGTCCGCGATCGTGAGAAAGCCAGTCGCTGGGCTGTCCTAAGCGCGCTTTCGCTCCCCAGATCGCGCTAATCGCGGCTACGGACTGCGATAGAAAGCTTCCAAGTTCGCAATAAGGCGGCGGATCGTAGCCTTGGTGCGCCACGCGCTATTCCAGGGTGAGCGGCGGATTGGCCCCGGCCACCTCTGCAAACGGTCGTTTGTGCATACCTTGTTTGTTTGTAAAACGGTCGCACCGACGAGGTTTGGACAAGGTGGCGGCAAAAACCAGCAGAAACAGCCCGATTAGCCGAATGATCGGCTATGCCAGGGTCTCCACGGAGGACCAGGGCACCGATCCTCAGCTCGACGAACTTCGCCTTGCCGGCTGCGAGACAGTGCTGGAGGAGCGCGCCTCTGGCGCCGACCGCAGCCGGCCCGTGCTGGCCCGGCTACTCCGGGAGATCCATTCCGGCGAAACCCTGGTCGTCGTCCGCCTGGATCGGCTGGCCCGCTCGGTGAGCCACCTGCTGGCCGTGATCGAGCAACTGGAGGCCAGCGGCGCCCATTTCCGTAGCCTGCGCGATCCCATCGACACTACGACACCCCAGGGGATGTTCTCGCTGCAGGTGCTGGGGGCCGTCGCCCAGCTCGAGCGGGCACTGATCGCAGAACGCACCAAGGCAGGCCTGAAAGCGGCGCGCAGCCGCGGTCGTATCGGTGGAAATCCCGGACTGCGGAACGGCGACCCGGATGCAATCCGCAAGATGCGGGCGGCCCGTGACGCGACATACCTCGATGGAGTGCTCGCCCGGCTGGACTCGTGGCTGCCAACGGTGCGGCGAATGCGTCCCGACCAGCCCTGGGGTGACGTCGTCCGGGTCCTTAACCGGGACGGCGCCGGCCAATGGAAGGTGGAGCGGCTGCGTCGCACCGTCCGGCGGCTGGCCTCCGAAGGCATCATTCAGACCAGCTTGCTCAACCGAGCGCGTCCCCAACCCGGCGACGACCGGCTGATCAGGCTTGTCGCCGGCATCAAGGCAGCCGCACCCGACCGGACGCTCCAGCAGATCGCCGCACAGCTGGAGGCCATGCGCGAACGTACGCCACGTGGTGGCACGCGCTGGCATCCCTCCTCCGTCAGAAACCTGCTGCTCCAGGCAGAACGGCTGGGACTGACGGGCACGGCACCGGGCCATGTCGAGCCAGAGGTTTGGAGATGATGCCTACGCAGCCTGTCGCTCAGCAACTGCCGCGCGAAGCGCTGAAGATGCCGAACGGTCGGATGCTGCCAACCTTGGCACG
>JBPBQE010000539.1:0-4357 GCA_050954595.1 Janthinobacterium lividum | reverse complement strand
TATGTGCTGGCCATGGCGGGGCAGGCTCGGGCCGGGTCGGCGCGGGTGCTGTTCGAATCGCTGGACAAGCTCCCCACGCCGCTGGCTCGGGCGCAGCTCGGTGCGGCACTGGCGCTCGGCAACGATGCACCACGGGCGGAACGTGCCTTTGCCGCCGCACTCGCGAGCGGGGCCCGCGATCGCTGGCTGTTCGACTATGGCAGCCCGGTGCGCGACCAGGCCGCGGTCGCGCTGCTGCTGAAGGAAAGCGGGCTGTTGCCGGGCCGCCTGCAGACCCTAATGGGTCAGCTGCCCGGCGGCGACATGAAGCCGCAATCGTTGAACACGCAGGAGCAGGCGTGGCTGGTTGCCGCGGCCGGCGTCCTCGGGCGGAACGGCGGCGTGACGCGGGTGAGCCTGGATGACCGGCCGCTGCCGCCCGCGCCGGTGGTGACCGTCAGGCTGACGGGCGCGGCGACGGCACGCAATCTGGGCGACCAGCCGGTCTGGCAGACCGTCTCGGTCACGGGTGTTCCGGTGCAAGCGCCCGGTCCGGGGCGGGCGCAGATGCGGGTGACGCGCAAGTTCCTGAACCTGGATGGATCGACGCTCGACCTGGCGCATCTGCGGCAGAACACCGTGTTCGTGCTGCTGCTGGAGGGAACGGCCGAGGATCGGCAGGAGCACCGCATCCAGGTCATGCAGGGACTGCCCGCCGGCTGGGAAATCGCCGGGCGGCTGCAGGGTGGCGAGGCGGCCGGTCTGCCCTGGCTGGGCAAGCTGTCCGATACCGAGGCGCAGCCCGCGGCCGACGACCGCTTCCAGGCGGTGGTCAAGCTGACGGAAGATCAGCAGGCGTTCCGGGTGGCGGTGCGGTTGCGGGCGGTGACGCCGGGCAATTACGACATCCCGGGCGCCGACGTTTCCGACATGTATCGCCCCGGGGTGTTTGCGCGACAGGGAGCCAACCGGATCGACGTGCTACCGGCGCCCTGAGGTGATCCGCCGCCGGGTCGTCTGGACGCTGCTGGCAGGGACGGCCCTGCTGGCCGCCGGGGCGGGCTCGTTCCTGGTGCTGGACCGGATGTATCCGCCCGACTTCAGCCGGTTGGCGACCGTCGGGACGGAGGTGCTGGATCGCGAGGGCCGCACCCTGGGCATGGTGCCGGCGCCGGGCGGCGTCTGGCGGCTGCGGACCACGGTAGATGACGTGTCACCGGTGTTCCTGAACCTGCTGCTGCGAACGGAGGATCGACGCTTTTACCAGCATGCCGGTGTGGACGTGCTGGCGCTGGCACGAGCCGTGGGACAGTGGGCGGTCGCCGGGCGCGTGATCTCCGGCGGGTCCACCCTGACGATGCAGGCGGCGCGGCTACTCGAGCCACGGCGGCGGACGCTGCTGTCGAAGGCGATCGAGGCATTCCGCGCGGTGCAGCTGGAGGAGCGGCTCGACAAGCGGCAGATCCTCGGCATCTGGCTGACCCTGGCGCCGTATGGCGGCAATCTGGAAGGGGTCCGCGCGGGCGCACAGGCCTGGTTCGGGGAACGGCCCGCGGCGTTGGACCCGGCCCAGGCCGCCTTGCTGGTCGCGATCCCGCGGCGCCCGGAAGCGCTGCAGCCGGACCGACATGCGGACCGTGCGGCACTACTGCGAAACCGCCTGCTCGGGCCGGATGCGGAGGCGTTCGGGGCCGAGCCGATGCCGGTGGCCCGCATCGCGTTTCCGCGGCATGCGGAAGCGGCGCTGCGCCCGGTGCTGGCCACAACAGCGGCGGAGCCGGTGCGGACGACCCTGGACCTGTCGCTCCAGATCGCGCTGGAGCGGTTGCTCGCCGGCCAGTTGCGGGCGATGCCCCCGCGCGCGTCGTTGTCCGCGATAGTGGTGGATGGCGAGAGCCGCGAGGTGCGTGCGGTGATGTCCGGTGACGGCAGCAAGCCCCGCGGCGGCGCGCTGGACCTGACGCGGGCCTGGCGCTCTCCCGGATCGGCGTTGAAGCCGCTGCTGTATGGGCTGGCGTTCCAGGACGGGCTGGTCTCGCCGAGCACGCCGGTCAACGATCTGCCGCGGCATTTCGGCCGCTATGCGCCCGAAGACTTCGATCGCAGCTTCGCCGGCGAGGTGACGGCGGCGGAGGCGTTGCAGCGATCGTTGAATCTTCCGGCGGTGGCACTGCTCGACCGGATCGGGCCGCACCGGTTCCACGCCTGGCTGATGGCGGCCGGGATTGGCCTCCGATTGCCGCCCGGCGCGGGGGCTTCCTTGCCGTTGGCGCTGGGGGGTGTGGGGATACAGTTGCGCGATCTGGTGCGGCTCTATGCAGCCTTGGGAACGGACGGTCAGAGCCTCCCGTTGCGTTGGCTGCCGGATCTCGCGACTGAGCCGGCACGACCGCTGCTGCAGCCCAGTGCGGCCGCGATGGTCGCGGACGTGCTGACCCGGCCGTTCCCGGAGGGTGGGCTGTCCGGCATCGCCTGGAAGACCGGGACGAGTTGGGGCGGCCGGGATGCCTGGGCAGCCGGATTCGACCGACGTAGCGTGGTCGCCGTGTGGGCCGGGCGGCCGGACGGAACGGCCATTCCAGGCGCGACCGGCGTGCGAATGGCGCTGCCGGTGCTGCACCAGGTGTTCGGCTTGCTCCCCTCGGCGCCTCGACTGGACTATCAGTCGGCGGTCGCGGCGGCCATGGCGCCGCCGGCCGAAACCGCTGCGATAAAGCTGCTGTTCCCGCCGCCGGGTGCGACGCTCTCAGCCGATGGCCCCGTGCCGATCCGTGTCATGGGCGGACGCCGTCCCGTCACGTTCTTGGTGGATGGCATCTCCGTGCCGTCTGCCGCCGCGAGCCGGACGGCGCTGTGGCAGCCCGACGGCCCCGGCTTCTACACCGTGGCCGCCGAGGATGCTGACGGCAGCGTGGTCAAAGTCCAGGTGCGCGTTCGCTGACCTGCTCGACTGACGCGAAAAGGCGCCTCCGTCAGGTCGCCCGCGCCGCCACCGCCATGCCGCGCGGTTCGGGCCCAGCGATGGCGACCGTGCAGTCGTTCGACGGCGAGGGTGGCGCATGACCCGGGGACACCGTCGCAAAAAGATCGTGCCGCCGCCTGCCGCTCCGGTGCTGCCGGATGACGCGCAGGCGCGGAACTGGGGCGCGGCCGTAGCCGTGACCTGGTATCTTGGCGGCTTCGTCCTGCTGATGGCCTGTGCCGTCATGCAGGTCGGCCCTTATGCCTGGGCGCAGTCGTGGCAGGTCCGTCATCTCGGCGCGGACAGCGCCATCATGAGTTTCCTGCCGGGCTTCGCCATTCTGCTGCTGCCGATGCTGATCTTGGGATTGCTGCCGCGCCGGCCCGATTGGCCTTTCGTCAACGGCGCCAAGGACGCGTTCTGGCCGGACCGGCGAGCACCGCGCCCGGCCGTTTCGACAGACATTCTATTGCGTCGCATGCGGCGGTTGCGGCGCATCATGCTCGTGTTGGCCCTCGCATGTCCCCTGGTCGGCGCCCTGCTGGGCTGGATGTCGCTCCGACCCGGTGAGCAGACCCCCGGCAGCGCCCTGCCGGACCTCACGATGGCTGAGGTGATAGCGCCCAGCGTCACGCTGCCGGACTACGCCCGCCTGACCGGCGGCACGCCGCAGCCGGATCTGGCGTGGGAGCACGACTACTCCATCCGCACCACGCGCTATCAGGACGTCTACACGCCGATGACCGCGCCGGGGTGGCGACCCGGCGATGTCGTGTCGGTGCTGCAATTGGAGACCCTGGCATATTTCCAGCAACCCGGGGCGACGGAGGGGGAATTATCCCGTGGCCTGCCGGCGTGGTTGATCGCGTCCATGCGGACGGACGGGGTGCCCGTCGCCGACGACCCGGTGATCCTCAAGCGCAAGAAGCTGGATGGACGGGTGCCGGAGCCGGACGAGGTGGGCGCGATCCTGGCCGGGATCTTTAGCGCATCCGCCGGCCTGACGTTCGGCGGTCTCGCGTTCGGCTTCCATCGCGCCTATCGACGCCTGCTGCAGCAAGCCGACGACGCCGCGACGGGTCGCCGTCGATGAGGCTCCACGCCGGGTCGACGATCCTGTCCCGCATTCTGCTGATCGCGGCGACCCCCCTGTTCTTGCTAGTGGCATGGCTTGTCGTCGTGGTCTGGCCCAGCGTGGTCGTCCGCGGCTTGGTTTCGGTCATATCGGGCCGCGACGTCATCCAGGTGGCGGACGGCAAGGAGACCGGCATCACCCTGGTGCTAGCGATTTTGGTGCTGGGTGCGCTGGCCTGGGCTTTTCGGCTCCGCCCGCCGGAGCGGCTCGTCTTCACGATCGCCGTGTATGGCGCGGTCGCTGCCCTGCCGGCGATCGCGCTGCTCGGGATGGGAACCGAA
>JBPBQE010000371.1:0-4380 GCA_050954595.1 Janthinobacterium lividum | reverse complement strand
CCGCCGAAGCCGAAGCCAATTACTATGCCGCCCTTGAGATCCTCGATATGGTGGCATGACTCAAACCAAACAGCCTCCAGAAAACCCGGGGCGCTTCAGATTCCGAGACACGCGCTTGTGCTTAGGGGAAAGCGTCGTTTTGTCGGGCCTAGATGTAACGCATTGTACGATTGATAATAACGGGCCGAGGCATGGAGCAATTATCAAGCTTCGCCAAATGGGTCTTGTGCCGTCAACCCTAGATGTGGCTATTGCGCTAGGTGCCTTTCGTCCGTCGGTTGTATCAATGTCAGGTATTTGTGCTGGACTTAGCGGTAACGCAACTCTTGGAGAATTGATCGTCGCCTCTCCGGCTTGGGAGTATCAAGCAGGTAAATGGTCAGAAAACGGTTTTGAGATTGCCCCTACGCAGATTATCTTGCGCCCGGCAACACGTGTAAAGATCGCGCAGGCGTTCGAGCAAGACGATCTTCTAGACGTATTCGAGCATGGTCTAGGCAAACTGGGCCGCCCGGGTAAGCGCCATAAGCCGTCAATAAAGCCATTTGCTACGGGGTCGGCCGTTATAGCCGATTCCAGGAGACTAGAACATATTAAGCAGCAGCATAGAAAGGTAGCGGGCCTCGACATGGAAACATTCGGGTTGTACTATGCCGCGCACGAGGCGGCGCAGCAGGTACCACACTTCTTTTCCGTTAAATGTGTTGTGGACCTTGCAGATAAGGATAAGGGCGACGATCTTCACGAGTACGGGTGCGCAATGGCTGCCAGGGCAGCGGTCCATTTAATAGGTTCGTTGTTCTCGTGATGATCGCGAGGCCGCGCGCACGTCCGATCCGAATCGCTTCTTGGGACAGCTATCTGAGTAGCGGTTAGCATCTCCCGTAAACGGCGGTTTGCTGGAGTGCCGGCATGATCGGCAAGCTGTCAGCGATCAGGGGCAATCGCGGCTTCCGAGAACCGTGCCCCGTAATCCCTTCTCCGGAAACGCTCAGCCTTCTTGAGATCTCGGAAGCTTGTCATGATCAATCACGACGGATTTCGGTAACGCGGCGGGTCGTCGCCAGGTCAAGAAGCCGGGCGATCACCGCATCATAGAGCTTTGGCGGAATGAATCCGTAGGAGAAGCTCTCCGAGCCTGGCACTGGCCGGATATCGTAGCCGGGCCAGGTGAACTCGTTGACCTCATCGAGGATGATCCAGGACCGTTCCCCGTCGAGCTGAAGGGCGTGCTTGACGCGCGGGGGCAGCTCGATCGCTTCCGTCTTCGCGTCGGGTGGTGTGTGCGTGATGGGCGCGACGGTGACGCGCGGGGCGTTCCCTTCGACCTTCCGAACCACAAGCACGATGACGGTGGGGCGGGTCTTTCGACCCTCGTCTTGGCCTTTCCGATGCTCGGACCGCCACAGGTAGTTGTACGGAATGACGAGACCCGCTTCCGGGGTCGGCAGCGACAAATGTTCAATCCATCAACAGATTGAGCTGATCATGACGGGCATCCATCCGGGAGCCCGTCAGCGCCCTGAGAGTGGCGGCAGATAGCTCCTCGACCGCAAGCGCCGTAGGAGCGAGGGCTTTCAAGCGCTGCAGCTCCTCGTACTCGTGGGCGGACACGAAATAGCCGGTGACGCGGTTATGTGTGACGACCGCGACGGCCTCGCGCTGCGCTTCCTCGCGATAGCGCCCGAAGTTACGCGCGAACTCTGTTGCGGTTACCTGCTGTGTCATCGTGCCCTCCATGGCCCAGCGGCACAATACACAAAACGCGGGTTTTTCACAACTCTTTCTGTCAAGCCTCTCCTTGCCTCTTGGCGGGTACCATGAGAAGGACTCTGCCACGTCCTATATATGATAATGTCCGTTATCCGATGACTACGCCTTTCCAGCTTCGAGGCATACGGGCGGGGGGCATCTTGGCCTCGGGTGTGCGGTATGACTGCGCATCGGGATCATCGATAAGCTCGCGAAGATGGGTTCGCCCCCGGGCGACGCGGCTTTTGAATGTCCCTTCCGGAATGGAGAGCTGTGACGCAGCGACGCTACTTGGCACGCCCTTCGCCGCTAGCGTCACGGCATCACGATGATCAGGACTTAACCGGTCTAAAGCCCATGCGATGTCGCTCACCTCGACGGCCAGATCTTGGCCGCCCTCGGCGCCCGGCATCCGATCGAACGCGTCATCAGGCAGATCGGCATGAAACCGATCTCGCCGATGGCTCGCCAGGAAGCTGTTGCGCATCACCACCCGGCTCCACGCTGCGAAATTGCTGTCCGATTGAAAGCTGTGCCGCCCTGACCAGCACCGCAACATCGTGTCCTGGACAAGATCGTCCGCATCAGCCGCATTCCCCGCCAGACGCCGTGCATAGGTTCTAAGCAGGCGCGTATGACGGTTGAGGGCATCGGCGAAATCGGTATCGGCATCAGCCGTTATGCCGAGGCGCTCGTGGTACATGGTTCAGAGGTCGCCCGGTTGCAGGGAGCGCCTCATACTCCCGCTTCCTTGATGGGAGATGACTGACCACCGCTATCGAAGAGGCTATAAGGTCACGGACCCAGCCCTACCGTCAGCGATAAAGTCCAAGGAACAGGTCACCCATCGAGCGACGCCGAAACAGGGTCCGCCAGCGCTGCCGGCGGTGTTCGGGACGGTCATGTGCGAGATGGCACCGCTGGCACAGAGCGGCGAGATTCTGTGGGGCGTTGTTTCCTGGATCATGATCAAGATGAGCGCTCGCCAGCACGACACGCGTCGATCGTGGTGGTGCGACAGGGGCGGCCAAATCCTCGAGCCAAAGCTGCCGCGGCTTCGAGGTGTGGGGCGCGGGTAAGCCTCGCGCTCGCTGTCCACGGTCATTCCGCCACTGTCGGCGCTCCTCGTCATACCACCGCCCATCACCAAGGTGGAGCACATCGTGGCCATGGGGTCGCCCGCACCGTTCGCAACGGCCTTTCGCACGCTGGAAGCGGATCACCTCGGAGAGCTGCTGCCAATCGATCGGGTAAAACCAGCGCTGCTCGGGTCGAATTGGCATAAGCCGAGCATGAATCATCGCACGCTGGAACGAAAGGAGAATTGTCTGAAAAAGTGGCGCAGGAAAAATGAACCCCGCCGATCGCGAAGCATCGACGGGGCCAAGGTTCGGGAAACCGGACAAGGGGGGGAAGCCCGGTTCCCTTGCTGAATGATCTACTCGTGCGAAGGTTGCGGCTGGACAAAGTCGTCCACCAAAAGCAACGAGCGGCATGGCTATCATTCCCAATGCAATCTGGCTGGAACATGCGGTCGCGACGAGCCATTTACGGCCCGACGATCGCATCATCGTCGCCGAAGGCTCATTGGAGCAGGTCGTTGACGCGATCTGCGAGCTGCCGGCCCACGATCAAAAGAAGATCACGATCAGCCTTCCCAACCGCGATGCCAAGCCATTCGGTTTCGAAGGCGATATGATCTCTGTTCTACGCCTCGAATGGTTGGGTAGCTGATCGCCAGCTCATAGCTGGAGCGCGCAGGCGGCGCCCCACGGACTTGGCTGATCACTAGGGCAAAGGTGTCTCAGATGGCGCCGTATCGGGCTGATCATAGTCCGGCGCAGGTTCGCCGATCCCGGGCAGGTCAGTGTCAGGCGCCTCGGTTGGCGTGTTTGGTACCGGCGTCTCTTGTGGCGACTGGGGTGATGACGTCGGGCATGATATCAGGTTGTGTCGCCATGTATCTTCTCCTGCTGATGGTCACGTAGGCCGCTGATCCGCGTCCATTCCTCTAACGCGCAACTCCCACTTGCAGCGCTCTCCAAGCCCTGGCTTTGTGCTGGCTGCAGCCAAGCCCACACCGTTGGTAATCGAGCATGGCAAAGCGGGAGCGTGGATGTCTCGACCGCACCAACTGCATTGAGCAGAGCCCTGGCCGGTCGGTCCGGTTTCCCAGGGCATCAACCTTCCACTCTCGTCCGGCGCTAGCTTGTGTGTCATTTCAGATCCTCATCCGGCCGGCTTCTATGCTGCCGGCTTTTCCTACGAGCAGAACGCGCAATCGCGGCCTTCCGGCCCACTGCGCGTCGAAGGCAGTCTATCTCAGGACTCCACAGTGGCGGGCAGATGTCGGTAAAGGGTGGCGATCGAGACGCCGATTGCGGAGGCTACCTCGCGTGGGCGGGTGCCGCTGGCCAATAGCTTGCGTGCGGCGTCGAGTTTCTTCGGCGTCATGACAGGCTTACGCCCCCCCACCCTGCCCTGGGCGCGTGCCATCGCCAAAGCTGCGTTCGTCCGCTCGCGCGTTAAGTCGCGCTCCATTTCCGCCATGGCCGCCATGATATGGAAGACCAGCTTGCCGGCGGTGCCGGAGGTATCGATCCCGTCGGTAAGCGACCTCAGCCCGAT
>JBPBQE010000313.1:0-4381 GCA_050954595.1 Janthinobacterium lividum | reverse complement strand
AGCCGGTCAGCTACTTCGGATCCCGTCTTCGCGCCAGCCATCCTCAGCCCCGCGCCACGGTCCCGACCCCACCACCCCGGAACCCAATAAGAGCCAGCAACGATGGCAGCGGTGTAGAGCGTGCCACCCGCTATCAGCAACAACGCGACCGAACGGCTACGGCGGAACTGCGCAAAGAGAACCCAGGCGCTCAACCCATAGGCCACCACGAGCGCGGTTTGGTTAATGAGGATGAAGCCTGGCAAGACTGGGCCCGAAGCTGCGGCGAATGGCAGCAGGGCTACCGTGATTGCCGCTACTGCAAGGCACAGGATCACTGCTGGCCGGCGATGGCTACCATCGGCTGGCGCTCCTGCAAATGCCAGGTGGGGAGGAGCAAGGGTGTAGCCGATGTCCATAGTGCGGCGCCTTTCCAGGCCTTACAGGTCGGGTTGGTTGTCAACGCTCGCTGTAAGGGCTGAATATGACTCAACTCAAGGTTGCAGACAAGCTGCTGTGAGCGGTGGCCGGGTTCGGTCGGGTTGAGCCAGGGAGTGCTTGCCTTTCCATGCCGCCGAAATGGCGATGCTCGGTCGGTAGTACCGGTTCCTCAGCGTTGTCTGCATGACAACCGACGCTCTGTTTTGCTGATGGCGAGCCTGCCAAACCGAGACACAACGATGGACAGGACCTGCTGGCAGTGCATCCCACTCGCCCGTGCATGCTGGACTGTGCCATCCTGCGAGGATGGCCAGCTTCGATACAAATCCCTTTACGTCTGCTGAGCGCGACTTCATCCGCCGCGAGTTCTGCACGCATTTCAGCAGCAATCCCGCGCTCGCGGACGGTATCTTTCTTCGTACCTGGCGCGCCGGGCCGCAGAAGGGTCAGCCAAAGATTCCGAAAGCGATGGCCGGCCTCCTCGAGCGAAACCTCGTCTCGCTTCCGTCTGAACCGCAGTCCGGTTTCGGGAGGTGCGCTTATTTCACAGAAGCCGGCCTCGCTGCTCTTCGCGAGCTACTTCAGGATCGGCGGAGCATGGACCCCCAACGCTTCGCGCACCTGCGCCAGGAACTCGGGCTGGACCCGGTCGCGATCGAGTCAGTGGAGTAGGGCGGTTCTGACGCGCACATACGCGATGTCTGTCGCGACGCCGATGAACTCAAAATTGCCAGCCCTCGGGCAGCTTGGTCGCCTGGGTCGGGCTCGAGGATACTTCATGTAGACGGTGTGTCACTTCGTCATTGGAGCTCGAATTCAGCGTTCTTGCAGATTAACCCTTACGCCCGTTTCCAGCAGATCAAGGATAGCGTATCTGCACGCCTCCTAATTCAGAACGGTTATCCCTAATGGCTCGTAATGCAACTTCGTTGACCAAAGAACGAAAGTCTCAACAAAGCACACCGCCCGCTCCCTCCGCAGATCAAGGCGCCACGAATCAGAAGCGTCGTGGTCGGAAGCAGCTGCAGTTGGATGAGATGCAGCCCACTGAACTCTCCCCGGCCGACGCCGTCGTTGCAGACAACGGGGCACCGGAACCTGAAAATGCCGTTTCCGAGAAAGCTCTGCCTGCCAAAGCTCGTCGCGGCCGTAAGCCAACGGTATCGTCTGCGCTGGAGACAGCTGAAGCCAGTGCCGCTGGCATCACGGCAAGCAGTGACGGTCAAACATCGGTAGTAGAGGCCATCTCGGCACCGATCCCGGTGAAGGCTCGCCGCAAGCGCACGATCAACACCCAGCCTAGCCAGCCACAGTCCGCATCACAGGCGGACCCGATCGACGATACTCGCGAAACCGAAGCCAGTTCGGCCAGTGAGGTCGACACCGGAACGCCCGCCATTGAATCGTCTGTAGCTAAATGGAACGCTGCTATGGGCACCATCAGCTTCGACTGGCCAGCTATCGAGCAGACTGCTGCGGTAGCAGGACCCAACCAGGTCATGGCCAAGCTGCTGCTGGCAGCCCAGGCCGAAGGAGCCAACTCACGCTGGCCATTCTGACCGGCTGATTGTCCGTTCCTGGATCGCCCTTTCCAAAGATCCAGGAACAGAGCTCTTCTCAAGACAGGGTGGGCAAGCACGAAGCCGGTTCAGCCAAAACGCCCAAAGCGCGAGCCTTGCGGCTCACGACTCAAAGGTAGAAGTTCGTCTTCTGCGTTTCTGACGTATGGCGACACTATTTGTCGGCGGCTTAGTCCTACACGGGATGCTCAGATCAGGTCTTCTTTGCCAACCGCGTCATCAGCGGCGTCACTACCGGTCGCCACCCGGCGATGGCGTGCACACAGGTTCGTGCGTGCTCGTTATCGGTCAGTAGGGGAAAGTGCCGGCGGAGCTCAACGATGGCCGCGAGTTCGCCATCCTCATTGAAGGCCTGATGGATCGCATCGGTGGCTGCGGGATCTACGACGAACATGTTGGTATTCTCCACGAATCCGCCTCGAGGGTGACCTGAGCCACACCTGAACTGCACCGTGCACCGCGCCGGGCTTCGTCCGCAACACGCACATGGTGTCAGCGGCTTCGGCGGGAGATGACGCCTCCCGGCTCGGACCTGTGCTGAGGTACCCTCGACCTGCTGGTCGCTTGCGTTCGGTCGCGATCATCGAGCCACCGCAATGTCGATGGCCAGCTAAGGTCTATGTCGGCTCCGGCGTTTCAGAGTAGAAATCCGGGACAGCCATGACAGCCTACACCGTCCAGCACACGCCCGTCTCGAGGGGTCGATCTCGGTTCTGCCTGCGAGTGCAGCTGAGCGGGACGGGGTTGCGGCCGTATGGGTGGGAAATCTTCGACGATGAGGATGCCAAGGTGATCCGCCGTTCTGTGGAGACCTTTCGCACTTCCGCTGATGCCTGGGCTGCCGGCATGATGGTCCTGGAAGCAGCGTGATCACCGATGACGACATCCGCCGCGTCGTGCCGCAGCGCTCATTTGCAGCCGGCGTTCGCTACCATCTGGACGGTCGCGTGCAGGAACTCCGTATGGCGGCGGATGGCACCACGATCAATGCGCTGGTTCTGGGCAGCGGCCACAGCATCTACGAGCAATCGATTCGACTGCAACGGGGACGCAACGGGCGGCTGCAGGTCCATAGCCTGTGTAGCTGCCCTGTCGGGTTCAACTGCAAGCACGTCACCGCTGTCCTGCTCGAGTGTCAGGAGCGGACACGCACTGGCACTGGCCTGACAGGGTATGCGCCACCGCTGGTCGACACCGGGAGTGTCCGAGTGAGACCGAGCAAGTCCGGAAACCCGCAAATCTCGCCAGCAGAGGCCGAGCCTGCAGCCCTGCCGCTTGAGATCGAAGTCTGGTTGCGCGATCTGAATGCCGCCCAGCAGGAGGACAGCGAGGACTACCCGCTCACCGTACGCAAGCGCCTGCTCTACATACTTGAACAGGGATCATACTCCGGTGGGCTGATGGTTCATCTGCAATCAATCGAGTTCAGACGTGATGACGTTCCTAGCGGGATTGCTACCCCGCATCAGGCCGCCCAACTGCTGCGCTCGGGACAGCAACCCAAGTTCCTGCGTCCCTCGGACCGCACGATCCTGGTCCAACTCAACAGCACCGGTGCCGAGGGTAGCGAGGGGTTCATCATCACCCTGCAGGCCATCATCGCCACGGGCCGTGGACGGTGGGGTCGCTGGGATGGACCCGCTCTAACCGAGGGACCAGCCGTTTCAGGCGCGATGGAGTGGCAGTTGGGCGACAACGGCAACCAGTCGCCTGTCCTAAACCCTGCCGGATAACCTCCTGACACTTCGGCTGACACGGCCCTGGTACGTTGACCCGGCAAGCGGGGTAATGGGGCCGATTGAGACGGCGCTGCCTTCTCGTCTGGTTTGCACCCTGCTGGCCGCTCCGGCCATTCCACCGAATTTGGTCGAGCGGCTCCGCACGGAGATCGATCGGCGGTGGCCTGGACATGCTGTTCCGGTTCCCCGGGTTCTGGCAGACCCCGAGCCGCTACGGACAGCGTTGCACCCTCATCTACTGCTGCGGGCGGCCGAGCTACCGTTCGATCCCGCAGCAATCCTGAGCCCAACCATGTATCGCCACGTCTCATCCACAGACCTGCATCCGGTGTCGCTGATCAGGCTGTCCTGGCGCTACGGTCCCATCACGATACCGTCTGGCGATCCTTTCCAGCCGCACTTGGTTGTGCAGCACGACGGCAAGCCTTGGCGGAGGCAGGCCGTCGGTCCAGCGCGGCGACCTTAGTCTGGCTGATTGCCGCGGCGGCTACCATGGCGTTGCACATCCGCGGCAACGAGTGCGCGACGCAAAGGAGAGGCCGGCCGGAGGCGAGGCGGCCGGCAGTATCGGCAACTCGTCGAGACGCTGTGTTTTGTCAGATCATCTGCCACAGCTTAGTCTCTGCTTAAAAACATGGAGCA
>JBPBQE010000529.1:0-4406 GCA_050954595.1 Janthinobacterium lividum | reverse complement strand
CTGTGGCGCAGCGGTTCGGTAACCGCGTGGGAGTGTACCCCGGCCAGAGACCACGGCCAACGATGATCTCAACCGCAAAAGTCGTGAGATAGATCGGTAGGGTCAGTGGTCGCTCCTTTGAAACAGGGGTCACCTCGATCGCCGGCGGGTGCACGATGCGCTCGATCGCGTTGCTCCCGATCAGAGAGTTGACGATCTGCACCTCGGCATCCTCAAGTCTGGGGTTATCGGGGCGGGTCGTTAGCGCAGCAGGTGAAGGAATAGGAACATCGTGAAAGCAACTCCGAGCGTTGGCAACATCTACGCAGCGGCTCACAAGGGGTGGTCACGTTTCAAAGGCTATAACGCCATAACTACCGACATCTCTACGCAACGTGGTGCACCGAAGGAGCCTCCCGGCAACCCCTCATCGCGCTCCCACCTGTGAGGGCGGTGCTACGGCAGGGAGAATAACACCGTGTCACGGCGCACCAACGGCAGGGTAGCGCAAACAGGCGCCTGATGCATGGCTTGCTGCGTTCCATCAGCAATTCCATCATGGAACGTATGTTCCGCCATCTCACCGTCCTCGCCATCCTGCTTTCCCCCGCGATCACCCGCGCCGAACCGCTCGCCTCCTGCACGCCCCTGTTCGCCGGCGGCCAAGCCCCCGCGCTCCTCAACTCCAAGCTGGCAGCCCGTACCACCCCGATTTGTTACCGTGCCTATGCCGTCCTGGACTCCGGCATCACCCGCGGTGCGCTGTGGTCGGCCGAGCATCCAACGGCGGACGTGCTCGACGCGGCGCGCCAGACGCGGCGAGTCAACCTGTTCCACCCCGAGTATACCCTAACGTCGGAAGACCGGGCCGAACTCACCGACTACGTCCGGAGCGGGTTCGACCGCGGCCATATGACACCGAGCGGTGATATGCCGGATCCTGTGGCGCAGCAGCAGAGCTTCTCCCTGGCCAACATCGTGCCCCAGACCGCTCAGCTCAACCGCGGCGCCTGGGAGCGGATCGAGAGCGCGGTGCGGACCTTGGTCAAGCGCCGCGGTGAGGCCTATGTCGTGACGGGCCCGGCCTTCCAGGGCGCTAACCTTCAGCAGATCGGCGGGCGCGTGCTGGTGCCGAGCTCGACCTGGAAGGCGATCTACCTCCCGGCCACGGGCGACGCGGGCGCTTGGTCCTGCACCAACACGGCGACGCCGGAGTGCACCGTCCTGTCAGTCGCGACCCTCGCGGCGCAAACAGGGGTGGACCCGTTCCCCGGCCTGTCGCAAAGCGTCAAGGTGACGCTCGGCCGACTGCCTGTGCCGAGGTCAGCGCGCAAACGCTAGGCCCGGAGACGCCCATGTCCACGCCCACGCCCACGATGAAGCCCTATGCCGACGACGCCGCTTCCATGACGATCGGCGATCTTACCTTCGAGAACGGCCAGGACTGCATTGCCGTTGGTGGTAGCTTGGACCTGACGCGCGACAAGGCGGGGTTGGCCCATGCTCGCGCGCTCAAGGCGGCGCTGGATGCGGTCGTGCACGCGCTAGAGAGCGATCCCGCGCTGCCGGACCAAGTTGCGCCTCCCAAGGTGGCGACAGAGGTCAAGAATCCGTTTGGGTAGCCGATATGGTAGACACCAAACCCATGTTGGTGTGATGTGAGGTGTAGGCGGTCAGTATGGCTTCGAACCAGAGGACCGCAGTTTATGGCACACCGCTTCTACGCGATCACGTCTGCAGGCGTCCGTGCAGTCCCGAGGGATATAGATTGTTCCTCAGACTTTGACGCAATGATCCATGGAGGAAAAATGCTGAGCGTTGATGGATCGATTGAGGTCTGGCACGGCGCCCGTTTTGTTGGCGAGGTCGGGCAGGCGTTTAGTCGCTTTTCTCGTTGGGATCTTTGACGGTCTTTCAGCGAATGGCGGCGGTGTGACGTCGTTGCGGATGGTGGCGCGGCTCGCGCATCTAACTCGCGGCTAATAAAGGGTGCTCGTCAGTTAACCTTCGTCACACCCGGCACAATTGGAACGTTTCGCAAGTTGGCCGTCCGCATTACTGCTAGCCACTCCGGCCGGGGCAGGTGCGCAAACTGCGCTGCAAACGCCTCTGTCCACGCCTTCTCCCATTCATCCAGCAACGCTTGGGCTGGCTCGCATCCTAATTGCAGCCAAGCCATGAACAGCCCGCCGACCATCGACTGCGCAATCAGGCGTGTGCCGTCTGGCATCTCGTGCGCCAGCTCGGGCAGTTGGTGATGTATCTCGCTCCAGCGTCTTTTCCGGGCGTCCTCGTTCCATTCCGCCAGCGCTGCCAGATCCTCCAACGATGCCCATGGCTGATCGGGCTCTGATCGCGGTGATGCGTAAATGCGAAGCACGCCGTCTATTGGGTTGGGCAGGATGATGCCGTGCCAGTGCAGCCCGGTCATCTCGGGCATGTTGTTGGTGACGTTGAGGGTCACCACGTCGCCCTCCCGCCAGTTCAGCACCGGACCCGGCGTGAGGCCGTTGATCGCGTTGCCCCAGGTCTCGGTCCCGCTCTTGTTGACCCTCACTCGGTCCAGATAGAGGTCGAAGTGGTTGCCGCGCAACACGGGCATCCCGCCCACACCGGACTGCACGGCGGCCTTTGCGCGCCCTGGCAGTGCGAGCGCCGACCCGGCGCCCAGCGCCGCTGCGCCTCGGATGAACTTACGGCGAGGCAGAGAGGATGAACTTACGGCGAGGTTTCCAGATTCGGATCACTGATGTGGAGAAAAGCTCTCAAGCCGATCGATGTGGGACTTTCCCATGTTGGAAGGTCAAGACATCCCGTCGCTGACGGAGCCGAGAAATTTAGCCTGCGATTTTTACCAGGACCTCGGGTCTGCCTCGCCAAGCAGTCGCAGCGCCGAGGGGATAAGCTATCGCGCTGCCCGACTTTCCGCGTCTCGGGACTCCCGGGCGAGAGTTTCCGAGAGTACATTCATAGGCAACTCCGATGATGGATGCCTCTGAACAGGCGCTACGCGGGACAGGCAACCGAGCGCACACGACACCACCACCGAAAGGGTGACGACAATGAAAGGCGCGGCCGAGATGCCAGCCACAAGCCAGGCGTTAAACGCCGAAGCCGCCTCCCTGGCCGGCCCCGATCGGGCATTCTGGGTCGATCGGATCTCCGGTGCTCTGGAGACGGGCTCGGAAGGTGCGATGCCGGTTGTGGCTGACGCTCTTCGTGCGATGCCGGCCGATCCAGCGGTCCTGCTGCTCGCGGCACTTGCCGAGTTGGTGGCGAACCGCCCAGACCGAGCCCTGGTGCTGCTTAAACGCTTCGGCAAGCGCTACGCGGGTGGACAAACGGCGGTTCTCCTCACCTCTCTCGCGTTTGGGCAACAGAAAAAGCCCACGCAGGCTCTTGCGATGCTCGATGGAAACGGGCTGACCTCGTGGGCTAGCATCCAAAGCTGCTTTCCATGCCGCGGCACCATGCTGGACTGGCTGCGGGAGCAGCTGACCCGTATGCGGACCGGCCATCGTCCCGTGCCTGTCCGCGCCGGTCCTGTAAAGCGGACACCGACCCGTAATGCGCCAGAAGGTCGTGTGGCCTCAGCAAAGGCACCACGGGCGTCCATCGCGCAGGCCAGTGCCCGGGCAGCCTCCGTGGTGACGCAATCCGTGACCGATCTGCCGCGACTCGAGGCCGAGTTCACGATCTCGATCGTGCTGACCGACGCTCAGGCGATCCTGACGGAGGCGACGACGGAAGATGAGCCAGGCTGGTTCAAGCTGCGCGAGGAGCTCACCCGCCTTTCCCTTTTCGAAGGCTTTGACGAGTTGTTGTGCCTGCCAGCGCTGCGCGGGGTGGACGCGCACTGGTATCAGATCGAGACGGTGCGCAAAGTGCTCAAGCAGTATCGCGGCCGAGTGCTGTTGGCCGACGAGGTCGGGCTGGGAAAGACGGTCGAGGCCGGGATGGTGATGAAGGAATACACCCTTCGCGGTATGGCCGACCGCATCCTGATCCTGGCGCCGGCCTCACTGGTGGGGCAGTGGCGAGATGAAATGGAGGGCAAGTTCAGCCTCGACTTCGCCACGTCCCACGACGCGTTGCTCCGCCACGACCCGGCGGCCTTCTGGGCGCAACCACGGGTGATCGCCTCCCTCGCGACGGCGCGACGCAAGGAACATGCGGAGATCCTCGCCGGGCTGAGCTATGACGTGGTCGCGGTGGACGAGGCACACCACCTGCGCGACCAAGCCAGCGCCAGCTACCGACTGGTGAACGGACTGCGCAAGCGGTTCCTGTTGCTGCTGTCGGCGACGCCGGTGCAGAACTCGCTACTGGAGCTGTATAACCTGCTCACCCTGCTCAAACCCGGCGTGTTCCGCACGCCCAAGGAATTCCGCGCCGCCTACATGGTGCCGGGAAAGCCGCGGGAACCG
>JBPBQE010000239.1:0-4427 GCA_050954595.1 Janthinobacterium lividum | reverse complement strand
CGGCCCACTCGAGGCCGAGGCGCTGGTGCTGGCGACCGGCGGGCTGTCGATCCCCAAAATCGGCGCCACCGGGTTGTCGCACGACGTAGCGCGCCGCTTCGGCCTGGCGCTGACCGAGATCCGCCCGGGCCTGGTGCCGCTGGTGCTGGGCGAGACTGAGCGGACCGGGCTGGCCGATTTGGCGGGTGTGTCGGCGACCGTCGGAGCGAGTTGCGGCAAGACGCGGTTCGACGAAGGCATGGTGGTCACGCATCGCGGCCTGTCGGGGCCGTCGATCCTGCAGATCTCGTCGGTCTGGCGCGAGGGCGAGCCGGTGCGGATCGATTTGCTGCCGCATGCGGAGGACGCGTTCCTGCGCGCGCGCAAGCGGACGCGGCCGAAAGCCGGGTTGCGCGGCATCCTGGGTGATCTACTGCCGCAACGCCTGGCTGATGCGTTCCTGCCGGAGAGCGCCGCCGGTCGCCCGATCGGTGACTTGCCGGATCGCGACTTGGCCGCGCTGGAAACGTCGCTACGCTGCTGGCAGCTTCGCCCCAGCGGGACGGAAGGATACGCGAAGGCCGAAGTCACGCTGGGCGGCATCGCCACCACCGAGCTGTCGCAGCAGACAATGCAGGCCAAAGCGGTGCCCGGCCTGTTCGCCATTGGTGAGGCGGTGGACGTCACCGGATGGCTGGGCGGCTATAATTTCCAGTGGGCCTGGGCTAGCGGCTTCGCGGCGGGTGCTGCGGCCTGACCTCACATGCCCAGATAAGCGCGCCGAACGTCCGCATTGCCGCCGATTTCCGCCGCGCTGCCGGACATGACGATACGGCCGGTCTGCAGCACATAGGCGCGGTCGGCAATGGCCAGGGTTTCGGCCAGGCGCTGTTCGACGATCAGGATGGTCACCCCGCGGTCACGGATGGTCTGAACGGCGGCGAAGATATCGTCGACCAGGCGCGGCATGATGCCCTGGCTGGGTTCATCCAGCATGAGGAAGCGCGGTTCGGTCATCAGCGCGCGGCCGATGGCCAGCATCTGCTGCTCGCCGCCGGACAGGGTCTCCGCACGCTGCGACAAGCGCTCCTGCAGCCGCGGGAACAGCTGAAATACCAAGTCCAGCGGCTTGAACCGGTCCGGCCCTTTGCGGGCATAGGCGCCGAGGCGGAGATTGTCCTCCACCGACAAGCGCGCGAACAGGCGGCGGCCTTCCGGCACCAGCACGGCGCCGCGGCGATTGACGATGTGGGCCGGCACGCGGGCGAGGCTCTGGCCGTCGAAGTTGATGCTGCCGCCGGTGGCGATCTGCCCGGCGATCGCGCGCAACAGCGTCGATTTGCCAGCGCCATTGGCACCCACCACGGCGACGATCTCGCCGGGCGCGACGTCGAGGTCGAGACCATGCAGCGCCTGCAGCCCGCGGTAGCCGGCGGTCAGCGCACGGATTTCCAGCAGGTTAGGCAACGAACTTGTCTCCCAAATAGGCGCGGATCACCTCGGGCTCGCGCACGATTGCCGCCGGCAGGCCCTCGGTCAGCTTGCGGCCGAGATGCAACACCACGGCGCGGTCGATCAGCGGTAGCAGCACCTCCATCACGTGCTCGACCATCAGCACGGTGACGCCGCTGTCGCGCACGTCGCGGATCAGCTGCACGCCGGCGCGCGCTTCCGTGGGCGTCAACCCGGTCAGCACCTCGTCCAGCAGCAGGATGCGCGGTTGCGTGGCCAGCGCGCGCGCGACTTCGAGCCGACGCTTCTCCGGCGGCGTCAGGCTGTGGGCCGGGCTGTCGATGCGCTTGGCCAGGCCGCAGAAGGTGAGCACCTCGCGGGCCCTGTCCATGGCAGCGCGACTGGTCGGGTGGCGGAGGAAGCCGCCGACCATGACGTTCTCGAGCACGGTCATGGAGTCGAAGCTGCGGACCACCTGAAAGGTGCGGGCGATGCCGGCATTGGCGGCGGCGACCGGGCCGAGGCCGGAGATACGCTTGCCATTCAGAAGCACCTCGCCCTTGTCGGGGGTGACGGCGCCGGAGATGGAATTGAACAGGCTGCTCTTGCCGGCGCCGTTGGGGCCGATGAGGCCGAGGATCTCGCCGGGCTGAACGTCGAAGCTGATATCGACGTTGGCCGCGACGCCGCCAAAGGATTTGCTGAGGTTGCAGATCTTCAGAATTGGGTCAGGCATCGACTGTGTCACTTGGCGCGACCTCCCCGCCGGCTTGGCTGCGAACGCCGAACAGGCTGACCAGCCCCTGCGGCCGGGCCAATGCCAGCACGACGATAAGGGCACCGTAGATCATCAACTGGATGCCGCCGCCGGCGGCGCCGAACCAGGCGACGGAGAGTTGCTGCACCGGGATCAGCACCGCCGCGCCCAGCAATGGCCCCCACAGCGTGCCGACGCCGCCCGCCACCGCCGGTAGCGCGATCAGCACCGAGAGCGACAGCGCGAACGTACTCTCCGGGTCGATGAACCCAACATATTGCGCATACAGTGAGCCGCCGACCGCGGTGATGGCGCCGGAGATGGCGGCAGCGGCCATTTTGCTCGGGAACACGCGGACGCCGAGGCTGCGCGCAGCCTCCGGATCGTCCTTCACCGCGCGCCAGTAATAACCCCAGCGCGAGCCCTCGACGAGGTAGGCCACCAGCCAGGCCAAGGCGGCGTAGGCGAGCATCGCATAATGGAACGGCAGCACGGCGGTGCGGAACTCAAGGTTGAGCCAGCTTTCGGTGCGGAACGGGATGGTGATGCCCATTGCCGCGTTGACGAACTCCCAATTCTGCACCAGGAGGGCCGCGATCAGCCCGAAGACGAGCGTGGCTATGGCGTAGTAATGCCCTGATAGACGGAAACACGGCCAGCCCACCAGTAACGCCGCCCCCGCCGCCAGCACCGCACCCGGAACGAGGCCAATCGTCGGCGGCACGCCGTATCGGGTGAACAGGATCGACGACGTGTAGGCGCCAATGCCGAAATACAGCGCGTGACCCAGCGATATCTGCCCGCAATAGCCGCCAAGGACGTTCCACCCTTGCGACAACCCGGCATATAGCAGCACCAGCACGATCAGCCCGCGCCAATACTGCCCCGTCACCACCAGCGGCAGTAATGCTACCGCGATGAGCAAGGCCAGCCCGAGCCACCACTCGGTCCGCCGACGCCTGAGAACGGCGTTGTCCATCACAGCCGCCCGAACAGGCCGCGCGGCCGTACCGTGAGCACGAGAAGATAGATGACGAACACTCCGACCTGTTTCAGCGACGGATCGATTACCAGCGCCGTCATCGCCTCCACCACGCCGACCAGCAGCCCGGCCACCAGCGCACCGACCAGCGAGCCGAAACCGCCGAGCGCGACCGTGACATAGGCGATCAGGGCGAAGCCGCCACCAACGGTAGGCGAGATGTAATAAAACGTCGCCAGCATCACGCCGGCGATGCCGACGGCCGCAGCACCGATGCCCCAACCGATGGAGAAGATCCGGTCACGATCGATGCCGATCAGCGCCACGGCATCCCGATCCTCGCGCGTGGCCTCCAGCGCGCGGCCGAACTCAGTGCGCGAGATCGCGGCCAGCGCAGCGAACGCCAAGAGGCAAATCAGCCCGGCCGCAAGCTGCGGCAGCGGCAAAACGATGTCGCCGATCTGGACCACGCGGTTGGCAAGGATGCCCGTGGTCACCGACCGGAAATCGCTGCCAAACGCGGTTTGCGCGGCGCCGACCAGGAAAATCGACAGCCCAAAGGTGACGAAGATCTGCACCATGCCGGAATTGAATCGCACCGCGAGCGCACGGGAGATCAGCAACCGGTAGATCGCCACGCCGACCAGGAACAACAGCGCGGCGACGATCGGCAGCTGCAACAGCGGATCCAGCCCAAACCAAGTGCTAATGAAAAACGTCGCATACATCGCCAGCATCAGCAGCTCGCCATGCGCGAAGTTCACCACATCCATCAGCCCGAAGATCAGCGACAGCCCGGCCGCCACAAGCGCGTAGACGAGGCCCATGAGCAGGCCGCCGAGCGCGACCTGCAGGACCAGCGAGGCAGTCATAGTGAGAGAACTACTTGCCGACCGTCCAGACTGGCTTGGCGGTGGCCACGTCGGTCGGGAACACGGTGTGCCAGGCGCCGCCGGTCCATTGCTGGATCACCGGGTTGCCTTCGGTGTTCTGCCCGGTTTCGTCGAACTTGATGCCCTTCCACGGCATGACGGTCATGTTGCCCGGGATATCGGTGGTTTTCAGCGCCGCCTGTATGTCGGTATTCTTGGTCGACTTCGCGCGGTTGATCGCATCGGCCAGCACCTGCAGCGCCGTCAACTCGCGGGCGGTCAGGTCATTGAGGTCCTTGCCGTTGTTGCGCGCTGCATACAGCTTGTTGACCGGCGCAATAGCGGGCCGAGCCGTTGTGGCATCAAGCGCGAAGCTGGAACGGCT
>JBPBQE010000285.1:0-4432 GCA_050954595.1 Janthinobacterium lividum | reverse complement strand
CCAAGCGAACCATGGGTTCTAATGCCATGTGTCGGTAAAGTCCGTATTCAGGAAATCCCAAGTCGGCGCGCTTCTAACCGTGGCACTGCTGGTGGCGACGGGTGAAGAGCTAGCCCGGTTCCCTCAATGTCCACTTGAGCCTCTGGGTAAACGGCTAGCGCTAGATTGAGCGCATCCACGAACACCGGTTTCATTTGCCTGATCGCCTTAAAGCCAGCACCAAACTGAGCGTGAATAGCAGGCCAACTTACTGGGGTAGTCTTGTTCAGCGAATGTAAACGGTAGGCAAGCCAGATATAAACGTCGATCGCCATGGATCGCGGTCCTATAGCCTTAATGGCTTCTTCACGGACCGGAACCGGGTGCTCCTTCAGCGACTTCCAAAACCCATTATCTAGCTGCACGCGATCTTGCCAAAGCGACGGTTGAGCCTCGTTGGATATTCCAACGAGAGAAATCGCATCCTGCACGAAAGCGCCGTTGTGGCGCATTTCTGCGCCGCCAGTGAGGTCTGTCAGGAAGGTGAGCCGGCAGGCTGAAATCCGTCGTGCCTGTTCGGCGACGAGCTGGTAGTTGCGGCCGCCGCTGGCGAGTGACATGCGGGTCATCCAGCTTCGCATTGAGCGGCCGAGTTCGACGTCTGGACTGTTGGTCCGAATGGCTTCGGTCTGAAGATAGAGCAGGATCAGCCGGGCGACGCTGCCGTAGGGCACTCCAATCCAGCTGCCATCGCCATTGCGACCAGACTCTACGAGGAGTTTTGTACGCCCTCCTTGCCTTGTCCAAAGTGGGTCTTCGATTCGGCGGTGCGGCAGGGAAGTCATGGCGAAGCCGGCGTGCGTAATCCCTAGCCTAGTTTCTTCATCAGCAAGGATAGCTGCCGCAGCGTCGATCGCTTTGCGCGCTGCTTTTGTGTCGACCAGCGCTCGAGCTCCATCGGCCCCATGCTGCAGAATCAGCCGATGAACTTCACCCATGGATGACAGTGACCGTCATTGCATCCGTACCGCAACACGGACTTTACCGACATAAGCTAATTGGAAGCATATTAGATTCTATTATTAGTTTCGTCGCCAAAGTCCGTGGGATAACCTGGATTCGCGACGGTAAAGTCCGTGAGAGGTGTCGGTAAAGTCCGTGGAGTAAGCTGAGGCGGCCGAGGGTTTTTTGAAGACTGGCGTCTCTGCGACTCGATTAGCTGCAGGCTGTCCGTTCGCCGTGGATCGTAGGTAAAGGTCAAATTTCCTAGGCGGGATCGCCGCCGGTGGTGAAATGTACGCCTCCGCTTTCACTATTGTTCACACGCTATCTATTGGCGTATTATGCAGCCAATGGCAGATCGACCGATGATCTTGGCGCGTTGCAGTGAGGACTTCGAGCTAACGCTCGCGGCCCTTCTCAACCTGTGGCGCATCACGAACACGACCCCGCCCCCCTACAGCACTGCCACCGGACGGGGTTATAACTCGAAGCAGCAGGGGTTAGAGGCGATCACCAGCTTCGTGCTGGCGTGCATCCTCAACGATCCAAAGAATACCGCCAAACTAGTGCCAGCTGTTGGCAACTTGACGATGGCTAAGGTAGGCACCGCTACGAAGCGGATTTACCCCGACATCACTGATGATCACTCGCCCATGTCAATCTTGAGCGGGAATCGTGATCACACTGTGTTGGTAGATAGAGTGAAAGCGCCATTCACAGTCGGCACGTTGTTTGCCCTTCTGTGCTTTCTCGCTCATCAGACAGCCTACCATTGGGGAGAGGAAGAACACTTCACTCTCCGCAAGCACTTCAAGCTGACGATCCAAGTTAGTCCGCGCGTTTCGGCTGAATTGACCTGGATGCTTGACGCTGAGGGTAGGAGTCAGACTTTCAACTATTACAGTCTGTCCAAAAAGCGGAAGGCGCAGCCGAAAGTCACCATCCCGGCCCGCAACGTCGTGATGACGTTCGACCACATTGAGATGATTGCGGACCTTTACCGCGACACGCTGGCGCACGAAGCGGCAGCGAAGGAGCCTGAGCCCAAAACGTCTTTGACGCTGGATGCCGAAAATGACGTGCCCAAAAACGAAGAAGGCGGCGCCCCTCGGAAGGCACCGCCCACTCGTAATACCAGGACCACCGCAAAGCAGTCTCAGGGCCGCAACATCCCGGAGATTAAGACAGAGAGAGCGAGTGCTCAACCCTGTCGTGCGGATGGCCTGGTCACTTTCCACTGCGAAGGATGACCAAGTTATGAATACCGACACTCACTTCCCGTTGGTTCGCGCAATTCCCGAGTTGATCAGCTTGACGGGCAAGGCCCCGAACGGCGGCTATGAGGCTTTGGCGCGAATGGCCCGCAATGGCACGCTCCGCACCGAGTACGTGCGTGGGCGGTATTATGTGCAGCGTTCTGACTTGCCGGCGATTGCCGAGCAGCTCGGCTTAATTGGCGATGTCGCCAGCACGGTCACCACCTAGTCACCAGCCCCGCCACTGCGGTCGATCGCAGCAGGCGGAGCTGGGTCTAAAAACCTAGTATTAAGCGACGATGCCGTGCGACGGGCATCAGCATATTAGGGAAGGCCTGCCTGCCGAGCAAGCGATGACTGCACATTAGGACGTGCAGACATGCCGGATTTCCTTTGTCCCATCTACCAGGCCGCCTGCTGATGGCCGCCAGCAAGCCAGCTCGCCGACCCAGCAACAAGGCTCTTGTCAGCCGCCGAAACATCATCGCCATGCTGGTGGTGCGGGTGATGGATAAGGCCAGTCGCCTCGATCGCTAAGCCGACAACGCGTTGGCATGGGGGCAGCACCAACGCGCTGAAACCCTATCACGCCGAGCGAAAGAATTACGGGAGGGCGCACGATAACTGCAGCTTTCCGCATTGAGCGCTTTGACCACATCCCGACCGCGATTAGCCGCATGCAGACGGCCGGGGCCGATCACCGTGTTCCGATCCTCCGAGGGCTTTTGCGCGGTGAGTTGGCTCATCTTGAGCTCTGCCGCGAGGGTATGTCGGGCGCGTTCAAAAAATGGGCCGCCATGATTCGGCTGCCGGGACTGCTGTTGATCGGGGATGACGATCACAGTCCAGTTGACGGACCAGACGCATGGCCGATCGCCCGACGCGCTTTTCAATGGACCAATTTCGTGTTGCTGCACGGCGGGGCCGGAGATGCGTCTCACTACGAGATGGCAGTCGGACTGACCAAACAATACCGGCGACTGCTGATAGTGGAGTGTTCCTCTGCCACGCTTCCAGCTTGGCGGGCTGCAGCTAGCCGGTGGTGCCGCGGTACCGAAGGGCTAGCGATGGAACCGCCGCCAGGCACCGTCCATCCAAGTGCGCTGTCAAAGGGGGAGGTCCATTGATGGCGCTCTCGCCCGTCGACCGAACGAGGCTGGCTTGCGTGTTGCGGCTGTTGGGGTCCGATCAGCCCGGCGAACGTGATGCCGCCGGTCTGGCCGCCACCCGGATTGTCAGCTGCGCCGGCTTGGATTGGGATGACTTGCTGCAGCCGGTGCTACCGTCGCGATCCGAGCATCCGCGCCAGCATCAGCCAACTGGTGAAGCTGCCGTCCGGTTCGACATGCGGCTTTGCCAGAGACATTTGGACAAGCTGAGCGCGTGGGAGCGGGATTTCATCGGGTCCCTTAGCCAGCGCTGCAAACTCACTGATGGGCGTGTCGCCAAACTAAAACAGATTGCCGCGGACCTGCGGATGAGAGGTTGCGTCTGATGCAGTTGAGCGTCGAAATTACCGGGCTGAAAAGTGCGTCTGGCGTGCTGACAAAGCGGATAAGTCTGGGAGAGGACGGGCGGCTCATCTCTGACGGGTCGGCCTGCGTCATGGGGGCTGGGACCGCATGGCGACGCAAACTATCCTCGATCAAAGCATTTGCCGACCTGATTGGCGGGCTCGGCTCCGACGAAGCCATAGCCTTGGGGCGGCTGCAGTCCGAGTTGCCAGATCAGGTGCAAGTTACGACGGCCCGCAAACTGGCCGAGATGAAAGATGCGGCCGGGTCCAACATCATCTCGCGCACAGCTGGGCACATTGCCTATGCCGAGAAGCGGGCTGCCTTCGCGCTGTTAGACTTCGATACCAAAGGAATGCCGCTCGCTGTCGCTTCTCGACTGGAGGCACTTGGGGGATTCTGGCCGGCGCTTGTGTTGGTATTGCCGGAGTTGGCCGATACCGGCCACGTCATCCGGCGGTCAACGAGTTCCGGCATCTCTCGCAACGACACCGGAGAAGCCATCAAAGGGTCCGATGGGGTGCATGTCTTCGTGTTGGTCGAGGATGGCAGCGATATCGAGCGGTTCCTACGCACCCTGCATGACCCCTCCGTGCCAATGATGATGAGACATCGACCCCCCGGAAGTTTACCCTTGAGGGTGTCAGGTGACACATCGAAATGGTTATGCCCCGCACGACA
>JBPBQE010000450.1:0-4467 GCA_050954595.1 Janthinobacterium lividum | reverse complement strand
TAATGCAGGAAGGGGCTCATGTGCGAGGCGGCGCCGGCTTCGGGCTTGCCGCGCTCGGTGGCGTAGTGGCCGAAATGTCTGTTCAGGTAAGTGTCGAGCCGGGCTTGGGCGGCGACGGCGCCGCCCTTGAAGCGGCGGACGGGTTTGACGCTCTGGTCGGCCTTCAGGCTGGCGACCAGGCGCGGCAAGTCGGCGAGATCGAGGGTGCTTTCGAGCTTTAGCTCCGTTGCCTTGTGGAGGACTTTGCGCTCCTCCAGCGGGACCAAGTACTCGTTCATGAGGCGGTTGAGCTTGGGGCGTAGCGTGCGCGCCGCGTATTCGTGCTTGGGCGAGGCGACCTCTAGCGGGACGACGACGTCGCCCTCGACCTGGATGACCCGGCACGGGGCGCGGGCGGCGAAGTCGGCGTAGAACGGGACGACCGGCTTCAGGTAGGCGCGGTCGCACACGACGATCGCGGCGTCGGCGGCGTAGAGCAGCGCGGTTTCCACCGGTGGCTGGCGGCGGGCGACGAAGGCGATGCCGCGTTGCTCGAGCGCGGCGGCGACGTCGGCGATGCCTTCCAGCAGGAAGTTCCAATGGCGGGCGTTGGCTTCGGGGATGCCTTCGGCGAGGCCGTAGCAGACGAGGACGGGGAGTTTGCGGGCGTTGGCCTCGTCGACGGCGTATTCGAGCGCCGGGTTGAAGGAGGCGCGCTGCGACAAGCCCATCCAATAGAGCACGTAGGACGCCCCCGTGTTTTCCGGGGCGTCGTTGAGCGGGCGGATGCGGCTTGGCTGGATCATGCGGGCGACATGTAGTGCCCGGTGGCGTGATGGCTAGCGGGACGGGTGCTGCAGCGCCGAGTGGTGGCGGCCGTAGGAGAGATAGATGCCGAGGCCGATCACCATCCAGACGAGGAGGCGGAGCCAGGTGGCGCCGGGGAGGCCGGCCATGAGCAGGAGGCAGACTAGGATGCCGGCGATGGGGATGTAGGGCACGGCGGGGACGCGGAAGGGGCGTTCCGTGTCGGGGTCGCTGCGGCGGAGGTAGAGCACGGCGGTGCAGACCAGGATGAAGGCGGCCAGGGTGCCGATGCTGACCATCTCGCCGAGGATGTCGATGGGGATGAAGGCGGCAATGGCGGCGACGACGGCGCCGATCAGAAGTTGGCTGCGGATGGGCGTGCCGAGCTTGGGGTGGACGTAGGCGAACACGGTGGGGAGGAGGCCGTCCTCGGCCATGGTGAAGAAGATGCGGGTCTGGCCGTAGAGCAGGACGAGGATGACGGTGGTTAGGCCGGTGAGGGCGCCGATCTTCACCAGGAGGGAGAACCAGGGGAGGCCGATGACGTCGACGGCCTTGGCGATGGGGTCCGGCACGTTGAGTTGGTCGTAGGGGACGATGCCGGTCATGACGGCGGCGACGGCGATGTAGAGGACCGTGCTGATGGCGAGGGAGCCGAGGATGCCGGCGGGCATGTCGCGCTGGGGGTTCTTGGCCTCCTGGGCGGCGGTGGAGACGGCGTCGAAGCCAATGTAGGCGAAGAACACGACGCCGGCGCCGCGGAGGATGCCGCTGGGGCCGAAATGGCCGAACTCGCCGGCGTTGGCGGGGACCAGCGGGTGCCAGTGGGCCGGGTCGACCGAGAAGACACCGACGGCGATGAAGGCGAGGACGACGACGAGTTTGACGACGACCATGACGTTGTTGAGGCGGGCGGATTCCTTGGTGCCGACGACGAGCAGGAGGGTGAGGAGGCCGACGATGGCAGCGGCGGGGAGGTTGACGTGCTCGGTCAGCATCGGGGGGACCGTGATCCCGAAATCCTTGAGCAGGCTGACCGCGTAGCCGGACCAGCCGACGGCGACGGTGGCGGCGCCCATGGCGTATTCGAGCACGAGGTCCCAGCCGATCATCCAGGCGAAGATCTCGCCGAGGGTGGCGTAGGTGTAGGAGTACGTGCTGCCGGAGACGGGGATCATGCTGGCGAGTTCGGCGTAGCAGAGGCCGACGAGGGCGCAGACGATACCGCCGAGGATGAAGGACAGCATGATTGCGGGGCCGGCGTATCGGGCGGCGGCGGTTCCGGTGAGGACGAAGATGCCTGCGCCGATGATGGCGCCGACGCCGATGGCGATGATGCTGGGGAGGCCGAGGGTCTTCTGCATGGCGTCGTCGCCGGGTCGTCCGGCGGCGGTTTGCGCGATCGATTTGCGCGCGAGCATGCCTTGCCTGTCCATCAGCGTCCGACTCCTTGCTCGGGGGAGCATGGGGCGGGGATGGCGGACGCGGCAATGGGGCGCGGGCTGGGGTTGTGGTTGGGGGCTCTGGATTGTCGCGTCGCTGCTTCGCGCAAGGGCGCGGGGGATCAGGCGGTCAGGATGGAGCGGGGCGCGGGGGTGTCGGGGGAGGGAGGATGAGCCAGGTGGCTAGGCCGGCGCCGGGGGCGGCCGCGGCTTGGGCGCAGAGGATGGCGATGTCGTCGGGGGTGCGGCGGGTGTAGGAGGCGAGGAAGGGGCGGTTGGCGAGGCCGAGGTCGCGGCAGAGTTCCTGGATGAGGTGTCCCGGCTCGTGCGTGGACAGTTCGGCGTCGAACTCTGGGGAGTCCAAGCGTTCGAGGAGTTCGACGCGGAGGGCGGCGGCGTCGGCCGGGTCGGCATGCTCGCCGATGGTGTCCTCGACCTCGCGGATGATGTGCTTGCGGGCGTGGGTGCGCTTGGTGGCCGGGTCGGCAGCGGCGGCGGCGGAGTTGGGGTCGGCGGCGATGTGGCGGGAGAGGATGATCGTGCGGCGGATGGCGGTGGCGACGTTGGGGAAGGCGGTGGCGCGCTGGACGACCGTGACGTCGGCGGTGGGGGATTTGAGTTCCTGGGCCAGGGCGGTGCCGACCTCGAGCAGGACGGAGAGGGCGCGCTGGTAGGCGGCATCGTCAAGCTCGGGAACGGGCAGCTCGGGGTCCGGCATGAACGAATAGAGAACTTATGCGCCCTGGACGTCAAGCGGTTTGGGTCAGTCCGGGGGGCGTTTGGCGAGCGCCAGGCCGATGCCGAGGGCGACCATGGCGGCGCGGGCGCCTTCTCGGAGGCGGCGGACCAAAGCGGGACGAGCGGGGTGTCGGCTAGAGCGGGTTGCGGGTGGGGGTGTCGTCGCGTTGGGCGAGCCAGACGGTGCGGTGGCCGCAGGTGGGGTCCTTGGAGAGGTGGGCGCGGACGGTGAAGCCGGCGGCTTGGAGGCGGGTGCGGTATTCCGCCGGGTCGAGGCTGGCGTGATAGAGCGGGGTGCCTTCGAGGTCGCCGATGGCTTCGCCTTCGGCGTCGCCGCTGGTGAACATCAGTGGGGCGCCGGGGGCGGCGTGGGCGGCGAAGCGGGGGATTGTGGCGCGTTGGTCGTCCGGGGAGAGGTGAAAGAAGCTGTCCCAGGCGAGGAGGCCGGCGAAGTGGCGGCCGAGGGCTAGGTGGCGCATGTCGGCGAGATGGGCGGGGGTGCCGGGGAGGTTGCGGCGGAAGAGGGCTAGCATGGCCGGGCTGCCGTCGATGCCGGTGAGGGCGTGGCCGCGGCGGAGGAGTTCGGCGGCGAGGGGGCGGCCGGAACCGCAGCCGATGTCGAGGATCTCGGCGGCGGGCGGGAGGAAGGCGCAGAAGCGGTCGAGCCAGGGGGTTTCGGTGAGGTGGGTGCCGCGGAGGGCGGCCCAGGCGGGGCCGTGGCGTTGGTAGGTTTCTAGGATTGTGGGGGTGGTTGGGGGCATGGGTGTTGGGGGGTGGTCGGGGTTAAGGCGTGGGGAGGGTGCCGGGGCGGAGGTAGGGGAACATGTGGGCGACGTAGTCGGCCTTGCCGAGTTGGATACCCTGGGCGCGGAGGATCGCGTAGGCGGTCATGAGGTGGAAGTAGAATTGCGGCAGCGTCCAGTCGCGGGCGTATTGCTCGGCGGTGAGGTCGAAGATCATGCCTTGGGGGAGGGCGTGGGCGATCGGGGTGGCCGGGTCGATGGCGGGCATGGTGGCGGCGGCCTGTTCGACGGCGGCGACGGTCTCGGCGATGCGGGCGCGAGCTTCGGCGAAGGAGCCGGGGTGCTCGGCGGCGTTGCGGCCTTCCTCAAGCAGGGTGGTGGCTGCGGCGGGGAGGGGCTGTTGGCGGAGGCGGGCGATGCCTTCGTGGGCCTGGACGCAGGTGAAGCGGATCTGGGTGGAGAGGGGGAACATGTCGGGGGCTAGGCGGGCCGTGAGGAGGGCTTCGGCTTGGGCGGGTGGGGTTTGGGCTTCGGCTTTGTCGAGCCAGGTTGAGAGGGCTCGGAGCATTTGGAGGTAGGTTGGGGTTAGAAGGTCGGGGAGGGTCATGGGGTGGCTTCTTGTGCGTGGTGGGGGAGGGGGCGGCTGTGTTTGGCGCTGGTTTAGGTCGGGTGGCGTGGTGGCGCTACGGTTGTTCAGCTTGGCCGCTCAGTCGATCCATGGGTTGAACAAGTTGCGGATCGGGATGTTCCTTTTGAGC
>JBPBQE010000440.1:0-4472 GCA_050954595.1 Janthinobacterium lividum | reverse complement strand
CCGTCAAGACGATGGAAGATCTCGATGTCAGGGTCGAAATACAGCACTGCTCCATAGTCCAGGGCGAGCAGGTGGCGGAACATGAACGGCTTAAGCGCTGTGTTGAATTCCATCACATCGTACCGAAAGGAAAATGCGTCGAACCCTGGGATATCCAGGCCCGACGCGGGAATGACCTTGCAGCCGTGCGGGTAGAACGTTGGGTCGTCAACCAGAGTATCGGCTAAGCACAAGTATATATCGGCTTCAGGATGATGGACAAGAACAGAGTTCACAAATATTCCGGCCATGCTCACATAGTTATTTGAGCATATCGTAAAAAAAGCTAAACCGTCTTTAGCCAGCATTTCCGCCTCAGACTATGATCCTTCATTCTTATAATCGTTTTGCGGCAGACGGCAAAGCGCGATCCTCCAGCGTTTCAGCCTGGAGGCACACGAAGGAACTCGGCTCCGCTCCGCATGTCCCTCGTCCCTGGAGCAAGCGGCTATCAGAGCCTCAGACGGCAACCCTCTGGGTCCAATATGCCGAGCACGGAGAGACCCCCTTGGGATTGAGGATCAGGCATGACATGACGCGAAAGAGCGCCGATCCAGGCGAAATATCCTGACCGGAGTACCTGCATGACGGCGCATACCCGACTACGGCCCGCGACTTCGGAGGCAAGGTCAGTCGCTGCTCTGGGTAGCAGCCTTGCCCTCGTGGTCCTCGGCCTTGTCCACAGCGCTGTCGTTTGTTTAGGTCGAGACCCTGATGCCGACATGGCCACATCCTCACTGCTTTACGAAGCAGTAAGGCGCCATGGTTTCTCCGCGATATCCCAGTGGCACTACACCCAGGACAACTGGCTATTCTCGGTTATCTTGCCCGAGTTGCCGCTACAGCTTATGTTTGGCGATCATCCATGGCTGCCCGCCGCAATAGGCTGGATGTTCTTTGTGGGGTCCTGCGCGATTGTCGGCTTGCTTGCCTGGCGATCGATTGGCACTGTATGCGCTTTGTTTCTGAGCGGCACGTTGCTGTTTGCAAGTCCGATCAGTCTGACGGGAGCGGGATTTCTTGCCCATCCCGCCAGCCATGATGTCACGACGTTCTGGTCTCTGCTCGCACTACTGCCGGTGCTTGCATGCCTGCGCGGCGGCTCGCCCGGTCTGCTGCTTGCCTCGGCGGCGGCGCTGCTGGTGGCGACGATCTCCGATCCATGGGGGAGAGCGGGGTTCTTGGCTCCGTTGGGGCTGATGGCGGCTTGCGGGATCGTATTGGCAAGGGGACGCATTCGGCGGATGTCCGTCTGGGTTGGCGTCTCGACGATTCCATCCTGGCTTGCCGGCAGTCATGCATTCGGGTTGCTGCCCGCGTTGACGGCACTGCACTTCGACCGAGGTAGCCTGGGCGACATACCCTGGCACCTGCTTCTGGCGCTGCATGGCCTCGGCGTTTTGTTCAGCGTCATCCCCGTGTCTGTTGGCGATCAACGGGTCTGGCCCGGCGCGGCAACCTTGTTCTTCCTGGCATTCCTGCTTGTCCTCGGCGTCACCGGCTGCAGGCGCCTTCAAGGCCGTCTTGAAGCGCCTGAAGGGCTTCTGGCCTTGTTGTGCCTATTTTCCACAGGAGCAACCCTGACCGCCTTCGGACTTTCCGCCATGCCAACAGACTTCAGCCTCACGCGGCTGGTGCTCAACTCCTATTTCACCCTTCCACTATTCCTGGCCGTGACTTTGCTGTCTGCGCGATGGTGGTTAAGCTCGGCGGCGCTCGGGATTGTGGGACTGCTGTTCGTGGTCGCCGGCCTGAGCGTGCCCTGGACCCCAATACGGGAAGCATCGGTATCGGTACCCGGCTGGCAGGATCGTCTCACCGCGTTTCTTCAGGCTCATGACCTGCATTACGGTTATGGAGGCTATTGGGGCAGTGACGCGAACTCGAGCAGCCTACGCACGGCGGGTGCCGTCACGATACGGCCGGTCAGTGCATTAGGCGGCATGCTGCCGATTCAGCCAACTCAGAGTCAAACGTTTGATAGCTGGTATTTACCGAGCGATGCCGGCTCAGATCCGACGCATTTCTTTGTAGCCACTCCAGATCCTGATCTGTGCCCAAATCGTGCCGCTTGTCGCGCGCTGGCAATCCGTTCGTTTGGGCTACCGGACAGGACCCTTTCCTGGGAAGGTTACGACATTCTGGTCTGGTCGCATCCCATCCTGTTTCAAGACCCGGGATCAGACGTCCTAAGTGCGCTCCCGCCGTTCGGTGGGGCTGTAACCAGTGGGCCAGGATTGCAGCCCTATTTATGGACAGGCTGGACGTTGCCAACCGTGGAAGGTTCGTGGATGGGCGGCGCACGGGCTGTCCTGATGCTCCCGCCAGTGACCGTTGCCGGGGAGGAACTTAGGACATGTCTCACTCTGCGTGCGGCTAGTGGCCTGGAAGGAGGCCCTACACAGACTCTGGTAGTCCACGTGAACGAAACCACAATGGTGAAATGGGAAGTGCCACCTGGCTTGCTTAGCCGACACTGTATTGCCAGACAGGGAATGACCCCGCAAGTCGTCACAATTGAACATGGATCGGAGGACAATGGCAAGTCTGCCAATATTTTATTAAACTCTATCGAGTCAACATCAAAAAATATGCAGAATTAGGTGTTCAGTCTCAGTGTCCGTTTGAAAATACATGAGGCAGTTGAGTTTGGGCCAAACGCCCCCCCCCAAATTGACTGGATGCGGACCAAGGAACATCCTGAAACTGACGTTTCAGATCATAACACCCCGCTTGGCACCGCGACACGCTGTGTTTTGACATCAATGCAATCATTGATTACAAAAAGTGTATGCATGCCAGCAGACACCCTGCCCCAGCTTCCATTACCATTCGCAACCTCGACCCGGCCCTTAAGGAGCGGCTGCGCGTCCGTGCCGCCCAGCATGGTCAGTCGATGGAGGCGGAGGCACGCGTTATCCTGCAAACCGCGCTAACGCCGCAGGAGGCTCCTCCCACGCGTCACCTGTATGACCGAGTCCGCGCCCGCTTCGCATCGCTGGGCGGGGTCGATCTCGAACTGCCGCCGCGCGAGCCGGTCCGCGAGCCGCCTCGGTTCGACTGATGTTGATCCTCGATACCAACATGCTTTCCGAGATCATGCGTCCTGAACCGGAGCGCAAAGTTGCGGACTGGATCCTCCGCCAGCCATCGGATGAGCTGTTCACCGCCGCCATATGCCAGACAGAAATCCTCTCCGGCCTTGCCATCATTCCGAGCGGGCGTCGCCGCTCCGACCTGGAAGAGGCCGCGCGCACCATGTTCGCTGACGACTTCGACGGTCGCATCCTGCCTTTCGACATCGAGGCCGCTTCGGTCTATGCCGAGGTGTTCGCAGCGCGCCGGAAGGTCGGGCGTCCGAGCGGGACCATTGATCTCATGCTGGCCGCGATTGCGCGCACGCAGGGGGCGAGCGTTGTCACCCGCAACGTGGCCGACTTCGAGGGCGTGGGTTTAACGATCGTCAATCCGTGGGACGAGTAGCCGCTCCGGCAGCTCGGTTGCAAAGACGTCCCCACGATTAGACCTAAGCGAGGGCGGTTCTTCGCCTACCTTTGTGTCAGAGATCATGACCGTTGGCATTATTGGCGTTGGCTGGGGGCGTGGTAGCGCGAGTGGGTTAGATCCCTGGTCTGCAACCCGGCCATTCTCGTCGCATGTTTGTGCACATGTGCACAAACGCATGTGTGCACAAATGCGCGGAGGTGCTCAAGAATTTATAGGTAATAGCTTTTGTTGCCCGCGTGCAGCGCCGTTGACGGCTCCTTGCAACTCTGCAAATGTTTAGGTGTGCAATTGTGCACAAATGCACAACTGAACATTGGGTTATGCCTCATGAAGGTCATTGCCGTCGCTATGAACAAGGGTGGGGTCGGGAAATCCACTTTGACCCGCTGCATCGCGGCAGCGGCGGCTGGCGACGGGCTGAACGTACTTGCCCTCGACATGGACACCCAGCAGACCACGACGCAGTGGGGACGCCGCCGCGCCAGCCGCGACCGGCCCCTGCCACTCGTGCGCTTCACCACTGAGAACGACTTGGCTGATGAGCTTGCCCGCGCCGCTGCGGCCGGGTGCGACCTCGCCGTAATCGACACACCGCCTGCTCGCAGCAGCGAGGCGCCCGCTGCTGTCGAGAGCGCCGACCTCGTCATCATTCCTTGTACTGCCGACATTGAGGCCTTTGAACAGATCACTCGTACCGCCCGCCTCGCCCGCACTACGGGCAAGCCCGCCCTGGCAGTACTCAACCTCGTCACGCCTAACAGCCGCAGCGAGGTCGACGCAGCCCGCGAGGTGTTCGAAACTATCGGTCTGACCATGGCGCCCGCGGTGTTACATCGTCTCAAGGTGCATCGTGACGCCAGCCGCGACGGACTGACGCCTCAGGAATCCGAACCTTCTGGTAAGGCAGCCGCCGAGATCACCGCGCT
>JBPBQE010000420.1:0-4481 GCA_050954595.1 Janthinobacterium lividum | reverse complement strand
GCGACGGAGACGATCTGATGATCGCGGCGGACTTTGACGTAGGTGGCATCGAGCCACACATACGGCCAATCGCCTTCGATCGGGCGGTCGAGAAACGCGTGCACGCGTCCATCGATCTCGCCGCACAAGCGGGAAACCTGGCTCTTGCTGATGCCGTCCATCCCGAGTGCCTTGACCAGGTCATCGACGGAGCGGGTCGAGATGCCCTGGATGTAGGCCTCCTGGATGACGGCTGTGAGTGCCTTTTCGGCCATACGCCGCGGCTCGAGGAAGCCTGGAAAGTAGGCTCCATGGCGCAGCTTCGGGATGCGCAGCTCGACCGTGCCTGCGCGCGTGTGCCAGTCGCGGTCGCGATAACCGTTGCGTTGGCTGATCCGCTCGGCGCTGCGCTCGCCAGGGGCAGCGCCGCACAACGGCTCGGTTTCCAACGCCATCAGGCGTTCGGCGGCGAAGCTGATCATGTCGCGCAGCATGCTTGCATCGGAGGTCTTCTCCAGCAGCGCTTGAAGGGCGATCTTGTCGTTGGTCATCGTGGTGGTCCTCGGGTCGGAGTTGCGTTTCGCACCTCAACCCTTACCCAGCACCGCCACGGTGGCCACCGCCGTGGATAGTCGCCCGCCTACGCCACACTCTCGCTGGTCGCTTCGGCAGGCGACTTACCCACCGCTCCTACACCACCAGGGGGGACACGACCTGCAAACCAGGATAGGAGATCGAGACTCGACCGTCGCGCTTACCTTAGGCATGATGATGAAGTGAAACGAACATCCCGCCGCGAGGTTCGGTCCGGTGCGTTGCCGGCAAGTATCGACCGCTTCTACGAGGCGGCAGGAAACCCCGCTCTTTGGCAAATGGCGCTGCAGCAGTTCAGTGATGCGACAGGTGCAGAAGGCTCTCTGCTGCTTTTCCACGAAGCGGTCGCCCGACCGCGGTATCTTTGTTCGGCCGGATTGGCTGGGTCGATTGACGCCTTCTTCGCCGCGGGATGGCACGAGCGTAACGCAGCAATCCAACGTGGGAGGCTGCTCGCACAGCGCGGTATCGAAGTACAGACCGAGTGGCTGCTGTTCGACGCCGAAGAGTACCGACGTGACCCGTTCCATCAGGAATTCCTGCGTCCGCATGGTTTCGCTTGGTTCGCTGGCGTCTTTGTCGCTCAATCTGCATCCTCGGCGCTGACCCTTTCGCCACAGCGCCGGTCTCAGGACGAGCCGTTCGCAAAGTCCGAACTTGAGGCGATCGCACGTATGCTGCCGCATCTTCGCCGGGCCGGCTCCTTGGCTCTGGCATTCAGCGAGTCACGGGCTGTCGGCTCACTCGATGCGTTGGCGTGCCTGGATCTGCCGGCCTTTCTGCTCGACCGATCTGGCCGGGTTTGTCGCACCAATGCGATGGCGTCGGAAGTGCTCGGCGCCGGTCTCAGCCTCGTGCGCGGACACCTCGCAACGATGAGCCCGGCAAGTAATGCCGCGCTGCGCGGATTGATCCACGGGCTGATCACGCCGGGGTCGGCCGGTTTGGCTGGTCCGGTGTCGGTGCCTCGCGCCTTCGGGCAACCGCTCGTCGTCTCAGGCATGCCTCTGGTGGGAACGGCGCAGGATGTGTTCAGCCATGGCGCTGCGGTGCTCACGGTGTTTGATCCCGGTCGCGGGCACATGGGCGCAGAACACGTGCTCCAACAAGCCTGCGGGCTCACCCGAGCTGAAGCTGCGACCGCCCGGGCGCTGGCGGACGGCCTCGACTTGGCGGAGGTCGCGGCACAGCGGAACGTTGGTATTGAAACGATACGGTCACAAACGAAGAGCATCGGCGCTAAAACCGGCGCGCGCGGGCGCGGCAAGCTGGTCGCCCTGTTAAGCCGTATCCTCGCCGCGACCCCACGAGGCTGAGCAGTTCACCCTAATGGGTGATGCGCATCACCCCTGACCCGGTTTAGCTCACCTAGCTTGTTGTGACGTTGCAGTTGGGGTGGAGTTGGGATGCGACGAGACGACGTTCTCCCACATGCTGCGGTCCGGTCGGCCTGGCTTGCCAGGGAGCGCAGTATTGCCGGGTCCGATTACAATCGTTGGCTGGCTATCGCTTGCGCGCTGGCCATCCATCTCTGCATCGGCACCGCCTACGGTTTTAGCGTCTTTCTTCAGCCTCTCTCGCGTGCGGTCGGTATTTCCGCACCGATCACTTGTCCACTTGGCGGCAGTATCTGGCAGGCCCTGATACGGACAAGCTGTGACTGGCAGATCAGCCAAATTGGTTGGGTGTTCAGCCTTTTCTTCCTTGTGCTCGGCGGGTCGGCTGCGCTCCTCGGCGGTTGGGTTGAGCGGGTCGGGCCGCGGAAGGCGGGCATCGTCGCCGCGCTGTGCTGGTCGGGGGGTCACGTTCTAGCCGCCCTCGGTATCTGGCGGCACGAGCTTTGGGTAGTTCTGCTCGGCTATGGCGGGGTGGGCGGTGTCGGGTTGGGGCTTGGCTACGTGCTGCCGATTTCGACGCTGATGCGCTGGTTTCCGGATCGGCGCGGCCTGGCCGGCGGTTTGGCGGTGATGGGCTTCGGCGGCGGTGCGATGGTAGGTGCGCCCCTGGCAGCTTTGCTGATGGATCATTTCCGCGGCCCGAACTCAGTCGGCGCCTGGCAAACGATGCTGGTGCTGGCCGTTCTCAACTTAGCGGCTATGTCGGCCGGCGCGCTCGCCTACCGTCAGCCGCCACCGGGCTGGCAGGCTTCTATGAAAGTGCAGCCGACCGCGCCTCAGCCCCGTGGCAGCATCGACCAAACCAGTGCGCTGCGGATGCGCCAGTTCTGGTTGCTGTGGTTGGTGCTAGGGCTCAACACGAGCGTCGGTATGGGGGTGCTCGGGTGGGCTGCACTGATGCTGCAGGACCTCTTCGGAGGTCGATTGCTCGGCCTTGGTAGTACGACGATGGATGCGCTGAACCCGGTCCAGCGCTTGCAGCTTGGGACCATTGCCGCGAGCTTCACCGGGCTGCTCTCTGTATTCAATGTCGCCGGACGCCTGTGGTGGCCGTGGCTTTCCGACCGATGGGGGCGCCAGCCGGTGTTCAGCCTGGTGCTCGCCCTCGGTATTGTGCTCTACGCGGTTGCGCCGGCGGTGGCGCGGTCAGGCAACGTGACCCTGTTCGTCGCCTTGGTGTGCGTGGCGATCACGTTATTCGGGGGCGGTTTCGCGCTCGTTCCCGGTTACATCGCGGACCTGTTCGGTCCCGGCTACGTGTCGGCGATTCAGGGCCGGGTCCTGACGGCGTGGTCGGTCGCCGCCGTTGCCGGCCCGGTGCTTGTGGGTGCGTTGCGAGACGCCGACCGACACCAGGCGGCCTATGGATCGGCCCTGCATGGGCTGGCCGCTCTGCTAGCGGTGGCCTTGGCGGCCAACCTTTCGATCCGGGCCATTCCCGCCAGCCGCTTCGGTCTCGACTTGTGGCCTGCCCCGCCCAGTCCGGCGCAGCGGCACTTACCGCCACGCCGAGCCCTCGACGCTGGGCTGGTCGTCGCCTGGGTCAGCGTCGGGTTGCCCATGGCTTGGGGGCTCTGGATGACCCTCGGCCGGCTCCTGCCGCTGCTTGCGGCGGGACGATCGCAATGACCCCCACTCTCCAAGTCAACGCGTTCGTCTTGGGATTTGCCTCCGCGGGATCTGCCCTGCTGTCTTTGGGCCCGCAGAATGTTTTCGTCTTGAAGCGGGGCCTGTCTCGGCAGCACCTCATGGTGACAGTGGCGATCTGTTTCGGATCCGATGCCCTACTGATGAGCCTGGCCGTTCTTGGCTTTGCGTCGGTTCTGGACACCATTCCGGTCGCAGCGTTCGCATTGCGGCTAGCCGGATGCCTCTATCTCGCGATCGGCTCCATCCGCATGCTGCTGAGCGCCTGCCGCGGGCAGATCGGCCACCAAGCCACGGTCGCCACACTGCGCCTTAGACAGGTTGTCGTCGGCGCGACGGTGGTGAGTCTGCTTAATCCGTTAGCCTGGACCGAGTCGGTTCTGATTATGGGCGGCCTGGCGGCAACGATGCAGACCGCAGCGCTGAGCATCTTCACCGCTGGGTCGCTGGCCGGGTCGTTGCTTAAATTCGGTCTTCTCGCCTTCGGGGCCCGGCATTTCTCGCGTTTGCTCGTCCGACCCGCCCTGAGCCGCGCTTTCGATGCAGCCGCGGCGGTGGCGATGGCGAGCATGGCGCTCGTGCTCGCCTGACGCCGTCTTGCGGCCGCAAGAATAAGGTTGCCCTCCACCGAAAAGTGCTCATCCGACAATAGCGACTTTGACCTTGGGGGCGTCGCGGCCAGACATTGCTGGCGATGTCGCCGTGCAATAGTCGCTCGCGAAATCTGGTGAACATCGTCACGTCCCGCACCGGTCCGTCCAGCAACAGCCCAACGAACCAGTCGAACATCATGTTGCAGGTGATCTGTTCCGTTAGCTGACCCAGCCGATATACAGGCTGCAGAACCGGCTGTAGTCATAACCC
>JBPBQE010000307.1:0-4499 GCA_050954595.1 Janthinobacterium lividum | reverse complement strand
AGTGGCGCGCCTTTGTTGCCCGGTGGCGCGCCGCATAACAAACTAGTCTGCCAGGAGACGACGACCGTCTGACCGCCCACCTGCTCGCCTTTGGCTCGGCGCCAGTCGCAGCGAGCTTGAGTTCCAGGTTCTGTGTTGACACAAAGTTCGAAGACACCGGCTAAAGCCTAGTCCTGCAATAGTAAGAGTGTCAGCTTAAGATATCACCTGAGAGGAGCAATGAAGCCGTGAAAACAGGGGAACAAGACTGGTCGAGGGCACGAATGCAGCGCGTCTGGTCGTGCGTTCTGCGCCAAGGAAGTGCTCGTGAGAACTGAAGCAGCAACGGAGACTTCCCCCCATCTCATCAAAGGCCTGCAGTCGATTATCATGGCGTCGTCCTTCGATCCCATCCGGTCCCGCATACTTCGAAAAACTCGGTAGCGTGTCGAAGTTTTCTCCGGGCGCACGATGGTCGGGGGGCTCAGAACCTGGCTCAACAGTAGCAACGCACGAGCTAGCAGTTGCTCTGGAGGTCGGCGATGCCCCAACGTTCAGGGCACACGAAATGATCGTGAACCAGCATTGGCGTTAGCACGTCTGGAAATTGCGATTAACGACGAGGTTCGCGATCGGTGAGTTGTCTCGATGCAAAGCGCACAACGTCGATGGTCGGCTTACGTGGCTCCCTCGGCTCGCGGCTTCAGCAACCTCGTCACCATATCCCGCAACCAGGCTTCACCGCTATCGTCGGCATCCCATTGATGCCAGGTCAGATCCACCGAGAGAACCACGGCCGACAGCGGCAGGTCATGGCACACGCAGCCCGCGATCAAGCTTGGATCCATCATCCAGTGCCGCGGCACGGCGGTGATCATATCGGTCTCCGCCACGACCCGGCGTATCTCGAACCAACTCGGAACCGACATCACGACGTCCCGGCTCAGTCCAAGTCGACCAAGGGCCTCGTCGATCATGTTGGTGCCTACTGCGTCCGCCGTGACCTTGAGATGACGGAGCGAGACATAACGGTCGAGCGTCATCGCATCCCGAGCTGCCGGATGAGTGGCCGACATCATCACTGCGAACTCATCCTCGAACAGCGTCCTGCTGGTCGGGCGGGCGGAGCCGCGGCGACCGCGCTCGGCCCTGATATGGATCTCTCCGGGCTCGATGCCCCGCATCTCTGGCGGGCCGATTGGCAGGATGACGAGACGTACCTCAGGAGCCGTTCGGCGGAGGAGCGTGCACAGTGGTGCAAGCAGGGTTGGTGCGAGATATTCCGAGATACGGAGCACGAACGTGCGTGTGCTGGTAGCAGGATCGAAGCTCTCCCGCTCGTTCAGTGCCGCCGCAATCTGTCCCAAAGCGGGCCGTATCGATCCCATGAGCCGCACCGCTACGGGAGTCGGCCGCATTTTTCCTCCCTCGCGTGTAAGCACTTCGTCGTTCAGGAGCTTTCGGAGTCGTTGAAGAGCGTGACTGGTGGCCGATTGGCTCAAGTTCAGCCTCTCGGCTGCCGCGGATACACTGCACTCCTCGACGAGTACCTCCAGCACGGCGAGTAAGTTCAGATCGACTTGCCTCAGCGTCTTAGACCCTCGCATGTCAGGGGTAAGCTCCTTAAGCACTATGCATGTCCTGCATTGTCGTATGCACGTCATCCTGTGGCGGCAAGCGGCCTGACTTCCTAATCTCCCCGCAACAAAAAACAGTTTCACGGGAGATAACAATGGTCCGGAAGCGCCGCTTCCTTGTCTACGCAGGCATCTTCCTCATGATGGCTCTTTGCTACGTCGACCGCATCAACCTGTCAGTCGCGGCGAAAGCCATCGCTGCAACGTATCAGCTCTCGCCGGTGCAACTCGGTTACATCTTCTCCTCCTTCCTGTGGACTTACCTGGTTTGCCTGGTGCCGCTTGGCATGGCCGTCGACCGTTGGGGTGCGCGCTCGGTAACTGCGGGCAGCCTCCTAATCTGGTCGATTGCGGGAGTGCTGACCGGAGTGGCCACGACCTACGGTGGCCTGTTCGCCAGCCGCTTGGCGCTTGGCGTCGGTGAAGCGGCAAGCTATCCGGCGGGTGGTCGGGTCATCCGCGAGTGGGCGCCGCGCAGCGAACGCGGGATCGCGGCCGCCGTGCTGAACAGCGGAGCGTATGCCGGACTGGCGATGGGTGCGCCGGTGGTCGGTTGGCTGGTCGCCGAGTTTGGTTGGCGGGAGTCGTTTTACGTCACGGGCGGGATCGGTGCCCTGCTCGCGATCATCTGGTACGTTGCCTATCGCACGCCGGAACAGGCGACCTGGTTGGACCCGTCGGAACGACTACTGATCCTTGCCGACCGAGGAGCGGAACCGGCCAAGGTAGCTGAACGGGCGCCGATCGGAAACCTATTGCGCAGTCCCTCCATGTGGGGCCTTGCCCTGACGCAGGGATGCGCCGGTTACACGCTGTATCTCTTCATGACCTGGCTACCGACTTATCTGGCAGACACGCGCGGGTTGGACGTCATGAAAAGCGGCGCGTTCTCGGCAATCCCCTACGCCGCCGCTGTCCCGCTCGGCCTGCTACTCGGCATCGCCAGCGACCGCATCCTACGCCGCACCGACACGTCAACCGGTGGGCGCCGTTACTTGATCGCCGCAGCACTGTTGGTGTCTTCGGTGATCCTGCTGACGCCTTACGTCACAAACATCTGGTTGATCCTGGCGCTGTTCAGCATCTCGCTCACCTGCGTGTCCACCGCCATGGGCATGAACATTGCCCTGACGAACGATCTGCTGGTCGATGGAACCCAGGCCGGGGCCGCCACGAGCCTGCTCATCCTGGGCGGCAACAGCTTTGGCGTCGTGGCCCCGATTGCCACGGGTTACATCGTCGCCTCGCCGCTCGGCTATTCCGGTGCCTTTGTGGTGGCGGGCGTATTGCTGCTCGCCGGGGTCGCGACTGCCTTACTACTCACTCGATCGCCAATCGGCGGGGACGCCATCACGGGCCGGGAACGCCTCGTCGTCCGGCCCGGCATCTGAACCGCGAAAGGATTACTGCCATGATACCCCTGCGCTTCGCCGCCGTTTCCCGCAACTATTTCAACATGCCTATCTGGATCGGGGTCGACCGCGGCTTCTTCCGCGACGAAGGCATCGAGCTTACCGTCGAACTCCACGAAGGGGTAGATGAAGTCAGCAATCGACTGGCCGACGGTCGGGTCCACCTCGCCTACGGGATTACCGAACACGTCATCCTCGATAGCGAGACCGGCGGCCAGAGCGAGATCATTGGCGGCAACGTCAATCGGCTGCCTTTCTCGTTGGTCGCGGGTAAGAACATCCGTGGGTTCGCGGACATGCGTGGCAAGGTGGTTGGGGTGTCCTCCCTGGAAGCCGGGAGCTCATCGCTGATCATGAAGCTGTTCGAAGCGCATGGCCTGCATCATCCTGCGGACTATACCATCACCGCCGTCGGCCCGATCCTGGCGCGGTGGGAAAAGCTGCAGAGCGGCGAGATAGATGCCGGTCTGCAGGGAGCGCCATTGAACTATATCGCGGCAGATGCCGGTTACCCGACCCTGGCCGACCCGCGCACCGAGTTTCCGGACTTCCAGTTCACCTCGCTGCACGTGTTGGGTCCCTGGGCAGTTGAGAACCGGGCATTGGTGGTCCGCTTCATGCGTGCCTTCTTGCGCGCGCACGATTGGTTCTACGCAAATCGCGAAGGAGCAGCCGACATCGCCATCAGGGAAACCGGCGTGGCTCGGAATTATGCCGACCGCGCCTGGGACGAGTACGTCGAGACGGAGATCTTCCCGCGCAACGGGGACGCCAGCGACGCAGCAGTGCAGGCGCTCATCGACATCAGCGGCCTGATCCGCGCCCTGCCGAACCGGACTAAGACCCGAGCCGCGGATTATATCAATCGAACCTATCTGGAAGCAGCCCGAGCCGACCTGGACCTTGCCGCATGAGTATCGTGCTTGCCCGTCCGGCTCCGACAATCGAATACGGCGATCGTTTCCGGCTTGGTATTATTGTGCCATCTGGCAACGTCATAGCCGAGCCACAGATCAAGGCAATGCTGCCCGCGGGTTTTAGCGCCCTGTTCACCCGCTTGGCTCTGCGCGGTAGTTCCGACGCGGAGTTGCGCATCATGGAGGAAGGCGTGGAAGATGCGGCCCGGCTACTCGCTGATGCCCGGGTCGACCGGATCGTGTTCCATTGCACGGCTGTGACCACCGCCTCCCCGGAATCCGGGCCCGCAATCCGACAGCGCATAACGGCGGCGACCGGTATCCCGGGCCTCGTCACCTCGGACGCGCTAGCCGCTGCGTTCGGTACATTGGCAGTGCGTCGGGTCGTGCTGCTGTCACCTTACGTGCAGTCCGTCCATCGAAGGGAAATTGCCTTTCTCGAGCACCTTGGCTTGGACGTCGTAGAGGACGCGGCACTCGGCATCGATACTAACGACGAGATGGCACGACTTCCTGCAGAGCAGTTGGAAGAATGGGCGTTGTCCCATCGAAAC
>JBPBQE010000241.1:0-4506 GCA_050954595.1 Janthinobacterium lividum | reverse complement strand
GCCATCATCCACCTGATCGCCATGGCGCGCCGCGCCGGGCAGGAGATCGGGTTGGACGATTTCGAGCATTACAGCCGCCGGGTTCCGGTGATCGGCAATGTGCGGCCCAGCGGCAACCAGTATCTGATGGAGGATTTCTTCTACGCCGGCGGGATCCGCGGCCTGATGAACAATATCCGCGAACATCTGGACCTGTCATGCCTGACGGTGACCGGGCGCAGTGTGGGCGAGAACATCGAGGGCGCGAAGATCTACAATGACGACGTGATCCGCCCGTTGAGCAACCCGGTCTATGGCGAGGGCTCGCTCGCCGTGCTGCACGGCAACCTCGCGCCCGGCGGCTGCGTCATCAAGCCGGCAGCGATGGACCAGCGCTTCCTGAAGCACTCCGGCCCGGCGGTGGTGTTCGACGACTATCCGAGCCTCAAGAAAGCCGTCGACGACGAAAGCTGGAACATCACGACCGACCACGTGCTGGTGTTGCGCAACGCGGGGCCGCAGGGTGGGCCGGGGATGCCGGAATGGGGCATGCTACCGATGCCGAAGAAGCTGCTGAAGGAGGGCCACCGCGACATGCTGCGCATGAGCGACGCGCGGATGAGCGGCACCAGCTATGGCGCATGCGTGCTGCATGTGGCGCCGGAGAGCTATATCGGCGGCCCGCTCGCCTTGCTCAAAACCGGCGATATCGTGACGCTGGACGTGGACGCGCGGAGCATCAGCATGAACGTCTCCGACGAGGAGCTGGCGACCCGCAAGGCGGCTTGGGTGCAGCCGGAAACGCGGTTCGAACGCGGCTACGGCTTCATGTTCACCAAACACATCCAGCAGGCCAATGAGGGCTGCGACTTCGACTTCCTCCGCACCGAATTCGGTGCTCCCGTTTCGGAACCGGTGATCTACTGATGAGCACGATCGACAAACTGCGCGGCGTCAGCACCGCCACCCTGGCCAGCGCCCTGTTCAAGCGCGGGCTATTCAAGCAGATGATCCAGGACGTGGTGCCGCTAAGCGCGCCCAAGGGCGGCAGCATGGTCGGTCCGGCCTACACGCTGCGCTACATGCCGGCGCGCGAGGACCTCAACACGATGGACGTGTTCCGCAATCATTCCCACCCGCAGCGCCGGGCAATCGAGGAATGCCCGGCCGGCGCGGTGCTGGTGATGGATAGTCGCAAGGACCCCCGCGCGGCGTCGGCCGGCGGTATCCTAGCGACGCGGCTGATGGTCCGCGGTGTCGCCGGTCTCGTGACCGATGGCGGGTTCCGGGATTCGGCGGAGATCGCGCAGCTCGACATGCCGAGCTTCCACAACCGGCCCTCCGCGCCGACCAACCTGACGCTGCACCAGGCGATCGACATCAACGTGCCGATCGGCTGCGGCGATGCCCCGGTGTTCCCCGGCGACATCGTCGTGGGAGACACCGATGGCTGCATCGTCATTCCGGCTGGAATCGCGGACTCGATCGCCGACGAGGCGGTCGAGATGACCGCGTTTGAGGATTTCGTCATCGAGCAGGTGCGCGGCGGGCAGAAGACGTTCGGCCTGTATCCGCCCACGGACGAGAGCAACCTCGACCGCTTCGCCAAGTGGCGCAAACAGAACGGGCGGTAGCACACCCAACATCGCGAGCCGCTGGCGGCCTGGCGGCACCGATCGCGCGTGCCGCCCAGGACTGCCGCGTCGCTTCGCTTCCGGCAGTGACGACTCAATTAAACAAAATACCGCCGATGAATAGGCGGCCGGGGAATGAGATGAACATGACGATGGACGGCGATCATGACACCGCGCTGCTGAAGCGGGTAACCTGGCGATTGGTGCCGTTACTAACGATCATCTATCTGATCGCCTACATCGACCGTGCCAACATCTCATACGCCAAGCTGACCATGGTCAAGGCGCTGAATATCAGCGAGGCGGAGTTCGGCTTCGCCGCCTCGGTCTTTTTCATCGGCTACCTGATTTTCGAAGTGCCTAGTAACTTGGCGCTGAACTATTTCGGCGCCCGGCCCTGGATCGCCCGGATCATGTTCACCTGGGGCATCGCAACGGTGCTCACGGCTTTTGTTCCGTCATCCTTCTGGTTCCTGGTCGTCCGCTTCGTGGTCGGCACGTGCGAGGCCGGGCTGTATCCGGGGATCATCTTTTATCTATCGCTGTGGTTCCCGCAAAAGCAACGCACCGGAATCATCGGCGTCCTCACGCTGGGCAGCAGCCTGGGCAACATGTTCGGCTCCTTGATTGGCGGCTACTCGCTCGAGCTGGAGGGGTTGCTCGGCTACCAGGGCTGGCAATGGGTGTTCCTGGTGACGGGCACGCCCGCGGTGTTGATGACGATCGTGACGCTCATCTTTCTGCCCAGCACGCCAAAGGACGCCCGCTTCATCAGCGATGCCGAGCGCGACTCCCTCGCCGCTGCGCTGCAACGCGACCCGGCTCCGCCCAAGCCCAACGGCGGCGCGCCCTGGACGCTCGGTTCGCTGGTCATGGTGCTGGTCCTGGCGCTCAGCTACGGCACCATCTCGGTCGCGATCTACGGCATCGCCTATTGGATGCCGACGTTGGTCAAGAGCTTCGGCGTCAGCAGCGGCACCAACGGGCTGCTTAACATGATCCCGTGGGGCCTGGCCTCGGTCATGCTGTTCTTCCTGCCGCGCAGGTTGACAACGTTTCGCAGCGTGCTGCTGGCAGCGATGGCGGCGGCGGGCATTGGCGTCGCGCTGTTCCTCATCAGCATTGCGCCGGTGTCGAATGTCCTCCGCTTCGCCGCGCTCAGCCTCGGCGCGCCCACGCTCTATCTAATGATCCCGTGCTTTTGGGCCACGCCGCCGCGCCTGCTGCCGGAACCGTTTCTTAAGGGCGCGGGCGGTGCGGCGGCCATGGCGGTCATAGTCTCCGGATCCGCCCTCGGTGGCTTCGCGGCGCAGAATCTGATGCCGTGGATCGCACAGGCCTCCGGCAGCGCGACCATGCCGATGATCGCACCGGCGGCTGCCCTGCTCGTGCTCGGCATCGCCGCCTTCATTGTCCTGCTCGTCACTGGTGCCCCACGGACGAACGCTCAAGTTGCTTCGGCGCCATAACCCAGATCCGGACGGACTGCACCATGTCAAACTCCATTCCCCTGCAAACCGGCGCCGTCGTCAGGGCGTCACCCTGGTGGCGGATCGGCGTCTCGTTATTTGTAGGCTTATTCGTAGCCTATCTAGACCGGACCAACCTGTCGGTGGCGTTGCCATCATTGTCGCAGGATTTAGGGTTTGCCGGCCCGCGTTTCGCGACGGTCTCGAGTTGGGCGTTGACCATCTTCCTGATCGGCTACGCCTTGGCGAATGTGTTGGGCGGCTTGCTGACGCGCCGGTATGACCCCAAGCCGGTGGTGATCTGGTGCGTGGCAATCTGGTCGGTCGCCACTGTGATCGTCGGCTTCACGGACGCGGTGGCGGTGCTGCTGGTCTGCCGCTTTGTGCTGGGCGTGACAGAGGGCGTCTACTGGCCGCAGCAATCGCGCTTCGCCCGCGCCTGGTTCGCGCCGGAGGACCGCACCACCGCCAACACCCTGATCCAGTACTACGGCCAGTTCCTGGCTTTGGCTTTCGGCTTCGTCGCGCTGACACCAATTTATGACGCTTTTGGCTGGCGGATATTGTTCTTCGTGACAGGCGGCCTGGGACTGTTCCTGGTCGTTCCGCTCTATGCCGCGACACTGGGCAGCGAGCGTGACGCGCCCTTTCACGACACGCCGGCCGTGCTACCTGCCCCCGAGCGGTTGACGCTGGCCTCGCTCGGGGGGCCGCCATTCCTGCTGCTGGTTTTCAGCTATCTCACGCAAGGCATGCTGTTCTGGGGCATCACGCTCTGGATCCCGCTCGCGGTACGTTCGTTGGGATTTACCGGGTTCTCGCAAGCGATGGCGAGTGCGGTGCCGTATGTCATGGCCGTGCTCTTGGCCTATCCGATCGCTCGGCTGAGCGACCGGACTAATCAACGCGTGCTGATCGCGGCACTGGGCCTGCTAATTCCGGGCATTCTGATGGTGACACTGGCCTTTGTGGACAGCGGATGGGCAAAAATGGCGTTGATCACGGTCGCGCTTGGATATTATGCCGCCAGCTTCACCCCCAATATCTGGTCCATCATTCAATCCAGCGTTCGCCCACAGGTGGTGGGCCCGGCGGCTGGCATCATCAACGGGGTCGGCGCGGGCGGCGGTGGCACGGCGGCTGGGTTCTTGGTAGGGATGCTGTATGGGTCGACCGGATCCTACATTCCGGGGTTCGTCTTGCTCGGCGGGCTGGTTATCCTCGGCGGCATGTCACTCCTGACCTATCGTCACGTGACGCGCCAAGCGCCGTCGATACTATAAGCCTCGCAGCTGCTAGCCGGAGCGGAAGGGGTTGACTTCCCGCGCAGCGCTGTTGCATGGACCCGGCCGGTGGCGTGGCTGGCAGGGCCGACGTAGGAGGTTCGTCCCTTTGATCCTCGGATACCCACCTTGCCGTTCAAG
>JBPBQE010000133.1:0-4511 GCA_050954595.1 Janthinobacterium lividum | reverse complement strand
GGTGGGGGCACTCACCAGCCGTCGGACCGATATCGTCATCGACCGCTCACGCGGTAGTGCCTGGCGCGGGGTCGAGCGGATTTTCTCGCTCGGCATGCAGCATATTGCGGAAGGTACCGACCACATCCTCTTTCTGCTCACGTTACTGCTGGCCGCACCTGTCGTAGCGCAGAACGGACGCTGGAGCGGCATTGGCACGCCTAGCCGTAGCGTTAAACGCATTGCGGCCATCGTGTCTGCGTTCACGGTTGGCCACTCCCTGACCCTCTTCCTCGGCGCCGTCGAAATCGTCCGCGTGCCGGAACCGCCGATCGAGGTGCTGATTGCGGTATCGATCCTCATATCGGCCATCCACGCCGCCCGTCCCGTTTTTCCGGGTCGGGAATACTGGGTTGCTGGCTTCTTCGGCCTCATCCACGGCTTGGCATTCGCGACCGTCATCGGCGAACTCGGCCTCGATCGCTGGACGCTTGCCTCGGGCATCCTGGGCTTTAATCTAGGTATCGAGACGATGCAGCTTGCGATCGTGCTGGTCACGCTGCCGTGGCTGCTGATCCTCAGCACCACGCGCGTCTACACGATCGTCCGGATCGCTGGCGCTTCCTTCGCCGCTGTCGCAGCGCTCGGATGGGTGGCCGCCCGGGCCCTTGGCTGGCCAAATCCGATTGACCCGGTTCTCGACATGTTGGTGGCCCACGCGGCTTGGCTCGTCGCCGCGCTTGCGGTCTGCTCCGTCTCGATCAAGATGATCGAGACGTCTCTCGCCCGTCGTGGGTCGGTCCCAGACGCCGCCGAACTTGCGCCGTAGAGGCGGCACGGTGGTGACGGCAAAATCCACGACGGCAAAGCTCACGGTGACGGTAGCGCTGTTGGGAGCCATCGTTGCATGGGAGGTAACCGGTTCCGTCGCGCTCCGGCTAGACGCGCCGGAAGCGCCAACCCTGCCGCGAGAGACGCAGGCGATCGCGTCAAAGGCCTCGATCCCTGACATCGACAGCGAAAGCCTAGTTAAAAAGATTCTGGCCCGACCTCTTTTTTCCATGTCTCGGCGCCCGTCGGAACGGCTCGCCGCCTCGGTCGCCGAGATGCGCGTCCCGCTACCGCGGCTAACGGGCCTGATCCTGACGTCCACCACCCGGCAGGCAATCTTCGCGGTAAGCGACGTGCGAGGCCGCGGCGCCGTGACGGGCGAGGGAGGTCGGCTTGGGGCGTTCACTGTTCTTAAGATCGCTCCCGGCAACGTTAAGCTGCTTGGCCCCGATGGAGCCGAACTCAGCGTCTCGCTCTCAGCCGATCCCACAGCGCGTGCGGCCGGCGCCTCCATCGTCGCCGCTGCCCAGATCGCCGTTGCAGACGCCGCTTCCGCTCGAGTACGCGTGCTCGACGTCCTGCGCACCATCCCCGGCGAGGCTGTTCGCCTTGGCCCTCCAGGCGGACCGGTACCGCGGGCGGCAGCACGGTGATGCATCTTTCCTGTCACCCAAAAAAGGAGAAGCACATGAGAAAGACACTGATGTCAGCCTATGCAATCGCCGGAGTACTCGCGGCGGCGTGCACGATGTCCCCCTCTGCCAAAGCCGACGTAATTTACACCTACACCGGCCTGCCAACCTACACGGGGCAGAACGGCGCCGCTGCGGTCGGTGTGACCCTGGTGCTGGACATCACCGACGCGGCGGTCGCTTCCGGAAGCTTCAGTCTTTCAGGTTACGGATCGCTCGGCAGTGCCAGCTATGATGGCGATGCGTCCGGCCTCGTAAGCTTCACGACGTCAGCGGGTTTCACAGCGACGCAGAGCGGGATCGATGGCGGCGGCCTCTTCGACATCTCGTTCACGTTCGGTTCGACCGGCACCATTCTGTCTGACACGATCTCATACACGGCGCTTGACGGTGACGGCGACTTCAGCGGCAATCAGAGTTTGACGTCCGGCACCATCGGCAGCGACGCGTTGGGTTGCGATTCGGACGCGTCCTCCGGGAAATGCACCGTATCCGGGACGTTCACGACTGCGACTACGACGACCAGCACCTCGGTTTCCGAACCCAGTTCGAAGCTGTTGCTGCTCGGCTGCGTCCTAGCCGCCGTGGCCATCCGGCCAAAACGTTTCGGTGTTGACCGCCAGCCGCGTCACTGACGCGTAACCCTGCGCTCTTAAGGCTTTGTCGCGTCTCCCATAAATAGGCGTGATATTGGCAGAGCGTATTGCGCTATCGATGCCACGAGCCTGACGCGGAACAAATCTGCGCAGGACGCGGTATCGCTCGAGAGGGACTGCGGCGAACCTGAAAAGGATCGCGCTCGCAGGCCAACCTTCGTTGAACTGCTCCACGCGGCAGATGCTCGGCAGTGCCGTCAGCGTGTTGCGGGTGTCTCCGATCTACCCGTCCTCTCTTTACGACGGGCCCGTCGTTGAGGAAGAATACTCCCGGCAGTGAGCAATCCGTTCGAGACTGAGACGGCCGCAATACGAGGTTGATGTGCCCGATCGTCTGTCTACACCTGACCCTGATGTACTACTTCGGCTGGTGTGGCGCCTGATGCGTCCGCTTATACGGTTACTCATCGTTGCGGGCGTGCCTTTTCCGCGTCTGGCGGAGCTGTTGCGCCAGCTCTACGTCGACGTCGCTAGCCGTGATCTAGTCACCGACCCGAAAGCGCGGACCGACAGCCGAATTAGTCTGTTGACCGGCGTCCACCGTAAGGAACTTCGGCGTATACGTGGTGTAGCGTTTGCACAACTGGAATTGCCCGAGGGCGTTTCGCTCAGCACCGAGATTATTGGGCGATGGCTGGGAGGTGCGCCCTGGACCGATAAGGCGGGCCAGCCACGGCCGTTACCGCGGGTTGCGCCGAAGGGCAAGCCTTCATTTGATCTCCTGGTTGCATCCGTCACCAAGGATTTCCGTCCACGCACGGTTCTAGAACAATGGATAAGCCAAGGATTGGTTTCCATTGATCCTAGTGGAAACATTGTTCTCCAGCAGGAGTTCCTGGTGCCGAAACCGGGACAAGCCGAGCAGCTGTTCTATTTCTCCCGCAATTTGCATGACCACATCGCTGCTGCGGTGGCCAATATCACGGCGTCGGATGTGGCGCCCTTTCTCGACCGAAGCGTTCACTATGATCGGCTGTCACCCGATGCGGCGCAGCGCCTACGGGCCCACGCAAGGAATGTGGCGCAGTGTATGCTCCTGAATATTAATCGAGAGGCGCTTCGTCTGGTCGATGCCGACATTCCGGAAGGCGATACCACCGAGCGCGTGAACGTGGGCGTTTATCTCTTCTCAGAAGCCGACCGGCTGTTTGAAGAACGTCCATGACCCTGCGGCGGTCAGCACTGCACGGCACCATGGGGCTAGTGCTTCTATCCATCATGAGCTGTGCCGTGACACCAGGCATCGAGCGCGCTGAACGCGGAATGGGAGGAACTGGTAGTGTCGCCGATCGCGGCCTTGGTGGCACTGGCGCGCCGAGCATCGCCGATCGTGGCATCGGCGGCACAGGCGGAACGGCAATCATCGGCGCAATTACCGGTTTCGGCAGCCTCATCGTCAATGGGTTTGAAATCGCGAGCAGTCGGATCCGCACCATCCAGATGGACGGCGTAGAAGCGCCTTACTCCGCGCTCCAGGTCGGCCAGATCGCGCGAGTGATCGCCAAGTCCTCCGCAAGCGGCTTGTCTGCCGATGTGGTCATGGTCGAGCATGAGGTGATCGGTCAGGTCGAGCACGACGCTGAAGATGGGAGTTTTCTCGTCGCCGGTCAGCGTGTTCGCCTCCGCGCCAAGGTTCAGGGCGAAATGCCCATCGTTGGTCAGTGGATTGCTGTCAGTGGTTTCCGTCGCTCCGATGGTGAGATTGTCGCCAGCCGGCTGGATAACGCACCCCCTGGCGAAACGCTGTTGACGGGCCGCTTGGTCCGTTTTGGCAACTCCTTGCGTGTCGGCGGACTGGTTGTCCAGGGACGACAGGGCATGGCATTGGTCGGCACCCGCGTTCGAATTCGGGGCAGTTTGGCGGATCACAGCTTGACTGCCGTCTCGATTGTTCCTGCACCGCTATTGGCGTTGCGACCCGGCTTCGACCGCGCTGTGTTGGAAACGATAGCGTCAACGGAGCCGGGTGGGCTTCGTCTTGACGAAACTTTGGAAGTAAGGAGAGGGCCGACACTCGGCGTAGTTCCTGAAAATCGGCCCGTGATCATCTTGCTGTTGTCAAACTCTGATGGCTCGTTGACAGCGGCCGGCACCTTGGATGAAGGGCGGGGTGGAGAAAGTACAGGACAAGGTGCCACCCCCTCGAGCGCCCAACCGGGTGGCCAGCCAGCGAGTTCTGCGGCCAGCCCTGGTTCCGCGCCCGGCTCACACGCAGGTGGGAGCAGCGGCGGCAACGGCCCTGGTGGCGGTGGTCCTGGTGGTGGCCCTGGCGGCGGCCCAGGCGGAGGCGGCGGGAGTGGCGCGGGGGGCGGTGGTGGAAGCGGTGGTGGAGGCGGTGGTGGCGGTGGCGGTG
>JBPBQE010000034.1:0-4525 GCA_050954595.1 Janthinobacterium lividum | reverse complement strand
GAGGCATGAACTCTTATCGGGCTTGGGTCGAGGAGCTTGCTGCCGTGATGGCGGCCGGGGCGGCGGTCGCGGTGCCAGCAGGTACCTCGGTGGCGTTAGGGACCGGGCGCAAGGCGCTGATCTTCGCGCCGCATCCGGATGACGAGGTAATCGTGGGCGGGCTGCCACTGCGGTTGCGGCGGGAGGCCGGGTTCGCGGTGACAACCGTGGCGGTGACGCTGGGCAGCTTGGTCACCCGGCGGGCGGCGCGGTGGGACGAGCAGGCGGCGGCGTGTGCGGCGCTCGGGTTCGGGCTGGTGACGCCGGATCGGGCCGGGCTGGAAGGGGTGACACCGGCGGGGCGGGAAGGTGCGCACTGGCCGGCGGCAGTGGCGCGGATGGCGGCGTTGCTCGAGGCAGAGCAGCCGGCGGTGATCTTCGTGCCGCACCGGGCGGATTGGCACCCCACTCATATCGGGACGCACCTGCTGGTGGTGGACGCGATGGCGTCGGTGCCGGGGTTGGACGTCGCGGTGGTGGAGACGGAGTTCTGGGGGGCGATGGCGGCGCCCAACTTGCTGGTGGAGTCGTCGGTGCCAGACGTGGCTGATTTGGTGGCGGCGTTGGCGCTGCATGTCGGCGAGGTGGCGCGCAATCCGTATCACCTCCGGCTGCCGGCCTGGATGACCGACAATGTGCGGCGGGGCGCGGAGCTGGTCGGCAGGCAGGGCGGGGTGGCGCCGCCGATGACCTTCGCGACGCTGTATCGGGTGCGGCGCTGGCGGGATGGCGGCTTTCACGACGGACCCGGCGGGCGGGTGCTGGGAAGCGGTGAGCCGGCGAGCGTCATCGAAGCTTCACTAGGGCTGACTTAGCGCCACACCTTAGACGTCGCCCCGTAACGAGGGGTTGAGCGATTTGCTGGTGGTCGAGGGGCTGACGAAGGCGTTTGGCGCGTCCAAGGCGCTGGACGATCTGACGCTGGCGGTGCCGCGCGGGCAGTTCGTGGGCGTGATCGGGCGGTCCGGCGCGGGAAAGTCGACGCTGCTGCGATCGTTGAACGGGCTGGCGACGCCGACCAGCGGGCGAATTACCTGGGACGGGCGGGACGTGGGTGCGCTGCGGGACGCGGGCTGCGCCAGTGGCGCCGGCGCTGCGCGATGATTTTCCAGCAATTCAACCTGATCGGGCGGCTCGACGTGCTCGACAACGTGCTGATGGGGCGGCTGGCGCATGCGCCGATGTGGCGGTCGACGCTGAAGATGTGGAGCCGCGCCGACATGCTGCTGGGCATGGCGTCGCTCGAGCAGATGGGGATCGGGGCGCTGGTGGCGCAGCGGGCGCAGGATCTGTCGGGCGGGCAGCAGCAGCGGGTGGCGATCTGCCGGGCGCTGCTGCAGGAGCCGGAGATCATCCTGGCCGACGAGCCGGTGGCGTCGCTGGACCCGCGGAGCAGCAAGGTCGTCATGGATTCGCTGCTGCGGATCAACAAGCATTTCGGGCTGACGGTGCTGTGCAACCTGCACTCGCTCGAGTTGGCGCGGACGTATTGCGACCGGTTGGTGGGCATGGCCGGCGGACGGCTGGTGTTCGACGGAGCGCCCGACGCGTTGACCGACGACGTCGCGCGCGAGCTGTACGGGCTCGAGGCCGGCGAGGTCATGGACGCACCGGCCCTGCAGCCGATGCCGGACGCCGTGCTGGCGTGATTCGGATTTTGGGAGTGGTTTCATGATCAATCGTCGTACGCTTTTGGCTGGTTTGTCGGCGGGGGCTGCCAGCAGCCTGATTGCCGGCTCGGCATCGGCGCAGAGCTGGAAGTCGGCTTATCCGGAGCTGGTGTTCGCCGTGGTGCCGGCGGAGAACGCGTCCGGCGTCAACGACCGCTATGCGCCGTTCGTCGAGTATCTGTCGCGCGAGTTGGGCACCAAGGTGACGCTGCGGGTCGCCAATGATTACGCGGCGGTGATCGAGGGGCAGCGGTCGGGCAACATCCACATCGCCTATTACGGCCCAGCATCGTTCGCGCGGGCGTTGGTCACCGGGGTGAAGGTCACGGCGTTCGCGATCGACGTGAACAGCGACGGGACCAAGGGGTATTATTCGGTTTTCTACGTCAAGAAGGACTCGCCGTACAAGACGATTGAGGATCTCAAGGGCAAGAACCTCGGGCTGGTCGATCCGAACTCGACCTCGGGCTACAACATGCCGCTGTTCGCGCTGAACAAGCTGGAGATCAACGCGGAGAAGTTCTTCGGCAAGGTGTTGATCACCGGCAGCCACGAGAACGCCGTGTTGGCGCTGTGGCAGGGCACGGTGGACGTGGCGGCCAATTTCTGGAACGCGCCAGACGACAGCAATCTGACGCGGATGCTCAACAAGGGCATGATCAAGACGGCGGACGGGAAGCCCGCGACGGTCGACGACTTCCGCATTATCCTGAAGTCGGACCTGATCATCAACGGGCCGACGGCCTACCTGGATGCGCTGCCGACGGATTTGAAGACGGCGATCACGCAGGCGTATCTAGATGCGGCTACGAAGGATAAGGCGGCGTTCGCCAAGCTGTCGGACGGCAAGAACCAGGCGTTCCAGAAGACGGACAATGCAGCCTACGACGACACGATCAAGCTGATCACGTTCGTGGACAAGCTGCGTAAGCAGAACGGCTGAGGTCTCGCGGCGATCCAGGGAGGTTCGTGCCGATGGATTGCCGCGGCGCTGCGCGCCTCGCAATGACGGGTTCATAGGATGTTAATTGCGGTCCCTGGGGCGGCGCAGTTGGAGCCGATGCGGGTTGCGTATGCGCAGGCTGGGGTGGCGCGGCGGCGGGTGACGCTGATGGGTGCTGTGCTGCTCGGGGTCGCGATGGCGCTGGCGTGGGTCGGGGCGGAGGTTGATCTCGGGAAATTCTGGAGTGGGCTGCCTAATTTCGACAGCTACCTCGGGCGGCTCGGGCATCTTGATACTGGGGCGCTCGTCTGGACCGACCCGGCCTATTGGTTCTGGGGCCTTCGGCGATGGAGCGTCCAACTCGGGCAGACGCTGCTGATGGCGTATCTGGGAACGGTCACCGGGTTGGTGATCGGGGTGGTGGGCGGCGTGCTGGGGAGTGCCAACCTCGTTCGGTTCGCGGGCGTGCGGTTCATCGTGCGGCGGCTGCTGGAGTTCATGCGGACGGTGCCGGACATCGTGTCCGCGCTGGTGTTCGTGGTGGCGTTCGGGCTGGGACCGCTGCCGGGGGTGCTGGCGATCACGCTGCATACCGGGGGAACGCTGGGGAAGCTGTTCACCGAGGTGCTAGAAAGCATCGACAACAAGCCGCTCGAGGGCGTGGCGGCGACCGGGGGGCGATGGCTGTCGCAGATCCGGTTCGGGGTGTTGCCGCAGGTGCTGAGTCACTTCGCCAGCTACGCCTTGTTGCGCTTCGAGTACAATGTGCGTGGGGCCGCGGTGATCGGGTTCGTCGGCGCCGGCGGGATCGGGGCGGAGCTGCTCGTGGCGATCCGGAAGTTCTACTACAGCGACGTCAGCGCGATGCTGCTGATGCTGATGGCCTGCGTGATGGTGCTCGACATGGTGTCCGAGCGGGTGCGGCATCGGCTGCTGGGGCTTTCTGGAGACCGCGGGGCGTGAGCGGGGTGGCGTTTCAGCCGTCGTCCGGAAAACTGCCGCAGCGGCGGATCGGGTGGGGGACGGCCGGGCTGCTCGGGGCGGGGGCGCTGCTGTATGTAGCGGCGTTTCCGTTGCTGGGGATCTCGGGGGACCGGGTGTGGTCGGGGTTCGGGCAGCTCGGGACGATCGTGGAGTTGATGCTGCCGCCGGAAACGGGCGGGCATTTCGCGCTGTATTTCGGGGCCTTGCTGCAGACGCTGTCGATCGCGCTGCTGGGAACGCTGCTGGCGGCGGTGTTCGCGTTGCCGCTGGGCTTCTTTGCGGCGCGCAACGTGGTGGCGCAGCGTTGGGTGCATTTCTTCGCCCGGCGCGGGTTGGACGCGGTGCGCAGCGTGGATGCGCTGATCTGGGCGTTGATCTGGGTCAACGTGGTGGGGTTGGGGCCATTCGCCGGGCTACTGGCGATCGCGACGGCGGATGTGGCGGCGTTGGCCAAGCTGATGAGCGAGGCCATCGAGGCCGCCGACAAGCGGCCGGGGGAAGCGGTGCAGTCGGTGGGCGGCGGTTGGTGGTTCGGGCTGCGCTTCGGGCTGTTGCCGGAGGTGTTGCCGGCGTTTGCCAGCCAGTTGCTGTATTTCTTCGAGAGCAATACGCGGTCGGCCACGATCATCGGCATCGTGGGGGCGGGCGGGATTGGGCTGCATTTGTATGAGCAGATCCGGGTGCTGGAGTGGCAGCAGGCGGCGTTTCTGATCGCGATGGTGCTGGTGACGGTGGCGATCATCGACGCGGTATCGCAGCGATTGCGCGCGGGGATCATGGGGCGCCGGGCATGACCGTTACCTAAGGTTCACCAACTCATCTCAAACGGCAGCGCTGGCCCGACCTATGACAGCGGCACGCAGTTCTCACGCGAGGCCGACTTGAATAG
>JBPBQE010000385.1:0-4539 GCA_050954595.1 Janthinobacterium lividum | reverse complement strand
ATCCAAGGTAGTTTTTGGCGAAACCCCTGAATCAATGGCCGGCGAAGCTGTCAAGCTAACCCACTGATACCACTCACCTTGGTTTCGGATCAGACACTGACGAAGAACTCGGAGAAATGTTCTCAATCAATAGCGAGGGCGTGGAGTTCTGGAACCACTTCATTCGCGTCGTATGTCAGCGCGATGCGCGCATCAACGCATTTTTCGACGCCAACACGATTTACCAGGTCTTTGTGGCTCTTAGCCGAATAACGAGAACGCGTCCGGCCAATATTGGCCCGGTGTCGCAGCGTGATCTTCAAGACGCCTTTGAGGCGGTGGTTGGTCAATTGCCCGTCGAGGAAGCATCTGCGATGCTTCAGCGGCTGCCCAGCCTCGGTCGAATCGGAGCAGAATCTCAAGACCGCCAGTTTGTGGATATGTTCATTCTTGATGGGTTGCGGGCTAAAGACGTCGCGTTTCTCCTGAACGCTGACGATCAGCAGCGACAACGGACATTCGCCGAGTCCTGGATCAATGCGCTTGAACCGCTTGGTCAGGCGATCCTTGCCGCTGATCTGAAGGGGCGTGTGGATCAATTTAGGCAGATTGCGGTGCGAACCGCCGCTGCCAATAACTCCACTTTGGCATCCGACATCATCAGCAGTATTTGTCGGGCCGACATAGAAGGTGCCGATCTGCAAGGCTTGATCGTTACTGGCGGCGCCTTTACCGAACTCACCCTAAATGGAACACCGATATCCAACGTGACAATCTCGGAAGCTACAATTAGGCATCTGATTTTGCCGAACTCGCCGCCGCCTAAGGTTCTAATCGAGAAGTCGCTCGTTGAGAAGGTTTCTGGGGTGGCGTCTTTCTCTGGACTTCCGTCTTGGGTGCGGCTCGAGTCTGTGGATGAGTTTGATAGCGTTCAGACCGTCGCGCAAATCCGCAAGGCCGGTCTTACTCCGGCGCATGAGATTCTCGTCGGAGTCCTCAAGAAGACCTTCAAGCAGAAAGGAGCGGGGCGAAAAGAGGAGGCGCTGCTGCGCGGTTTCGGTTCCGGTTCATCGAAGAAGCTGGCGGCATCGGTAATCGGGCTGCTTATGAGAGAGAATATTCTCGACCGACATAAAGGTGATGAAGGGTGGATATACAGCCCGGCCCGCAGTCAAAACGCACGCGTGTCTACTTTGCTTGATCAGCTGCGCTCCTCAACCGATGAGTTGTGGGCAGCCACCGAGAAGCTCAACTAACATCAGTGTCAGCTTCGCACGTCAGTCGTTTAGAATACTGCCTGTCGCCAAGCGGCTCATTTCACGACGTAAAGACATAGAGTGTCAAAACCGGACGGTTGTGACACCGGTGAAGTACGGCGAGCTGAGGAAATCTACAGCTTATGATCGAGCCTCGATGCCTGGTACACGCTTGCCTTATGCCGGTCGCGCGACGAGCTGCGCTATGTGTTTGATCCCCGTGACGTGATTGGGGTGCAGACGATCTGCCGAGGCCCTCCGCGTGTTCCAGTAGAACGAGATGGTGCGCCACGACAACTACCGCACGCGCCGGCTGGTCCAGACCGCCTATGGCGAGGCTGTCGCCGACGGCGCCCGCCCGCGGGTGGCGGGGTATCGATGAGCGGGTCTCGTTCCAGGCCGTCTCACCGTTGTTGATTTGTTAAGATGTTAGATCTATCTAGCGATCAATCGCGCTCGCCAGGCCTATGCCCCTCGGGGTACGCACACTTGGCGGGCCTTTTTGTTTTCGGGGTCCATGCGCTAAGCCATGGTGATGTCCCGACCCTTCGCCAAGCCGTCCCTTACCTTCACCCAGCAGATCGCGCACCTGCAAGCGTCAGGGATGACAGTGGCCGACACGCCCCGCGCCGAGGCCTGGCTTCAGCACGTCAGCTATTACCGCCTCAGTGGCTATTGGCACGTCTGGAAGGACAATGCTGGGACGGGTTTCCTGCCGGGCGCGGACTTCGATGCCGTCTGCGCGCTCTATACGTTCGATCGAGATTTGCGCAGCATCGTCGGCGGAGCGGTCGAGCGGGTTGAGGTCGCGCTTCGCGGCAGCTGGGCCTACCAGCTTGCCCATCGCGGCGGGCCGCACGCCTATCTCGACGCGGCCCTTTATGAGGACCGACGCGAGTTTCAGGCGATGCTCGGCAAGCTGGCGACCGACACCGGACGTTCGGCGGAGACCTACATCCGGCATTATCGTGATAATTACGACGATCCCGCTTTGCCGGCTGTATGGATGGTGGCGGAAATGATGAGCTTCGGCCAGCTGTCGCGCTGGTATTCGTTGCTACGCGACCCGGCCCTGCGGCAAGCGATCGCTGCGCCATTTGGTCTACGTGAGGAGCTGCTGGTTTCGATCGTCAAGCATCTTGTCGACGTTCGCAACATCTGTGCCCATCATGGTCGCCTGTGGAACCGGGGCTTCCGCAGTCCATCACGGCTGCCGCAGCGGCCAGCCGAGCTGGGGGCTACGCTCGACGCGAGCCGGGCCGGTAATGCCGCAGGTCAGGTATACAACGCGCTGGTGCTGCTAATCTATCTTGTGCGGCAGCTCGCGCCCACGTCCACTTGGAGGGACGAGTTGATCACCCTGCTCACGACGCGTCCGACTGAAAATCTTGTATCAATGGGCTTTCCGGCGGACTGGCAAGCCCGGCCGTTCTGGATCTAACGGGCGGCATAACCGGCCGTTGCTTATCGCTGTGACGGGCTGTCCTCGAGCATACTGAGCGGGGTGGGCATGACGTAGCGAGCTTCGTGTAGTTACTATGCTCCCCAACAATTCCGAGCCGCCCTTAGCTCAGGCTTATGTGGCCCCTACAGATTGCGGGATCACTGTGCCGGAGCAAGCCTGGTATTGAGAACCCATCCCACATTATCATTCTCGTCGGCAACTTCCCACCACAGGCCATCCTTGTTGCCCGTGGGATAGACCATCGTCCCTGGTGGCAATGTGCGAATTACAGCCCCGGCTGCCGAAGCCGTTTTGTGCATGGCGACAGGTCCCATCGCGGAGAAGGTTCTTTTGGGGGATGCTTCTGCGGTAGCCGCTGATCCCGGCTGAACCAAACCGAGATCGGTAACCATTTTCGAATAGGCCTGAATGAAGGCCATGGTCACTATCTTGCCGATGTCCGTGTTATCGTAGCCGCCACCAACTGCACCGATCCCACCACCGAAGAACCCGGTGCCCGCGCCTGCGCCGAAGCTGAGGCTATTTTTGACCGCATAGCCTTCCTCTGTCTGCACCGTCTCTGTCGTGCGGACGTTGGTTAGCGAAAGAACGGTGTTCGCCTCCATCTTACGACTACCGACGCTTCCTGCCAACGCGCCGAAACGACTGCCGAGCAGCCCCCCGACTACGCCGCCAACGCCGCTCCCGCTGGCGTTATGGTTGGCGGCCTGAACCTCGGCCACCAGCACGTAGTCGGCTGCCTTGATCTGTCCGACGCCTACGTTTGATCCGCGTTGCAGGCCAAGCCCCCCGCCGATATTGCGCTCGATTTCCGCCGCATGAAGCCCGGTACCGCGGTCAACCAGATTGAAGCATCCGGACCGCTGGATCAACACCTTGAGCAGCTTGGACGGGGGGGCAAGACTGAATTGAGTCCACCCATAAGGATCATCCCCGTCTGCGACCGACACCGTGCCGAGCTTTCGTGCGCAATGTGGTACATCGCTTTCTGCTGCCACCTGGGCTCGCTGCGCGCCTGAAGGCTGAGCCCCAAGAGCCGGTGTCGTCGCGGCCAGGACAGAGACTGCAGCTGAAACGGGCAACACAAAACGCAGCATCTCGATCCCCCTCGATGTCGACTTGTCTCAGTCTTCACCAGAATTGGACCGACTGCAATCCATGGGATGCGGACCCATCGTAAACCGAGCAGGCGCCATCCCACGTAGGTTGGTGTGAAAGAACCAGCTCACGGGCGAAGCCAATGCTGGCGGCGACGCGCATGAGGGTGCCGATGCTGAGATCGCAAACTCGCCGCGATCAGACGGTCGGAGAGCGGCCCGACCTTGTCGCCTGGCATGCCGCATAGCCGCCATGCACCCGCCACCCCCATATGTGCGAGCAGATCATCGCCGCGCAATTGCTCGGTCAGCCGCCCCATGACACGCATCAGTAGCATACCGGTCAAAACCGGGTGATCGGCCCGATGGCCTCATGTCAGGCGTCGGCCCATGCTGATCCTGTCGTCTGTCCGATAACCTAGCGAGTGGTAGAAGGCGAGCAGGGACATGTTTAGCGATAGGACCTGCAGGTTCACCTTACGGCACCCCATCGCTTCTAACCTTGCTTCCATCGCTCTCACGAGTTGAGAGCCGATCCCCTTTCGACAATGATTGCCGCCAACAGCAACAGAGTATAGCCAACCTCTGTGTCCATCGTAGCCTGCCAACGTCGCCCCGACGACGCGATCATTATCGAGCGCGACGAGGAGGAGTTCAGGCTGCGACGCTATCTTAGCAGGGATTACCACCTCAGCGCGATTCCAGGGAGGATCATCCGGGAAGGTCTCTTCCCACAGCAGCT
>JBPBQE010000296.1:0-4554 GCA_050954595.1 Janthinobacterium lividum | reverse complement strand
CCATCCATCCATCCATCCATCCATCCATATCGAGGATCGAGCATGACACTTCTGCGCTACGACACGAACGTCGAGCAGCCGCCAGCGAACGAGCAGGCCAACATCGACGGCATCATCAAGGGCACGATGGAGCAGAGCCAGACCGTCAAGCGGCGCGAGCACTATGCGTTGCGCGCCAGCTAGGTGTTAACCGCAAATTGTTCTCAGCGGATGACGCTAAGGAGCAGCAACTCTTAACCAGCACCCCACGTTTTTACCGAAACACATCTGTTGAATTGGATTCCAACTTGAAGGCACTCACCTGGCAGGCCAAGGGCAAGATCACCTGCGAGACGGTTCCCGATCCCATTATCCAGGACGGGCGTGACGCCATCATCAAGGTCACAGCCTGCGCCATCTGCGGTTCCGACCTGCATCTGATGGGCGGGTTCATGCCGACCATGGAATGCGGCGACATCCTGGGCCACGAAACCATGGGTGAGGTGATCGAGGTCGGAAAGGAGAACACCAAGCTGAAGGTGGGCGACCGGATCGTGGTCCCATTCACCATCTGCTGCGGTGAATGCCGGCAATGCAAGTGGGGCAATTGGAGCTGCTGCGAGCGGACCAACCCCAACGGGAAGATGCAGGCCGAAACGTTTGGTTACCCGCTGGCGGGGCTATTCGGATTCTCGCACATCACGGGCGGCATACCGGGTGGGCAAGCGGAATATCTGCGGGTACCCTATGCCGATGTGGGGCCAATCGTGGTGCCGGACGGGCTGACAGACGAGCAGGTGCTGTTCCTCAGCGACATCTTCCCGACCGCCTATCAGGCGGCCGAGCACTGCGATATCCAGCCTGGCGACACGGTTGCCATCTGGGGCTGCGGACCCGTTGGCATACTGGCGATCAAGTCATGCTTTTTGCTGGGAGCAGGCAAGGTGATCGCCATCGATACTGTTCCGGCGCGGTTGAAGCTGGCGCGGGAAGCGGGGGCGGAAACGATCGACTTCGGTGAGGACAACGTCCAGGAACAGATCATGGAGATGACGAAGGGCCAGGGCCCGGACTCCGTGATCGAGGCGGTAGGCATGGAAGCGCACGGGGCGGATACGCTGGCGCAGAAGGTGAGTTCAGCGATTATGGCGGTAACCAGCAGCATGGAGCGGCCTTTTGCGCTGAATCAGGCGTTGCTGGCGTGCCGGCCGGGCGGCAACGTGTCGATGCCCGGGGTTTATGCCGGGCCGGCGGGACCGGTGATGCTGGGGCTGTTGATGAACAAGGGCCTGACGCTCAAGACAGGGCAGACGCACATGCTGCGCTACATGAAGCCGCTGATGGAGCGTATCCAGAAGGGGGATATTGATCCTTCGTTCATCATCAGCCACGTGTCCACCAACCTGGAAGATGGGCCGGCGCTGTACGAGACCTTCCGGGATAAGAAAGACAATTGCACTAAAGTGGTGTTCAAGCCACACGGCTGACAGAGCAAGAGGAGCCGAGTGACGGCTCCTCTTCTCGCTGCCGATTGATAGGTAGGTGAACAACAGCGGGTCGCCCCAGTGCGAATAATCAGACGGTGCGTGGACGGCGTAGTCGGCGCCTTGTGGCGCCGTACTCAGCAGGGTGACGTCCTCGGGCTTGGTCTCCAGCACCGCGCAGGCTTTCCGGTCCAGGAACAGCACGTAGTCGGCTGGACCAGTCGGGGTTGGACCTCAAGAACCGCGACATCCGGACCGGCATGCAGGTTTAGCTGGCCTCGGCTCTGCCGGATCCAGCCTGCGGCTTCCAGCATCGTGTCGATCTTGATGCGGGTCCGCGCCTCGGGTGTCATGCGGACGCGATCAGGGCTCGTTTAATGTATTGGAGCGCGTATGATTGACGACTTCAGCGCGCTCCACCCGAACCTCGAGCCCGACGAAGACCACGGTGGCGGTGAAGGTGAACCTTGCTCCGAAGATAGCCTTCGGCCGAGTTGGGAGGGTCTGGTCCGTGTTCACCGCCAAACCGTGATGGTAGTATTCCACCGCCCAGGGCAATCGGCGACAGCTCAGCGCATGTGATGCATCTGGTGGGAATGACGCCGATGAGAACACTTGGCCGGGAGACACGAATCACCATTATGGGATCAGCTTTTTAGTCTTTCGTAGTCGCACACTCCCAACGCCGCCGTTCTTCTCGATGAACCCGACAGCAGTCTGTCTCACGACGCGCGTCCCCAGCTGTCGTCCAACGCCGAAAGCACGGCGACCATAAAGGCTCGAGCGTAAGACCCAGGGGCAGTTTCTGCCAACCCGTCAGCCAGCGCGGTGTGTATGGCAGATTGGCGGTGTTGGCCGCTCTCGCTATCCACAAGATCACTCCCGAACAAGTGGCCAGCCTCGGTGGCTTGTGACTCAAGAAGGCAGCCTCGTGCCTGCAACAGGGCCTCATCCAGAACAGACGTGATGTCTCTCGTCACGGATTTGGCTCTCGCAGCTTAACCCCGGGTTCACCGTCACAGGTGAACTCGACACCGGCCGCTTCAAGTGTGCTGCGGATCGCGGCCAAGCCGTCCAACGACTGTTCGCGCGAATACATCTTCATCACTCGTCCTTCGTTCTCGTACGTCCAGACAAACGGTGTGGTTACCCCTGATCGCGCGGCTAAGCGATCCCGAGACCATCCGATTAGCAGCCTCGCCGCCCAAACCTGTCGAGGCGTGAGTTTGGACGGTTCCGTCATTCAATCGATGGAGTTGCCCGCCTAACGCTGGGCGGGTTGCCGTTCGTGAACTCGATCCCCGCCGCCTCAAGCGCGGCGCGAATACTCGCCAAAACATCGAAGTCGCGCGACTGACCCCGCTTAGATGTAACCCGGCCAAACCTCTCGTATTTGATGACGCCGTACGCAGTGTTACCGCTACGGGGCGTGAGATCTGACGGCCAGCCGAGAGCCGCCCTTGCTTCCCGCATCTGGTCGGGAGTGATCGGCGGCGGTGCGGGCTTGGCGGGCGGCTTCATTCGGGCGGGCGCTTGAGCTTTAGGCGGGATTCATCGCCACTCGCGAAGGTTACGTCAGCTTGCTCAAGGGCGGTGCGAATGGTGTCGAATTTCTTCGGATGCCATAACAACGTCCCGATCTGGCCCATGTCCTCAAAATCACTAATGAAGCCCACAGTGGTTTCGCTTTGTGCCGCTAGGCCATCCCTTGACCGACCGAGTAGCCCCCGCGCGTCTCGCATCTGCTTGGAGGTGATTGGCAGCAGCGGCGCAGGCCTGTGGGGCGACCTCACTGGGGCAAGCGCTTCAGCTTCACGCCGGGCTCGTCGGCGTTGGTGAAGGTGACGCCGGCTGCTTCGAGGACGGTGCGGATGGCGGCCAGCTTTGAGAAGTTCACCTTCGCCCTCTGTGCTGCACAACCAGTTCCTCGCCGGTTCGGCTAATACCAACGCCGCCCAGCTTCTGTTCGGCCAGCCCCAACTTGATAAGACGATCCGCCATTGCGCGTAGGAGTGGAAAGCTACCGTGACTGAAAAGGCGCTCAAGCGCGTGCCTTTCCTCTGAAGTGAGATCGTCAAATCGAATGGTCACAACCGCCCACGCTCCTCTTCGTGCACCAGCCTTGCTTCAAGAATGCGTCGAATCGCCTCGGGGCGTGATGGCTGCGGGTTAGGCTGATGAGCGATCCACGCATCAAGTTTGGCAAGCTGATCGGGTTGGAGGCGAACACCAACCATTGTTCCAGCCTGCTCTGCCCGGTTTATTTTCGTGTAAACACGATTTGACGCATTCATAATTCAGTGCTAACGCGAAATCGGCCGAACGGGAAGGTACCAACGACCCGCCCGGCCTAACCAGAACCGCTAAGGAGAGGCAGCAAGCCATGGTTAAAAACGCCAATAGCATAGCTATGTTCAACGCGAGCCGGAGAAGTCTTGGCGCCGGCCTATTCGCTGTGATGGCAGGTAGGGTCATTACCTCCGGCGTTGCTGCCGGCACTGCCGGCGATGTCGTGCCTGCTGAAGTCGAGCTCGACGCGTCGCTGCTTTGCTGCGTGCCAATCTGCTGACCGCCGTCGCCGACGTGGGATGGTCCGAGATTGTCAGCGGAATCTCAGACGATAGGCTTAGCGAGGTGAAAGCTCGCCTTCGCGATTCCTGTTGAGCAATCGTGGAAGCGCCGCCAGTTCAGACTGCAGGCCGGCCTCGCGGTGAAGGCAACTTGTGCGATGTATTCGTCCCGTGAAGGATTTAGCTACGGCAGGTGGCGAGGCGACGGCGAGGCCATGGCTTGGGAAGTCCTGAGCCACATAGCCGGTAATGCCTATGTGCCGCATACGCCGTCAGCCACAACGTGATGAAGTTCGTCATACAACCCTGGCGCCAGCCGTTCCTTCATCGACTGCATGCTTTTGTGGTTGCCGGGACTAATCAGGCCTTCGATTTAACGGAGGCACATCCGCTGTCGCGCGCTGTGACCCAGCCCGGCAAGGAACCCTCCGTGCCAATGATGATGAGACATCGACCCCCCGGAAGTTTACCCTTGAGGGTGTCAGGTGACACATCGAAATGGTTATGCCCCGCACGACAGA
>JBPBQE010000089.1:0-4566 GCA_050954595.1 Janthinobacterium lividum | reverse complement strand
TCGAGGCGATGCCGGGCCACAAGGCCAATACCGCGCTGGCGGTCGGCGTCACCGTGCCGCTCATGCTGCGCGGCATGGCCGCCGTGGGCACCTACGCGCCCACCGGCTATCAGGCGCTGTCGCCGGAACTTTATGCCCGCATTGCCGACCTCGCGCATGACGATGCACTGCTGGGGCCGGTAGTGACCGAGGGCCTGGCCGATCGCGGCTTCTCGACCGGAACGCTATCCGGCCTGCAGCAGAACGGGGACCGCAATGCAGTGGCCAACGTGGCGTCGGCCGCGGGCAAGCTGTTGGCAGCGCCCGATGGTCCCCGGGTCGCGGTGCTCGAGGGCGGCGGTTGGGATACGCATGCGGCACAGGCGCAACGCCTGGTCGCGCCGCTCAAGCAGTTGGATGCCGCTATGGTCGCCCTGAAGCAGTCGATGGGCGCGGCCTGGGAACAGACCGCCGTGCTGGTGCTGACCGAGTTCGGCCGCACGGCGCGGGTGAACGGCACCGGCGGCACCGACCACGGCACCGCGAGCGTGGCGTTTCTGGCCGGCGGCGCCGTCGCGGGCGGCTGGGTCGCCGGCACCTGGCCCGGCCTGGCCGACAGCAAGCTATTCGAGAACCGCGATCTCGCCCCGACCACCGACGTCCGCTCGCTGGCCATGGCGCTGCTGGTCGAACATTTGGGCGTGCCGGCTAACGCGATGCCAGCCGTGTTTCCCGGCAGCACCGGCGTGAGTGCGCAAAGCGGACTCCTGCGCGCCGTTTAGCCAATCCTCGTCATTGCGAGGCGCGCAGCGCCGCTCCCATCGCGGCTGGTGACACCGCCGGTTCCGTAGGTAACGGCTTCGTAGAGCGTCCAGCTCGCCGATGGCACGAGGCCGTCCTGGATCTGATTGCGGATGCCGTCGAGGCTCATCGCCTGGCCGCTAGCGACCACGCATTGCGCCCGAACCAGCCGGACCCGGCCTCTCTCGTGCTCGACCGACACTTCCAGCGTCACCGCCGCATAGGCGCCCAGGTTCTATGTAGCGCGCGAAGCCGAAGCCGCGCCCATGCCCCTTCGGCAGCGTCGCCGCGTTTCAGCCGAATGTTGCCGCGACACGCTCCACGACGGCGCGCGCCCGCTGGTCGCTCAGATGCTTGAGCCGGAACGCGACCGGGTCGATCCCCGCCGCTGCCAACCCGTACATGATGCTTTCGATGGCGAACACGTTGGTATAGGCGACGAGCGCGCGCATCACCGACTTCCGTAGCGCCATGTCCGGCACGAAATACGACACCATATCCGCCGTCGGCAGATCGTAGAGCGGGATCCCGTTACAGTCGCCGCCGTCCTCCGGTTGCGGGATCGGCATCAGCGGTGACGGCTCCAGCGGCGACGCCGGTGCCCAACTCGGCATCAGCCGGCCGTCATCGCCGGGCCGGGTGTTGTGGGTGTTGCTCCACGTTGCATACTGACAATCCACGATTGTGCCATCCGCCGCGAGCGACCCCTCCGCCCGGCGCCAACATACGGCGTTCCGTCGGGCCCGGCATGGCAGACCGCGCAATTGAACACCACCGCCAGTTGCGCCCCCTTGGCGACCAGCGCCGGCAGGAAGCGCTCTACGCTGGCAATCGGATCGATCGACGGGCGATACACAAATGCGGCCGCGGCAACGACGCTGATCACGGCCACGAGGGCCGTGCCAGCCAACAGTTCGGATCTTCAATGAGCCGTCGATCGCTACCATTGGCGCTTAAGTCATGTTACCCGGTCAGGTCGTGCCGCAAGACAGTTGACGGAGTTGCGATGCGGTCCTGAGATAGCGCATGGATCCGACCCAACTGCCCTTCGATGCCGATCGAATGCTCGCCGACCTGCGACCCTGGGTCGAATGCGAAAGCCCCACCCACGATGCCGCCGCCGTCAACCGTATGATGGACCTGGCCAGCCGCGACCTGGCCATCATGGGCGCCACTGTCGAACGCATCCCCGGCCGCATGGATTGCGGCGACTGCGTCCGTGCCAGCTTCAAGCACAAACGCTCGAGTGAACCCGGCCTCCTGCTGATGGGGCACATGGATACCGTGCACCCCGTCGGCACGCTGGCCGCGCTGCCCTGGCGCCGCGACGGCAACCGCGCCTACGGGCCCGGCATCTACGACATGAAGGGCGGCAACCTGCTCGTGCTCGAAGCCCTCCGCCAACTCGAGCGCGCTGGCATTGAGCCGGCGTTGCCGGTGACCGTGCTGTTCACCAGCGACGAGGAGATAGGCTCCCCCTCCACCCGCGACGTCATCGAGGCCGAAGCGGCTCGCCATGCCGCCGTTCTGGTCCCGGAACCCGGCGGACCCGGCCACGAAGTCACCACCGGCCGCTACGCCATTGCCCGCTTCGCCATCGAGACCACCGGCCGCCCCAGCCACGCCGGCGCCCGTCTCGCCGACGGCCGCTCCGCCATCCGCGCCATGGCAAGCCGCATCGCCGAGATCGAGGACATGACGACCGAGGACTGCACGTTCAGTGTCGGCGTCATCCGTGGCGGCGAGTGGGTCAACTGCGTCGCCACCACCTGCACCGCGCAAGTGCTCAGCATGGCCAAGCGCCAAGCAGACCTCGACCGCGGCGTCGAACGCATGCTGGCGCTGGCCGGACAGGCGAACGACGTCCGCTTCGACGTCACCCCCACCGTGACCCGGCCCGTGTGGGAGCCCGACGCGCGCACCCTCGCGGTCTACGCGCAAGCCGAAGCGCTGGCGAAGCAGATCGGCATCGCTTTGCCGCACCGCAGCGCCGGCGGCGGCTCCGACGGCAACTTCACCGGCGCTGCCGGCATCCCGACGCTCGACGGCCTCGGCGTGCTCGGCGCCGGCGGCCACACGCTTGACGAACATCTGCTCGTCGACAGCCTGGTCTCGCGCGGCCGTCTGCTGGCCGGCCTGATCGCCACGCTCACGCCGTAACCGGAGAACCACCCATGGAATCGACGTTGCTGGAGCGGGCACACCGCGTATTGCCGGGCGGGACTTTCGGCAACATGGCGAGCGACCTCGTCATCCGCGAAGGCCGCGGCGGCCGGGTCTGGGACGAGACAGGGCGCGAATACATCGATTTCCTGATTGGCTCCGGCCCCATGCTGCTCGGCCACGCGCATCCAGCGGTGACGGCAGCGGTGCAGGCCCAGGTCGCGCTCGGAACGACGTTCTTCATGAACAACCGCCTGGGCATCGAACTGGCCGAAGCCATCGTCGCCGCCGTGCCGTGCGCCGAACAGGTCCGCTACGTCTCGACTGGCAGCGAGGCCGACGCCTACGCGATCCGCCTCGTCCGGGCGTTCCGCGGCCGTGACAAGATCCTCAAATTCGAGGGCGGCTACCACGGCATGAGCGATTACGGCCTGATGAGCACGTCGCCGCGTCGCGATGCCAATTCGTGGGAAGCCATCCCGGACTCCGCCGGCATCCCCAAGGCCGTCGCCGACACCGTGCTGGTCGCGCCGTTCAACGATCTCGACGCGGTCGAGAGCCTGATCCGCGCCCATGGCGACGAAATCGCCGGCGTCATCGTCGAGCCGATGCAACGCCTGATCCCGCCAGCGCCGGGCTTCCTGGCCGGGCTGCGGCGGCTGACCGCGCAAGCCGGCATCCCGCTGATCTTCGACGAGGTGGTGACCGGGTTCCGGCTGGCCTGGGGCGGCGGCCAGGAGCTGTATGGCGTGACGCCCGATCTGTGCACGTTGGGAAAAGTCATCGGCGGCGGTTACCCGCTGGCCGCCATCGCCGGCCGCGCCGACATCATGGCCCATTTCGACGCTGCTAGCGTCGGCGCCGACAAATTCGTCAAGCAGATTGGCACCCTGTCCGGCAACCCGGTGGCTGCAGCCGCCGGGCTGGCCACGCTCAAGGCCCTGAGCGAGCCCGGCACCTACGAGCGCCTGGCCGAGACCGGCCGCGAACTGATGGCCCACCTCCAAGCGGCGCTCGACGATGTCGGCATCGCGGCTCAGGTGATCGGCGAACCCGCCTGTTTCGACGCCATTTTCGCCAGTGGCGAGATCCGCGACTACCGCGGCATGGCCCGCGCCGACGCTGCCATGCAGGCTCGGTTCAACACCTTGCTGCGCGAGCGAGGCATCCTGAAGGGCGAGTCGAAATACTACCTCTCCTGCGCTCACACTGAGCGCGACGTGGCCGAAACGGTCGCGATCTGGCGCGATGCCGCCAAGGAGCTCTCAGCATGATGCTCGATCGTCTCCGCCAGGCGGTCGAGGCTGGATTCGCTCAACAAACGGCGTTCCTGACCGATCTCGTGCGCTTCCCGTCGATCCGCGGCGAGGAGGCCCCGCTGCAGGACTGGATGGCGCGCCAGCTCGCCGCCCGCGGCTACAGCGTCGACCGCTACGTGCTCGGCGACATCGACATGAGCCATCTCCCCGGCTTCAGCCCGGTGATGGACACCGACTACTCCCGCGCCGTGCAGGTCGTCGGCACACGCCGGGCTACCGCGCCCAGCGGTCGCAGCCTCATCATCCAGGGCCACGTTGACGTGGTGCCAACCGGGCCGACCGCCTTGTGGTCGACCCCGCCATT
>JBPBQE010000126.1:0-4577 GCA_050954595.1 Janthinobacterium lividum | reverse complement strand
AGATAGTTCTTGTTGAAACCGGCAATGATTTGCAGTTTCTCGACGTCCATCAGAGCTAGCGTTCGTTGACGCATCGCGATCAGACCCTGCTCGCGGAATTCCTTGAGGATCCGGTTCACGTGCACGGGGGTCAAGCCAAGGGTGTCCCCCAACTCGGTTTGTGTCAGTGGAAGCTCGAACGCCTCGCCGCTGCCGCTCGTCAATCCGACCGCGGCATGCCGCCACAACAGCTCGCACATGAGGTATGCGATGCGCCCGCGCGCGTCGCGCCGCCCCAAGGACACGATGCGTTCGCGGAGCATGGCTTCTTCTTGCATCGAACTCCACCACAGCGCGGCCGAGATGCGGGGCCGGGCCCCGAACAATCCCATGATGCTTTCGCGCGAAATGGGCGCCACGCGCACCGGCGTGATCGTGCCGATGGAATGGTCCATCTCCTTGACCAGGAACACGTGCATGTCGCACAGATCGCCGGGAATGAGGAACGTCATGATCTGCCGTCCGCCGTCGGGCAGGTTGCGGTAGCGCATGGCCATGCCTTGCTTGAGCAGGAAGACAGAGCGCGGCACCATGCCTTCCGTAATGATATCGACGTCGGCGGGAAATAGCTCCTCCGGAGCTGCCAACTTGTCGAGAACCTGACGGTCGGCGACGGAGAGCGGAGCGAAGTGCAGCAGCTTGCGCGTCAACGGATTGACGTCGAGCGTCTCCACATCAAGGCGTATCTCAGGGTGCTGAACAGGTTGAGCCATGCGGAGCCCTCATCCGATGTCGACGACGCCCTGACGGCGTCGAGCTTAGAGCACCGTCGGTGTATTATGGTTTGGATTGAACAAGCAAAGGCGCTGATGCTCCTATATCGGTCAAGGGCTGGCTGTGGCCGTATTTGTCAGGACCGGCTTGGCGCAGAGATATCCGAAGATTTCGCGCGCGACATAGCGTTTCAGGCAGCGGATGATCTCGGATTTGGACTTGCCCTCCGCGGTGCGTCGGCGGACGTAGTCCAATGTGGGCTGGTGAGCGCGCATGCGGACGATGACGACGCGGTAAAGAGCTGCGTTAGCTTGCCGGTTGCCGCCGCGGTTGAGGCGGTGGCGGTTTGTCTTGCCGCTTGACGCCGGGATCGGGCAGGCACCGCACAATTTGGCGAACGCCGCCTCCGAGTGGATGCGCTCAGGGTTGTCTCCAACCAGCAGCAGCATCTCGGCCGCGGTCCCTGTCGCCATCCCGTGCGCCTCTAGCAGGTTTGGCGCGCGATCGGCCGTTAGGGTTTCGAGGTGAGCATCGTGCTGCTTGATTTCGGCATCGAGTGACAGCCAGCGCCGGGCGATGGCGCGCAGGCTCGCCTTGGCCGATGCCAGCGTGGAAGTAAGTGGACCGGGCCGCAGGGCTACCAATCGCCGCAGTAGCGTCATTTTGCCGCGGACGGGGTCGAGCTGCTCGCGCAGGACATCCGGAGAGCAGACGATGATGGCCTTGAGCGTCTGCATGGCCTGCGTCCTGGACTTTACTGCGGTATCGCGAGCGATCTTGAGATGACGGATCATCTCGACCGGGCCGATGCCAGATTTCGGCCGTCCGGTCGCCTGACCAGCAAGCACAGCGCGGGCGGCGCTTTCGGCATCCACGGCGTCGCTCTTACCTTTCTGGTGCCGCAGCTGTCGGTTGGGCCGGTTCACCTCGACGACGTTATGTCCGCGCTCACGCAGGAAACGGGACAGGCCGGCGCCATAGGACCCGGTACCTTCAATGCCGAACGCCTGGACCGCGCCCATCGACTTCGCCCAGGCTTCGGGTGCGCTGTAGCCCTTGCTGCTGGCTAGGACGGTGGTGGTGGCAAGGTGGGCACCGACCCCGCTGATCGCTGCTGCCGCGTGAACTTCCTTGTGGGTGTCTACGCCGATGAAGACGCCAATGGGTATGGTGTTAGTCACTGTGAATATCTCCAGGCCGGTTGTACGGACCTGACGATTGGCGGGCGGACAGGACTGTGACGGGATGGTTGCCCTCAAGCTCCTATGAAGCCACGTTCCGCAAACCGGCAGGTGCTGCCCGGAAAGCCGACAAGTCAACGCAATGACACGAGGTCAATCGTAACAAGGGTCAGGCTCTCCGGGCAGCACCGTAAACTCACAGTCGTATAAATCAGCACCGTGGTGTGCGAATAGGCGATCAGGCGCATGCTGCTTTGTTCACTGCTCCGCGTAGGTGGGCGGAGACACCGCCGCGCTTCAGACAGGGAGATAGGCAACCGGCGCTGGCGCTGCCGAGATACTTCGAGCAATTGTTTGAAGCAGGCCGATTGAGATCACGCCGACAACGACGCTTTCGGTGACCCCGGCGATCTCCTGTTTGACGTCGATAATCCCCTGAATGGTCTCAACGATCTGTGCTTTCGGCAGGATGCCTCTCTCAATCAGAAGCAGCGCAAGCCCTTCGCACAGCATCAGAGCAGCTTGACCGTGAGGATCTGGGGACAATGGCATGAGCCTATATAATCGATTGTGACCGTGGAGACGTAGATACAGATTAGCTTGCTGTGATTGTTGCTAAAAAAACGATACTTTCCAGGTGCCGTTAGTTGAAGGGGGGGAAAAGGCTACAGAGCCCTACAGCGAACGAACGCTAAATTGGGCTTAATCAATATCGCATTAAAATAGGTTTGTTTTTATCAAGATTTCTTTCCGTGTTTAATTATTCTGAAATAGGAATCCTACGACGCAAAGTCTTATACTGGGTTAGGGAACGATGCTCTGAAATGCAGGATGGTTGTGGGATGACAACCAATCCAGGCGTTGCCGTCACTGCATCAGGGAACGACAATACCCTGCCAGTGCATTTGTTGTTTCCCGAGCCGCAAGTCGATCTGCCAATTTCGTCAACTAAGGAATTGTTGGTTCGTGTTGCCGGCTTGTGGGATAATACCCGCTTCCTGACCGTTGGATCAAAAAGTGCGGTGAAACGTGCTCGATTTCAGTTGTCGGAAGTCGAGCATCGTTTGATGAACACCTTCTCTACAATGCAGGCTGCCGCCGCGCGAACTGCCAGCCCCGGCAATATGGGCGAGGCATTCCGTGCCGACTTCGGACCGCGCCTTCTCGCTCTGGCCCGCTCCAATGAGTTCCTCGGGTCGCAATACCCGGAGGGCGCTCCTTTGGACCTGATTATCACCCGATGTCTGGAGCCTTTCGAGGACAAGCCAAACCGGATCACCAAGATAGGACCACGCGTTTTTCTCCGCGCACGGGACGTTCTCCCGATTGGTCTCGCCCTTCACGAATTGACCACCAACGCTGCCAAGCACGGCGCCCTGTCGGTTCCTGAAGGGCGGGTCGAGGTGATGTGGAGCTTGGAGGCAAGGCGAACTGATCGGGGTCGCTCCGTTGTCATCACCTGGCGGGAGCGAGGCGGTCCTCCGGTAATGCCCCCGAACCGGCGCGGATTTGGGTCGCGCCTGCTTGAGCGGGGGCTGGCTCAATCGTCCGGCAGCGGCACAGCCCAACTAGACTTTGCCCCGAACGGCGTTGAGTGCCGCATCTGGTTGCCCATCTCGAACGCTCGCAACAGGATTGAAACCTGAAATGCGACGCGATACCGAGCTTGCCGTCTCAGAAATAGCATCGACCATGAGCCGACAGGATCCGGCAGTTCGAATCACTGTCGAGGGATCGCCCATGGCAGTGCAGCGCATCGCCGACGCGATCGAGACAATGATCCCAGGCTTTATGGATTGGCACGATCATGCGCTTTCAGGATCGAATGGTGGCCACTTGGTCATCGAAGGAGCTGAAGCGCATCCGCCAGTTTGTAAAATATGATGGTCCACAATGGTTCCTCGCGACGGAGCTATCTGGAGTAGCCGAATCAATACGCTGCTTCATGCAGCAACATTCCTCCTTCTGACTAGAAGGCTCGACTAACAAAAACGAACTGGAAGAAAAACGTGGATTGGATTTTAGTACTTGCCTTGGGCACATTCGCCTTGTTTGCCATGTTCCTGATCTGGAGCAAGATTTCAGTCAAACGATACCAAGAGACTGGCGGCAAAGCTTCAGGTATAGGCGGGCCAAACGACCCACTCTCTGGCTTCAACGAAGAACATGCGTAACCCCGATCAGATGCGAGCGGCATTAGACACTTCCACCGGACTAGACGCCCGCAAGGAAGGATCAAGGCAGTAGCAGAACCCCTTGCGGTGACAGCGCAGGTCACTCCGGCCAGTCTTGCCGTTACGGTCGCGCTCGAGGGCGGCGGTTTGCTTGGTGCATTCGCCTGGGGCGTACTGGACCGTTTTCTCAAGACGCCGACGCTTCGCCATCGTCGTCGTTGAGCAACTAAATTTCACAAGCCGCTTTCACCCAGGATGAATACTTTAACCTCTGTTGCCCCATATGCGCTCATTGTGGATGACAACTTCCTCATCCGTATGGAAGCCATGGAGATTCTCGAACAAGCAGGCTTCCAGGTCCTCGACGTCGGACACAGTGATGCGGCGCTCGAATTGCTTGAAGCACGGCACGCGGAGATCAGCTTGCTGTTCACGGATGTTCAGATGCCAGGCAAGCTTGATGGTTTCG
>JBPBQE010000452.1:0-4598 GCA_050954595.1 Janthinobacterium lividum | reverse complement strand
CCGCTGCGCCCTGGGCCAGCGTGGGTGCGCCGGCCTTCACCAGCATGGCCACCGAGACGACCAAGTCTTTGTGGCCGGCTGCCTTCCAGCATCCGGTCGCCCAGCCGCAGGCGCCGATCATGCCCTCCCATGTGTCGTAGGCAAGGAAGTCAATGACGATGTCGACGGGCCGACCGATCAGTCGTTCGAACGCCCCGGTCTCGGCGCTTCCAGTGCAGCCGGCGCCCGTGTAGGCGCCGAAGCGCATCGGCTTGGTCGCGCCGGAGGCGGTCGCCGCCGGAGTGGTCGACGGATGCCAGAGCGTTCCCAGGAGTGCGGTGGCGAAGATGCGCCGGGTTGCGATCATGTCTTCTCCAGAGCGGGCAAAACGGATTTTTCCGGTGTCGTCGGCGGCGGCTGCCGTGGAGGAGAGTGATGAAGCCATTGCCGCAATGCAACGGCGAGACGCCGCTCCAACAGACGCTCGCTCACATGGGCGAGCAGAAGCGAGGGCGGCAGGGCGACGATGAAGAACAGGAGTTGCGCCCCCTCCCCCGCTGTGGCGACAGCACCGCACCGCAGCAACGCCGTTTTTGCGCCGGACATCACGATCGGATGCCAGATGTAGAACGAGTAGCTGATCGTCCCAAGATATTGCAGTGGCCGGGTGCGCAAGAACGCCACAAAGGAACCGCGCCCCTCGACGATGCCGGCAAAGCCGAGCGTCGCGAATAGGAACGCCAGCACTGCCACCGGCAATCGTGCATCGGTCGCCCAATCGAGCAAGGTGGTCGTGATGATGTGTTGCGGCAGCGTCAACTGCTGGATGAAACGCCAAGTGCCCAGGAACAGCAGGATGAACAGCAGCGGATAGTCAGTAGCCCGGCGTAGGAAAGGGTGCCGAAGCCAGCCGCGCGCGACCAGGACTCCGGCCGCGAAGAAAATCGCCCGCGGATAAAAGACGATCATGACGATGCCGACCGGACCAGCGACCCAGGGCAGAGCCTGGCCGAGCCTGCTCCGCAGCACCCAGCACGCGGCGCAGAACAAATAGAAGAAGATCTCGTAGCTCAACGACCACGCCGCCGGGTGGATGATGGGCAACGGCAGGGCGCCGGGAAGCGCTAGCATGTTGAGCGGTATGATCCAGCCCAGAGACTGCACGGAACCCGGATAGGCATGCACGTGCGTCAGGAAGCCAAGCCCGACGATCGCTAGGACGGACGCCGACAGGACTGGATAGATGCGGATCGCGCGATCCTCGAGGAACGCCTGAGGTGAGCGGGCACGGCTCAACGTCCCCGCGATTACGAAGCCGCTAATGCAGAAGAACAGCTCGACCCCGTACTCAGGGGTGCGCAGGATGAACTGCGCCGGGGCAGTTCTCAGGATCGGAATTGTTTGCAGGCCGGAGTTGACGACATGAAAGACGAAAACTAGGAAGGCGAACAATCCACGGGCACCATGGACCCCCTGGTTGAACACCGCCCTCCCCTGATTTGGCTGTGGGGTCACGTGGTCTTCACCGACGGGGATCTCAGGGCACGATGCATTAGACAGTAATGTATACCGGAAATTCCGGTAATTCTCTAACCCAATTTGGACACCCGGCCAAGCCGGCCGACGCCGGGCGAACGGTGTGGCCTCGATGATCTAGGCGTTCAAGCAAAGCCGTGTTTGATGCGGGCATGAACATGACTCAAGGCGGCTTCACGCAGGTCGCGGCTCCTTCGACCAGCACCGGCGAGCGCTTCGGCTGGCGCATCATGATGCGCGAGCTGTCGCATGGTTACGTGAGTTGCGAGACGCTGACCTGGATCGTCCTGGTCAGCGGCCTGGTCCTGCAGCGCTTCGCAATTCCGGCGGGCGGGTCGTTGAAGATCAGCATCGCCACCCCGCTCGTCCTCGGCGCGGCGGGATGGGCCCTGATGTGCAACAGCGTTGTCATCGAGCAGCGGCGGTTGCTGATGTTCCTCGGCCTGTTCGCCGTTGCGATCCTGTCTACCGCCATACAATACAACCTGCCGCTCGCCATCGCGCCACGGATGAGCCTCACCTCCCTCGCCTATTGGCTGGCCATCACAGCCTTCGCCATCGTGCGCTTTCGCCGGCCCATGGCGGAGCTGAAATTCTTCGGCATGGTCTCGCTCGCGTTGCAGATCGTTGCCGTGGCCGGCGTGTTGGAGTTCCTTCTGCAGTTCGTGGGGATCCGGATCTTCGAGTTCACCGGCATCGTGCCGAGTCAGTTCCTGATCGAGGAGCAATACGCCGTCGTGCTCGGGCTGGAAGGCGGATTGCTGAAGTCCAACGGCTTCTTCATGATCGAGCCGTCTGTGTTTTCGCAGGTAATGGCCCTAGGCATCATCGTCGAAGCCCAGGTTTTCCGGCGCACCGAACGGTTTGCATTGTTCTTCGTGGGTCTGCTGATGTCGGCGTCCGGGACGGGCTGGATCGTCCTCGTCTCGTATATCGTAGTCCTGGCCGTCGGCGCCGGGGTGCGCGGGCTTCTCGGCGCCATCGCACTCGCGGCCGTCGGCGCGATCGCGTTCGGCGGTCTCGTCCTCGTCGCGCCGGACATCGCGGGAACCATGACGGCGCGCATGACGGAATTCACCTACGCTGGAACCAGCGGAAACGAACGCTTCGTGACGCCGTTCCTGGCACTCGATTTCGTCTGGACCCAGTCACCGCGGACCACCGTGACCGGGGCTGGCCCTGGATCATCGGAGCTTCTGGCGGTACCGTTCTTCTACCGGCTGAATACTCCAATAAAGATCGTGATCGAGTATGGCGTATTCGGCTTGCTGTTTTACCTAGGCCTGTTGCTGACAGGCACGCGGACGTCTCGCCAGGCGCTGCTCGTACTGCCGTGCCTCGTGCTCCTGCTCGTCGCGGGAGGATACCATCAATTCTCCCCAATTCTGTTTCTGGTCATCCTGTTATGTGACTGTGCGTTCCTGCAGCCGGTGGCAGAAGAAGCGCCGGCCGCCTGATGAGCTACTCACCACTCACCACTCACCACCTTGACCGCCCTGTGATGACTGGATCATGTGGAAGGTAGGTAGATCGGTTTTGGCATGGTTGAAAAGTTTGGAAGGCTGTCACTGGGTCTCGCGGCAGGAGTGCTTGCCACTATTGTGCCGCACTTCGCTTTCGGCCAGCAGATCGACAGGCTTTTCTCGACGGTTATACCTGGTTTTGACCGAGACGCAGGGGTAACTGTTTTATCGAGGTTGCGGCCGCTGTACGATGAACCTGCCGTTCGCCTCGGTAGCTTCAGGCTGACCTCAAGTCTCGACGAGTCGATCGGATTCGACTCCAACGTCAACGGGTTTGATCGAGGCCCGTCGAGCCCGTTCGTCCAAACGTCGGCGTCAGTCTCAGCTACCTCCGATTGGTCTCGCGACCGGATCGGTCTCCAGCTCGACATGACTAATCTGAGTTACATCAGCCTGAAGAATCAGGATCGTACCAACATCAATGCCGGCGTGGGCGGCGGCCTGAACATCGGCAGGGGGGTCTTGAACGTTGGTTACACACACCTTCAGCAAAATCAGCAAGGAACGAGTTTCGGCGCGGCGGCGTCATCCACTCCGATCACTTACAATGTCGACACAATTCGCTCGGACTATTCGCTCGAAAGAGGCCGATTTAATTTTATCCCTACCGTCGATGTGCGGCACTACCAATTTGCCAACGCAACGATCCAAGGAGTTAGCGTATCACAGGCCGGGGCAGACCGGGCCGTATACAACGGCGGTCTTACCACTCGGTATGAACTCAGTCAGCAACGCGCCTTGCTGCTGGCCGTTCAGGGATCAACGTCGAGATACGATCAAACGACACTAAATTTACCGATCCGGAACTCGGAAACGGCGATCCTATTGACCGGGATCGACTATCAAGCGGCCGGACCCTGGCGATATCGATTGCTGGCCGGTGTCCAATTCAGACACTACCAATCTGCAGTCTATGCCGACCACCTGGCCCCGATCGCTCAAGCCGACGTAATCTGGACCCCGACCGGCCTGACCACGGTTAGCGGCTCCGTCCGTCGCGAGATCGAAGACTCCCAGTCGGAAGCCACAGTCGGCTTCAACTTCACGAGCACATCACTCACGGTAGACCACGAACTCAGGCGTAACGTGCTGTTGCAAGCACGAGGCAGCTTTTTGGCGGCCGAGTATTTTGACGGCGGTGGCTCGTCGAAAGCCTACACTGTTGGAACCAGTGTCACATGGCTCCTCAACCGACGGCTTCGTTTGAGTGCCGATTACGACTACATCCGTCAGACTGGAACGAACGGGAATGCGTTCGTCAGCACCGCGAGCATCGTTCCAGCACTCACGCCCATGCAACAGCTGAGTACTCTCACGACTGGAAACTACAGCCGTAACACGATCATCTTCGGCATACATATCGGGCTCTAAAAATCGGCGACGTCTCATTAAACTTGCTTAAAAACGTTTACTGAAACTGCAGCTCCGCTTGCTCCCGAGGGTGGACCGTGCCACGAGTTTGCCGTCTGTAAATTTACTGTTGGGATATAGAGTGAAGAAGCTGCGTAAAGCGGTGTTGCCCGTCGCCGGGCTCGGGACACGTTTTCTTCCCGCAACCAA
>JBPBQE010000154.1:0-4628 GCA_050954595.1 Janthinobacterium lividum | reverse complement strand
ACTGCTCAGCGTACCACGCTCCCACGGCCCGGCGCAGCGCCCGGCCCCAGCCGCGCGCCCCCTCGGCGAAGGTGGCGAACTGGAACAGGTGCGTACCGGTCCGCGCGACGCGGGGCAACGCTGCCAAGGCAGCCCGGCGCGTGCCGAGGTCCTCGGCTGCAGCGGCGAGCGCCAGCGCGAACAGGGCCGGGTCATTCTTCGGTGCCCGTCCACCCTCGCTCACTGCGACGATACGCGCCACGGCACGTGCCCCATCGGCGGCGATGGCGCGCAGCACGGCATGCGCGTTGTCACGCGTGATCGTGGCCTCGCCGGCGTAGTAGCTGCCGCCCTCGGACCCGAGCACGAGGAAGCGATCCAGCCGTGTCCAATCGTCCACCAGGAATGCGTGCCCGCCCGCGCTGTTGGGCACGGTGCCGGAAATTGCCTGGTGCTGCGGCGTGATGGCCGCGGCCCGGCGCGAAAGGATGGAAAGATAATTCTTCATGGCCCGCCTCGTGTCGCAAGGACCGGCGGGCATTGTGGTGAGGAGTTTTAGTCGGCGGTATTAACCATTCCGACTCCTGATAACCCTCACGCTCCAGCCCGCCGGAGTGATGTCTGGATTGATGCTCATGCTTAGCCCGGAGAACGCCGGGTCAGCAGTCGACCGGACGGGTCGGAGCCGCCGGAGCGCATGCCAGTGCATTTCGGTTGGTTAAATCGTGTCACGGCAGCCTCCTTTTCCTCATCTCAAGCCGAGCGGTCATGGGATCGCCGACGGTCGATATCTACTCTACCAACTGAGCTATGATGCCAGATGATATCGGCAGGATTCGAACCTGCGACACAATGACCGTCGAACTTCGGTCCACCTGGGCAACGCACGTAAGACACGCGGGCATGTGTGTGCCGAGGGAATTCCAACTGCCAGCAAGCCGGCAGCCAGACCATGGCAAGGTAACCCTCGTCGTCCGGCCCGCGCCGAACCGTGTGACGGTCGTGGAAGATCTTGAAGGGGAACCCAACGCGAACAAGCTCGTCCGGGGGCGGATATGCCGTCGTCATTGCAGCACGTCAACAGAGAATTTTAGAAATCCTCGAGGCCTATGGAAGTGGTGCTCTTACTCGGGCCCGGAGTACGTCCGCCTTCCGTAATGGCAAATAACTCGCCGGAGAGCGACTTCCAACTGACCCATGCAACAAAGCCACCGCGCGCCACACTGGATCCTGAAGTCCTGCAACGTGCTCGCATCGGGACCGCCCACCTTATTGACGAACGATATCGAGGAGTGGCGCCAATTTTTCGGAGCTGAAACTTTGGAGTTCTGTGGGACTGTGTTGCACAGATCAGAAACCGATCGGAGTTTAGCCAACTGGTCTTGTTGTTACGGGAGGCGGACATACTCCGGACGTCCGAGGTCGAGCATCCGGTTCAGTGCATTGACGGCAATCGCGACCTCGGTCGCCCGACGCTGATCGGTGCGCGATCGTAGACCATCACCGACGACCCGTTTGAAGCGGCTGATATCGACCTCCACCAGCGCTCGCCAGTTGTAGCCAGTAACCTTCTGCCAAGCCATGCGGCCGCGCTCGGCGATGATCTGCAGGTGACGGTCTCGCATCGTCGACGCGGTCTGCGCTGTTTCGCTCGGCACCGCGCTCGAGCGAAGTGGCACGATGACGGACGCCTCGGGATGTCGCGACATGACCTCACTGTAAACGCCGTCTTGATCGTAAGCACCGTCAGCGGTGAACGACTTGACTGGGCCATTCACCTGATCGAGCAAGGACCCAACCTGCGAGGCGTCATCGACGTCGCTGGTAGCGACTGCCGCCGCGGCGATCTGGCCAGTGTCGGCGTCCACGGCGATGTGCAACTTGCGCCACGACCGCCGGGTCTTGGTGCCATGTTTCTCGAGCAGCCATTCGCCGGAGCCGCAGAGCTTGAGTCCCGTGCTATCCACCAGCAGGTGCACGGGACCGGAGCCCGGCCGAGGGCGAACCATGTCCAGGCTCTCGGCCCGGCGACTGAGCGTGGTGTGGTCCGGCACGGCGAGATCAAGGCCGAGCAGGGCGATGATGGAGCCGATCAGCCCTTCGGTCTGGCGTAGGGCCAGGCGGAACACCGACCGCAGCGTCAGCGCCCTTGCGATAGCCAGGGCCGAATAGCGCGACTGACCGCCTCGCGTGGTTCGCGGCTCAGCCTTCCATGCTGCGATCGCGGCGTCGGTGAACCACACCGTCAGACTGCCGCGCTGACGCAGGGCTGCATCATAGACAGCCGAGTTCGTGGCGCGATGCCGCTGCTTGGGAATGTGATGGCGACGCTCGGCATTGGCTTTGAACGGCACGACAACAACCCCGGACAACGATGGGGAACGGCCCCGCTATCATCTTACCCCAGCCAACGCCGAAGCGATCCCTGCACCACACTCCCGGATTGGCCCAAACGGCGATTTGATGGCTTTTCTCGACCCCACTTCCATCGTCCATTGAACATTTGTTAAACAACTTCTGGCTTTTTGGGTGAAGCGTCCAGAGGTTGTAATGCTGTCGGCTCCCCGCTTGGTGCACGAGGAACTCAGGCTTCAGGCCGTGGCGGAGTACGAGCCGCAAAGCACATTCGAAGAGGCGCCCTATGCGCCGATCCTCGACATGGCATGCGACCTCTTCAACGTGCCAACTGCCTTTGTGTCCCTCCTGGACCGGCACCAGCAGGTCTTTGCTGCGCGCCGTGGTTTGAGTTTGTGCAGCACTGACCGCGACATCTCCTTCTGCGCGCACGCCGTGGCCAAGGACGACATGCTGGTGGTGCTCGACGCCAGCCTGGATCTCCGCTTCCACGACAATCCCCTGGTCACCGGCAATCCGGCGATCCGATTCTACGTTGGCACCTTGCTTCGGTCCCCGGCAGGTCACGCTGTGGGCACCCTGTGCATCGCTGACCTGAAGCCACATAACAACTTCGGCGATGCCAAGTGCAACCAACTGCGCCACCTGGCTGCCATGGTCGTCGAAAAGCTGGAGATCCGCCGCCTGCTTCTGGCGAGCCAGGCCGGGCAACGGCGGTTCGAAAACATTGCCGCCACCTCGCCTGACAGCATCATCTGCGCCGACGAGAACAGCGTCATCACGTTCTGGAACGCTGCGGCCGAGCGGCTGTTCGGCTATTCGAGTGATGTGGCAGTCGGACAAACCATCGACCTCATTGTACCGGCCCGCCTACGACAGGATCATAGGATCGGCCTCAAGCGCGTGGCTGCCGGCGCACCGCCTCGTATGGTTGGTCGGGCAGTGGAGCTCACCGCCCAACGTGCGGATTGCAGCGAGTTCCCGATCGAGCTGTCCTTGTCCATGTGGCAGGAGGAAAGCGGCGTTAGTTTTGGTGCGATCGTGCGCGACATCACGGAACGGCGCCTGAAGGAAGAGCAGCTATTCCGCCTAGCTCATCATGACGTTCTGACCGAGCTGCCGAACCGCTCGGTCCTGCATCGGCGCGTCGAGCAGCTCAAGGGTGGTACAAACTCCGCGGCGCTGCTGGCCATCGACCTCGATAGCTTCAAGACGGTGAACGACGATTTGGGCCATGCCGCAGGCGATACCGTCCTGCGCGAAACTTCACGTCGCCTGCTCGACTGCGTCCGCAGTACCGACACGGTCGCCCGCCTGGGTGGTGACGAATTCGCGTTGCTGCTGCCAGGCGTCGGTGACGTCAGTCAGGCAGAAAAGGTTGCGCAGAGCGTCATCCAGGCCGTGTCGCAGCCGATCGACTGTGCGGGCGAGATGGTCAGCATCGGCGCCAGCGTCGGCATCGCCCTTTACGTCCAGGACGGATCAACCACTGACGAGTTGCTGTCTAGCGCCGATCTGGCTCTCTACGACGCCAAGAACCATGGCCGGCACTGCTACCGGCTCTATTCGCCCGCCCTACGGCAAGCCACCAACCGTGCTCGCGCCTACGACACCGAACTGCGTCGCGCCCATGACGATGGTGAATTCGAGGTGTTCTACCAGCCTCAGGTCCGCCTGATTGATGACATGTTGGTCGGTGCGGAAGCGTTGTTGCGCTGGCGCCACCCCAGGGATGGGCTGCTGTTGCCGGCGGCTTTTTTGCCGGGATTAGAGAACCGGCCGATCTCGACAGAGGTCGGGCAATGGGTGCTGCAGGAAGCTTGCCTGCAGGCTGCACGCTGGCGGGCGGGCGGCGCCCCCGAGTTCCGCATGGGAGTGAACCTGTTCGGCTCACAATTCCGTTCCGGCAACCTTGTCGCCAATGTTCGCGCAGCCTTGCACACTGCCGGCTTGCCACCGAATGCGCTGGAGCTCGAGATCACGGAGAACATCATGCTCCGCCACGACGAGGAGATCATCGCGCCGCTGCGCCAGCTGAGGCATGAAGGCGTGCAGATCGCCTTCGACAATTATGGCACCGGCTACGCCTCGCTTTCCATGCTCAAGCGCTTTCCCCTGAGCAGATTGAAAATCGACATGAGCTTCGTGAAAGCCATGTGCGGCAGTCCCCAGGATGCAGCGGTCATTCGTGCGGTGCTGCTGCTCGGCAGCGCCTTCGGCCTTTCCGTCATCGCGGAAGGCGTGGAAACCAAGGAGCAAGCCGAACGACTTCGCCGCAAAGGCTGTGAAGAAGT
>JBPBQE010000042.1:0-4638 GCA_050954595.1 Janthinobacterium lividum | reverse complement strand
ATACTTCTTACATTCTAACTATAATTTTAGGCAATATTCTATATTAAGATATTTCGGAAGCAATAAGACAAACTAGAATCAATATTTTGCGCAAAAAAAGTATGCTTTTTCTAACTTATTATTTATGTCTAAATAACGTTTTATCTATAGATATCTTTATTGGTCGTTGATACAACGATTTTAGGCAATAACGCCTCTCGGAGAAGTAAAATGGCCAAGCAGACCAAGACTCCCGCTTCCACCAAGGACACCGGCCGCGTCAAGATCGGCGGCGGCGCGTTGACTTTCTGAGGTTGATCGGCACTCCGTCTTTACGGAGTGCCGCCCCTTCGGAGGCACTATGTCCAATACTTCTCTTGTTCAATTTTTCAAGCTAATCGATTCGGCAAGAGAGCCAAAGCGCGCTGATCGATCAGCTGCCGGCTATCTTCCTAGTAGAGCGATGAGATATTGTGATGCTCTTACTTCAGCGACCGGATTCGGTTACTGGATATTTCCACCAATGACGTTCCGGCTCATCTGGGACGGTGAACGTATTCTCTGGTCTTTTGGCGAAGATGATCCTTGGCTACCGCTAACGGAGTCGGATAGTAGCGCCGTTCAATATCCCGAGTTCAGCGATGTATTCGACAACGCGGTGCCCGCTGACCTACAGGGTTACGCTCCACCCTTTTTGACGGCGATGCCAGAAGTGGGCGGTGTTCAGATTTGGTCCGGACTTCTCGTCAAAACCCGGCCTGGCTGGAGTCTGAACGTGCGTGCTCCGGTCAACCTTCCGGCAATTCCAGGGCTGGTCGCATGGGAAGGTATCGTCGAAACTGACGTTTGGTTCGGACCCTTGTTCAACAATTTTCGAATTCTAAGAACGAATGAACCCGTTGTATTCCGCGCCGGCATCCCGTTCATGCAAGTACAACCGATTCCTCAAATCGCTTATCGGGACGACAACTTGAATGACTTTACGTGCTCGACCGCGGCCGACGTCTCAAACGAAGATTGGAACAAACTCGGAGAGTTGCTTCTCCCGAACTCGGATCGTGAAACCCGCCAGGGTAAATATGCGGTTACGGTGCGTAAGAGACGGACTTGTCCCGTCCATCACAACGCGCTCACGCCTACCAAGGCTGACGATTAAGTGTCGGGTACGCCAGCTTTCCTAAGTCCTTCGGCATAGTAGTCAAGATCGTGCGGTCGAAACGGCGGACGCGCCACTATGGACGAAAGGTTCGCTTCAGGTTCGATGAGAAGCAGTCGAGTAAAATGCTCTTCAGCCTCGCGAATGCGGCCTAAATGTCCGAGTACTGCCAACCGTCCGCGAATTGCCGAAGCGTGATCGGGTTTGCGCGCTAATACTGCTTCTGCAAGCACGTCTGCCTCAAACAATTCTTTTCGGAACAGATGGGCAAACATCGAGGCATGTTCGACGAAGAATGTGTGTGGGTCACGTGGCGATAGCGACTGCGCCATCTGCGCGTGCCTTAGAGCTGTCGCGTGATCTCCGCTGTATGACTTAGACCAAGCGCTGAGCGTCCAAGCAATCCACATGTTTGGATTCAGCTCGATTGCTCTAGCGTGGAGGATTAAGGCGCTCGAGACATCATGGAAGAGATAGGCCTTGACATGACCAGCGATCGCCAGAGCGCGAGCGTCCTTGGGATCGAGCAGAATTGCCTTTTCAGCCGACGCGCCGGCCAGGGAAAACACCTCCTGACCATCTCGCGCCCAACCTTGTCCGACCGCCATAATACCCCAGTAGGCAAGCCAGGCATGGGCAGCGCTGAACTCAGGATCCAAATCGATTGCGCGGGTGAGTAGCGGCCGCGCGCGCATGAACGTCGGCTCGTCCAATCGGAAGATCCCGTGGATCGCTTCCAGGACAGCATGATGCGCCTCGGCCGTCCTCGTGCTCGGCTGACGAGATGCCGCTAAATTGCGTTGGTGCAACTCCGGATCGACTTGCGCCACGGTCTCGGACGCAATTCGATCCTGTAGGCTGAACAGATCGTCCAGCGAACCCTCGAAGCGTTGACTCCAGATCACCTCGAAATTCAGCACCACGTCCAGCAATGTCACCGTGACGCGAACCTTGGTGTCGATCACCTGGATCGTGCCGTCGATGATGTAGTCGAGATTATAAGTCCGGCACCGGCTCATCGCGTCCGACGCTGGGCCGACACCGTCCCAGAACGTCGCCGTGGCAACGAGGCGCGGCGCACGGAACCGCCCCAAAGCGGCCGACACCTCTTCGGCCATACCGAGTGCGATGCCGCGCCCGATGGGAGCGCCCAAGCTACGGAACGGCAGCACCGCCATCCGCCAGCCGAGTTGATGATCGGGAATTCCAGCCACGGTCGAGAACGTCTGCGGAAAACGGTCGAGCTTCTCGAAGCTCAGCCCACCCACCGATGGATGACCGAACAGACGGTTGGGGTTCGAGGGGATCCCACTGGGCTGGCGACTCATCGGATAGCCACCCTGCCCAACATCGCGCCCCGCGCCAAGAGGCGTTTCCCGCGGTGGTGCCAGAGCCCGGCGGTAACCGATCTCGACCCACAACCGATCGAGGTATGCATCGAATGTCGGCGAGATTCCGCGCAGATCACGGCATAGCATGTTGGCCGGGTCGGTGGGATCGATGGCAGCTGCCTGTGCCGGCGTCATGTCCAGCACGTCGACCCAGACGGATTCCGGGTCCAACACCAACCGGCCCCGCTTCGTCGCAATCAGGTAGGGCCGACCACACACTGCCAAGAGCGGTTGCAACTCGCCCAGCGCTTGCCGCAGCGAATTGGCGACCGCCTCGCGATGCTTGCTCGACCACAGTAAGGCACCCGCCACCGCGCGGAGAGCACCCTGCGGACGAGCCATGCCGATGATGCAGAGCAACGCACGCGCCTTGCGGCTGACGGGGAGCAACGACTGACCATCGGCACTATCGGCCTTGAAGTCTCCGATGAGCGTCAGGCGGATCCGAATCTTGGGCGCCTCATCGACAATCGAGCGGGGCTCGATGTGCACGATCTCACCATCCATCGTCGCTAGTCCCACAACCTCAGGCTGTTTGTTCGGCACTGATACACCACCATCCCACAAGTGACGCGTCGCATGCAAACGTCAACGTTTCATGCCATAAAGATCGCAAACGATACCAAGCTCATACTTTTAAAGAAGAATTCATTGAGCCCGATCCCACCGACCAGCCTGCGATACACGATCCTGCTTGGGGTTATCGCCGGACTTCCAGCACTGTCGATCGACCTAAGTGCCCCAACTCTCTCGATTTTACCTTTCGCTCTCGCAACGACAGTGTTTGCTGCCGGACTCACGCTGTCGCTCTTCGTACTCGGCTTCGGCATCGGCCAGTTCGTCGGTGGGCGGGCGTCTGACCGTTTCGGCCGACGTCCCGTGCTTCTCTATGCACTTGGCATCTATATATTGGCCGGCATCTGTTGCAGTTTTGCCACTTCAGGTGGCGCACTTGCAACGTTCCGGCTGATTCAAGGTGCAGGCGCCGGCGCCTGTTCGGTTCAGGCCTACGCAATGGTGCAGGATCTCTTCACCGGCGAGGTAGCCCGGCGCAAGCAATCCTATGTCAGCATCGTACTCACGGTCATGCCGATGCTGGCCCCTGCCCTCGGCGCCGCACTAATCGGCCTGGCTGGCTGGCGCAGCGTCCATCTTTCCTTGGCTATCGGCGGTGCGCTCCTGCTCACCGTTGTCATCTTTCATCTGTCGGAGACCCGCACTCCCCCCACCCGGCCCCAAACCGCCGGGCTCGGCTTCGCGGCCAGCCGACAGATGCTGCGCGATGACGGCTTCCGTCGCATTTCGCTGGTCAATGCTCTCAGCTATGCCGCGATCTTTGCCTACATCGCCGGGGCGCCCGTCGTCGTCTCGCAACTCGGCTATTCCAGTACCGTGTATGCCGCCATGTTCGCCAGCACCGCCGCCGCCCTGAGCGCCGGGGCATTTATGAACGCCGGCCTGGTGCGTCGCTTCAACTCCAGGGGCCTGGTATGGCCGGCGTTGCTCATCCAGACCGGCGCCAATCTGGCTCTTGTGGGCGCCGCGCTCGCCCTGCCGACACTGGGCCCCTGGCTGCTGCTACCGCCACTGTTGATCAGCTGCTTCGTGCGCGGGATCATCTCACCAAACCTGGTTTATCTCGCGATCAGCAGTCACCGCGAGCAGGCCGGCTTGGCGGCGGCCCTCGTCGGTCTCGCCCAGCTCGTCGCCGCTTCTGCATCCAGCGCGTTGCTCGCCCGATTGCTCGAGCCTTACGGCGCGGTCAGCGTGGCGCTGATGATGGCGACCTTGTCGGTTACTGCAATCGTTCTTTGGACGGCCACACGGTTGGGCCGGGTCGTCGCGGCACGCGGCTGAGTGTGCAACGACGGCGCTTGTCTTCACACTGGGGCTGCCTATGTTGCAGTGCAGCAGGGAGCGACACGTCCTCGTTCGAACCGCGGCTCCGCCGCTCGAGAGGACACCACACATGCGACACATCGATGCGCTGCACCGTATCCGCGCGCTCTTCCACCGGGATGACACGGTCGTCAGCCCCGACGACCTCAGCGGCCCGACCCTTTTCGATCAGGAGCCGGACCTCGCGCGCGAAACCGCTCGCTACAACGTTGC
>JBPBQE010000554.1:0-4647 GCA_050954595.1 Janthinobacterium lividum | reverse complement strand
ACCGAGCAGCGCCAGCGACATCGGCTCCGGCACCGCGGTCGACAGCGTGGTCGCCGAGAAGGAGACGATGTTGTTGCCCTGGGCGGTCAGGATGAACTGGCCAGCCGTGGCGTCATAGCCGGTGTAGTTGATCGTGCCAGCCGCCGTGAAGGTCAGCGAACCGCCGAGAGCGTCCTGGTTACGCGTGACGGAGGTCAGCGAGTTCAGGTCGAACGTGACGGTCGGGCCGGTGCCGCTCGACAGCGTCAGGAACGACGAGATCGTGGGCGTGCTGCCGGAGGTCGGGATCGATGCAAAGGACGCGATGTCCTTGATCGAGCCGCAGCCCGTCGACGTGCTGGAGCAAGCGCCGAGAGCCGAGAAGGCGCCAGTGCCGGCGCCGAAGCTGGTCAGCAAGCCGGACGTGCCAGTGACGCTGCTGCCGGAGGCATTGGCGAAGGAGATGCCGGTCGCGCCGCCCATGCCGACGGAGCCGTTGGCCTGCGCAAAGCCGCCCAGCGAGATCTGGCCGGAGACGGGCACGGCGTAGGCGCCAGCGGTGCTGAGGCCGAGGGCGGCCGCTGCGGCAATCACAGTGTTACGAACGTTCATTTAAAAATCTCCATCATCGTTAAACTACCGAGGCCGTGGGGGGAATACGGCGCCGGCACCCTGCTTTTGGTCTCAATAGCGACCGACGAACAGCGTGCGACTGTATATGCACGCACCATGCCAACGTGAAAAACATCAACAAAACCGCCCTTTCAGCAGCCTGCTCCCGGTTAACACGGACGCACCTGTAAAAAATCCTGACACGCTCGCCGCCTTGCACCGCTCGCCGTCGCCGGGGCACGGTGCCGTCATGGACATCGCCACCCTCGAGCCCTCCCGCATCATCACCGTCGCCCGCGCCGCCTTTGCGCGCCCCGACACCGAGTTCCTCTGCTTCGGCGAGAGCGACCGCTCCTTTCCGCCCGCCGCCGCTGCCGCCATGATCGACGCCCTCGGCCGCGGCGACGCGCTCTATCCGGACGTCCGCGGCGTCCCCGTGCTCCGCACTGCGCTGGCCACCTATCTCAGCGGCCTGCATGCCCACCCCGTTTCCGAAGCCCGCATCCAGGTCACCAGCTCTGGCATGACCGCCGTCAACGTCGCCCTCGCCGCAACTGTAAAGTCCGGTGACCGCGTTGTCCTCCACGGCCCCGCCTGGCCCAACCCGGCCAACGCCGCCCGCCTCCGCGGCGCCACCCTCTCCAACCTCGACCTCGACCAGGCACCCGACGGCAGCTTCAGCCTCGACCTCGCCCGCCTCGACGCCCTCCTCGCCGGAGCCCGCGCCTTTATCCTCAACTCGCCCAACAACCCCACCGGCTGGACCGCGACCGCCACCGAGCTCGCCGCCATCCTCGACCTGTGCCGCCGTCACGGCGTCTGGCTGATCTCCGACGAGGTCTATTCCCGTCTCATCTATACGGACGCCCCCGCCGCTCCCTCGCTGCTCGACATCGCCACCCCCACCGACCGCGTCATCGTCTGCAACAGCTTCAGCAAGGCCTGGGCCATGACCGGCTGGCGCCTCGGCTGGCTGGTCCTCCCCGAAGGCACCAGCGACGCGGTCGCCGAGATCGTCGAAGTCACCCAGAGCGGCAGCCCGCCCTTCGCTCAGGCCGGCGCCGTCGCCGCCCTCGCCGACACCAGCTTCGTCACCGACTTCCGCGCCCACTGCGCCGCGGGCCGTGCCATGGCCCTCGCCGGCCTCGACGGCCTCAACGGCATCCGCCTTTCCCCGCCCGACGGCGCCTTTTACGCCTTCATCGGCGTCGACGGCCTCACCGACAGCCTCGACCTCGCCCTCCGCCTCGTCCACGAGCACGGCGTCGCCCTGGCCCCCGGCATTGCCTTCGGACCCGGCGGCGAAGGCTACCTCCGCCTTTGCTTCGCCCAGGCGCGTCCCCGCATGGAGCGCGCCATGCATCGCCTGCGCGCCGGGCTGCAGGCGCGATGAAAGCGCCCGCCGCCGCCTGCGCCGTGTGCGGCACCGCCTGCCGCCCCGCCTTCCGCACCCCCACCGCCGAACTCGCCCCCGACCTCGACGGCCGACCCGGCGAGCCCGCCCGCTCCACCCTCAAGCGCTGGATCGCCCTCTGCTCCGGCTGCGGCGCCGCAGCCCCCGACCTGGCCGCCCTCCCGCCCGAGGCCGCGGCGATCGTCCCCCGGGCCGACATCCAGGCCGAGCCCGACCGCTTCCTCCGCTGGTCCCTCATCGCCACCGCCCTCGGTGACCCCGTCGCCGCCGCCGAAGCCATCCTCCAAGCTGCCTGGCACCGCGAAGATGGTAACGAGGACGCCGCCGACCTCCGCCGCCGCGCCGCCGCCAACTGGCCCGGCGACCCCCTCCGCCGCATCGACATCCTGCGCCGCGCCGGCTCCCTCGCCGAAGCCGACGCGGTCGCCGCCGGCCTCACCAACCTCGACGAAGACGGGCGCCGCATCCTCGCCTTTCAACGCGAGCGCATCGCCGCGGCCGACATCGCCCGCCACTCCATCAGCAGCGCGCTCCGCAACCCGACCCGCACGCCTCACGTCAGCCACGTTCAGAAAACCAGCTCCAAGCCCGGCCTATTCGCCCGCCTCTTCGGCAAATAGATGCCCCGCGGCCTCATCATCGTCGCCCGGCACCCCCGTGCCCTTCTCGGCGCCCGCATCTGCCACGGCCGCACAGACGCCCCGCTCGCCGAACCCGCCGATCTCGCCGCCGAAAAGCTCCTCGCCGCCCTCGACCGCCCCGGCTACACCGAGCGCATCGACCGCATCGTCAGCTCTCCCCTGATCCGCGCCCTCGACGTCGCCCGCGCCGTCGCCGCCCGCACCGGCGCCCCTCTCCACGCCGACGATCGCCTCATCGACCAGGATTTCGGCACCTGGGAGGGTCAGCCCTGGTCGGCGCTGCCCCGCACGGAGACGATCGCCTGGGAAGCCGACCCGGTCCACGTCGCCCCCGGTGGCGGCGAGAATATCGCCGCCCTGGTCCGCCGCCTCCGCCACGCCTGGACCCGCCTGGCCTCCTCGGAGGACACCACCCTGGTCATCACCCACGCCGCCCCGATCCAGTGCCTGCTCCACATCGCCACCGGCCTGAAACTCACCGACGCCCTGACCCGCAGCATCCCCTTCGGCGCCATCACCCGCCTGGACGGAACCCCGCGCTAGCAACCCGCTCCCGCCGCCGGAGAGGGCAGGGAGGGTGAAGCACCGACCCTCCTAGGCGCCCACCGGCACCCGCGTCAGCCGCGCCGCCCACCGCATCGCCCCCGGCCACAGCCGCGCCCCGCGCGTCATCGCCTCCGGCATCGTCCGCCCCGCCCGATAGATCGCCCAAGCCCGCCCGACCTGCCCGGAAACATCCGCCCGCACCCGCCGGTGATACCGCGCTGCCCCGCCCGACACCCCGGCCACCGCCCGAAACGCACTGTGCAGCGCCATCGACACCCCATCGCCGGAGAATGACGGGATCACCGCCATCTGGTCCCCCAGCCGGAACACCCCGTCCTCCGCTCCCCGATGCACGAACCCATACGGCACCCGAAAGATCGCCAACGGCCGCGCCAGCAACGGCACCGCCCCCGCCAGCCGCGCCCGCAAATGCGCCGATTGCCCCTCCAGCATCGACTGCACCCCCGCCCAACTCTCCCCGCACGCCGCGAACACCTCCCGTTCCACCAGCAGGCAAAGATTGACCCCACCCCCCTCGACCGCCTGCAACCCCCCATACCCGCCCGGGAACAGCACCACCTCCACCGCCCCCGCCAACGCCGCCGCCTGCGCCAGGTCCAGCCGCAGATACATTTTCAACCCCACCAGATCCTCCGGCGTCCGCGCCAACTCCCGCCGCGCGCCCCGCAGATCATGCTTCCCCGTCGCCAGAAACAGCGTGTGCCCCGCGAACCGCCCCAACCCGGCCACGGTCGGCACCCCATCCTCCAACCGAACCGAATGCCCCCGCACCACCGTCGCCCCCAACGCCTCCGCCCGCGCCAGCAGCGCCGCATCCAGCACCCGCCGCGACAATCCCAGCGCCGTGAACGGCAGCACCGACTCCGCCACCCGCGCCCCGTGCACCAGCCGAACCCGCTCCACCGGCACCGCCCCCAACGCAACCGGGTCCACCCCCAGCCGCCGCAGATATCCCGCCGCCTCGACGCTCAGGAACTCGCCGCAGATCTTGTCGTGCGCCCCTGTCTCCCGCTCCACCACCGTCGCCGCCGGTCCCAGCAAACAGGCCGCCGCCGCCCCCGCAACGCCCCCGCCCGCGATCAGCACCCTCACTTCAGCCGACCCACGCAATACCGGAACGGCAGATGCCACCGCACCCGCGCCTGCAGCCCGGCCTGGTCGAGCAACCGCGTCCAGTCCCGCCGCGTGAACGCCCGCGACACGCTCACCGGCCCATCGTGCCGCACCATCGGATGCCAACGCGCCACCCCCGACAGCGCCTTGAACCCGTGATAGGCAAGGGGGTGCCGGTGCAGGTCATTCACGAACCACCCCACCCGAGCCGTTCGCTCCATCCACTGGAGGAACCGCACCACCTCCGCATCGCTCAGATGATGCGTGAACAACGAGCTGACGATCACGTCCACGCTCCCCGGCGCCTCGTCGAACACATCC
>JBPBQE010000499.1:0-4667 GCA_050954595.1 Janthinobacterium lividum | reverse complement strand
ATTTCAAGCAGTTCGGGCTGACGGTGGCCGCTGCCGTGATCGCGTCGCTGCTGGTGGCGCGGCTGATCACGCCGCTGATGGCGGCCTATCTGATGAAGCCGACCGGGCACCACGAGGTGCAGGATGGCGCCCTGATGCGGGGCTACACGCGCTTCCTGCGTGGCACGCTGCGGTGGCGGGGCGTCACACTGCTGTTCGGGCTGTTGGCGTTCGGCGTGTCGATCTGGTCGACGACGCTGCTGCCGACCGGGTTCATCCCGCCGGCCGATCAGAGCCGGGTGACGCTGTCGCTCGAGTTGCCGCCGGGCTCGACGCTGGACGATACGCGCGGGGCCACCGACCGGATCGCGGCGTCGTTCCGGCAGATCCCGGAAGTGACCACGGTGTTCGTCGTCGGCGGCACGACGCCGACGGGTGTTTCGCCGGAGGTCCGCCGGGCATCGATGATCGTCAACCTCGTGCTGAAGGATCGGCGGGCGCGGACGCAAAAGCAGATCGAGCAAGAGCTGACGGCCCGGTTGGCGGACATCCCCGACGTGCGCGGCTGGTTCGTCAATGACCGCGGCGAGCGGGAGCTGTCGCTCACCATCCTGGGCGACGACCCGGTGGCCCTGTCGGCCGGCGTCGCCACCATGGAGAGCGCGATGCGGCGGCTGCCGGGGTTCGGCAACGTGGCGCCATCGGCCGGGTCGGACCGGCCGGAGATCCGCGTGACGCCGCGGCTGGATGAGGCAGCCCGCTTCGGGGTGAGCACGGAGGCGATCAGCGACACGGTGCGCATCGCCACCATCGGCGACGTCAACGCCAATCTGGCGAAGTTCCGCGACGGCGACCGGCTGATCCCGATCCGGGTGCAATCGCGCCTGTCGTTACGGACGGATCTGGCGGAGATCGCGGCGCTGCCGGTGGTGGGCAGCACCGGGCTAGCGGTGCCGCTGCTGGCGGTGGCCGATCTCGGCTTGGGGCAGGGGCCGGCCAGCATCGAGCGATACGACCGGGTGCGGCGCGTGGTGCTGGGGGCGGACCTGGCGCGCGGGCTTGCGCTGGGGGCGGCGATCCAGCAGTCGACGAGCTTGCCGGAGGCGAAATCCCTGCCGCCAGGCGTGCGGGTGCAGTCGGGCGGTGATGCCGAGATCATGGGCGAGGTGTTCGCCGGCTTCGCGCTGGCGATGGGCGCCGGGCTGACGATCGTGCTGGCGGTGCTGGTGCTGCTGTTCGGCAGCGTGTTCCAGCCGATCACCATCCTGCTGAGCCTGCCGCTGTGTCTGGGCGGCGTGATTTTGGCGCTGCTGGTAACGGGGCAGCCGATCAGCATGCCGGTGGTGATCGGGATCCTGATGCTGATGGGGATCGTGACCAAGAACGCCATCATGCTGGTGGATTACGCCATCGAGCGGCGGGCGGAGGGGGTGCCGCGCGGCGAGGCGATCCTGGATGCCGGGCGCAAGCGGGCGCGGCCAATCATCATGACCACCATCGCCATGGTGGCGGGGATGCTACCGAGCGCGCTGGGCGTGGGCGATGGCGGCGAGTTCAGGGCGCCGATGGCGATCGGGGTGATCGGCGGGCTGATCGTCTCGACGTTGTTGAGCCTGGTGTTCGTGCCAAGCTTCTACACGGTGATGGACGATCTCTCCGGCTGGTTCGCCCGGCGCGGCGCCCGCTTGCTGACGCCGCAACAGGCGGCCGTGACGACCGAGCCACGGATACCAGGACAGGACCGGGCCGCTTCTCCGGCGGAGTAGCGGTCGGCCAATTTCATGGTCGAAAAGCAGGTCGAGATACTGGCCCGCAGGGTGATAGGGGCTCGGTCAGTGGTTCTAGGCGATCCGCGATTGAACGGGCTCCGCTTCGATATTAATGGTCATACCGACGTCGTCGGACGTCTCGGCTACCACGTCGTTTTGTCGATGCTTCGTGCGCAGGCGGTGGTCGACTATCAGGCGTCGCGCGGTGTGCCGCGGTTCCGGATGCAGCCGCAAGAGTTTGGCCCGCTGCAGCTTCTGGATTGCTACAATCCATCTGCCTATAGCGCGGTCAGCGCGGTTTCGAACGATTGGAGGAACCGGTCGACATGGTCGGCCGTGCACACCAGCGGCGGGCGGATCTTCAGCGTCGCTTCGTCCGCGCCGGCCGTGCTGATCAGCACGCCGTCGTCGCGCATGAGGTTCACGATGTCCAACGCCGCGGCCCGGCGGGCCGACGCCGCCTGACCTTCGTACCCGATATCGACGCCGAGGAATAGCCCGGTCCCGCGCACCGCCAAGATGCCGGGTCGCTTGCGACTGAGCGCCTCGATGCCGTCGCGCAGGCGGCGGCCGGTGGCGAGCGCGTTGGCCAGGATGCCGTCCCGCTGGATGATCGTCAGCACCGCGTCTGCGGTGGCGATGCCCACCGTCGTGCCGGCGAAGGTGTTGGAATACCGCGCTGCGGCGCCGAAGCCGTCCATCAACTGCTTGCGGCCGACTACGCCGCCGATCGGGAAACCGTTACCCATCGGCTTGCCCAGCGTCACCAGGTCGGGAACCACGCCGTGGCGCTCGAAGCCCCACATGTGCTCGCCCATCCGGCCGAACCCGGGCTGCACCTCGTCGGCGATGACGAAGCCGCCGGCCTCGCGCACCGCCGCCATCCCGCCGGCGATGAAGCCCGGCGGGTCGATCCAGACACCGTCGCTGGAGAAGATGGTGTCGAACAGCAGCGCGGCGACGCCGATGCCACGGCGTTGCAGATCGTGGATCGCGGCCCGCACCTGCGCCTCGAAATGCGCCGCCGCCCCGGCGTCGGGAACACCCGACGGACCCGGTAGTGAAACCAGCCGCACGGACGGGCTCAACTTCACCAACGCCCCAAGATTGGGCGACACGGCGGCGATGGCGGCGCTGGTGCCGTGATAGGCGTAGGACGAGACGATCACACCCTGGTTCCGGCTCGCCTGTGTGGCGATACGGAGCGCCAGATCGTTGGACTCGCTCCCCGTGCAGGTGAACACAACGCGGTCCAGTTCCTGCGGAAAGGTCGCGATCAGCCGTTCGGCGTAGTCGATCAGCCGGGACTCCAGGTATCGGCTGTTCGCGTTGAGCCGGCCCGCCTGGCCCGCCATCGCCGCGACGACTTCCGGATTGCAGTGCCCCAGCGAGGGAACGTTGTTGTAGAAGTCGAGATAGGCGCGCCCTTCCGGGTCGAACAGCCACATGCCGTCACCGCGCACGAAGTGCACGGGGCGTCGATACTGCAGCCGATAGGATGAGCCGAGTACGCCATCCCGCCGCGCGATCATCCGTTCCATCTCGGGCGCCACGTCGGACTGGCCGGCGACGTAACGGTTCGGCATCAGGTCGGTCGACATCGGGCTATTCCTTTGGTGTTGCGGCCGCGGCCAGCACGGCGGTCGCGGCGTCGCTGGAGCCAAGCCGCGCCAGGATTGACAGGCCGTTTTTTGCCCGCCCCACATTCTTGTTGATGTAATCGGCTTCGGCCGGAAACAAGGCGGCACGCCAGGCATTGACCAGGATCAAGGCGGCCTGCCTGGCCCGGATGAGCGGGACGAGCATCCTGGCGTCCAGGGGCGACAGCGGCATGATTGCAGCGTAGCCGGCGATCAGCGCTTCCGCGCCGCCGAGTGCCGAAGCCGGGTCGAGCACGAAATGGCTCGCCGCGACCGCCAAGTCCTGCAGGCGGGGTGCCCAGCCGCCATCGCCGAAATCGATAAAGGCGATCCGGTCGCCATCGACGAACATGTTGTGCGGGCTCGGATCGTTATGCGTCACCTGCCAGGGCAGCTCGGGCAGCAGCGGCAATGCCGCCTCGATGTAGCGCCCCATCGCGTCGCGCACGAGGTCCGCCGTCGACGTATCGGCGACGTAGGGCAGGAAGTCGAGCAGGCCCGGCCAGCAACCGATGTTCCACAGCACCGGACGATCCTGCCCCGGTAGGACCAGCCCGGCCAACGCCCCGTCGAGCGCGCCCAGAGCCCGGCCGGCGTCATGCAGTTGCCTCGGCCCGATCGCCGCACGACCCAGCTGCACGCCCTCGACCGCCGTCTGGACGTAGCCCGTCAGCCCGTCCTCCTCGAAGCCCGATGAGCCACCAGCCGTGTGAAGCAGGCGCGGCACGTCGAAGCCGGCGGACCCTTCCAGCCCGGCCAGCATGGCGCTTTGGAAACGGAAGCTCTCGACGCCTTCCGGCCGGGACGAAATCTTGAGGATGAGCGGGGCCGTGCCGGGTCTTTCGAGCAGCGCGGTCTGTTCCGCCTCCGACGACACGGGATTGATCGTGCCCGTCCAGCCGTAATGGTGCGCCAGCACCGCCGCCAGCCGTTCGGGCCAGTCACCGGCCGGCATCGCCAGAATCGCTTTGGCGGCTCCGAAATGGTCAGGAGGAACGCGTGTCACGTCGGATGGGAAGCTGGCACCCCGGCATTGCGCCGACATGATCGAAGTTTCAGCCCGGGGCATCGAGAGCGAAGTCATGATGTCTTTGCAATGATGACGCGGTGGCAGACGCCGTATCCATGTCGAGGCCATCGAGCCAGGTCGGGTCGAGCTGCGGGATGGAGCGGAACAACAGGCGGGAATAAGGATGGCTCGCCCCGCTCAGCCCGTTGACCGGCAGGCGTTCGACCACCTCGCCCTTGAACATCACCGCGACCTCGTCGCAGATCGCCT
>JBPBQE010000242.1:0-4691 GCA_050954595.1 Janthinobacterium lividum | reverse complement strand
ACCATTTGGTCGAGAACCCCACCATTGGGAAGGTGACGCCGCCATTCGGCCCTTGAAACGACAACACATAAATCACGAGCATCGGGCCGTACAGGAACAGTAGGAACAGCCCCATCAACCCGGCCAGCAGGTAGAAAGTGTAGGGTCGTGGCTCGCGGTAGTCCATCAGCTGACCAGTTCACGACGGATATCGACGACGCGCATCATACCGGCCACCAGCAGCCCGACGAACAACACCAGCAAGACGGCGCTCGCCGATGCCGGCGGATATTGCATCGCCTGGATCTCGGTCGACAGGGCCGAGACGACGGACGCGCTCTGCCCGCCGCTCATCCGCTTGACGACGAAATAGTCGCCCAGCACCTGGGTGAACACCAGGATCGAGCCCAAGGCGATGCCGGTGCGCGATAGCGGGACGATCACGTGCCGCATGATCTGCCAGCGTGTCGCGCCGGCATCGCGCGCCGCCTCGATCAACGCCCGGTCGATTTTGGAGAGCGAGTTGGCGATCGGGCCCATCATCAGCAACGTGTAGAGATGCACGTAGGTGATAACCACCGAGAGATCGGAGAACAACAGGATGTCGAGCGGCCGGTCGATCAGGCCGAGATCGAGCAGCACCGTGTTGAACACCCCGTTGCGCCCCAGAAAGGGGATCCAGGCGATGGTGCGGATGATCCCGGACGTCCAGAACGGGATTGCGCAGAGCATGAACAGCGCCATCCGAGTGGTGCTGCTGCGGATGTGGAACACCAGAAAATGCGCAAGGTTGAAGCCGAGGAACAGCGTGATCGCCCAGACGATGATCGCGAACCGCATCGAACTGAGATAGATGCGCCAGGTCGTCGGCGAGGTCAGCAACTCGCGATAATTGTCCAACAGGAAGTCGGGGTAGATGCCGACCCGGTCATAGTCGAAGAAACTGACCGCAAAGAAGGTCAGCGTCGGCAAGGCGAACAGGACGATCAACACGGTCGCCAGCGGTCCGACCTGCAGCCACGACACCATCCAGGGCGACAGGCGTGGTCGTATCCAGCTGGGCCGCCAGGACGCAGCGGGCAGCTCGACGGTTGTGTCGGACGCCATCAGGCGCTGATGAACTCGTTCCATTTTCGTGTCAGATACCGGTCTTCGTCCATGACGGAATTCCAAACGGCGATGTTGCCCATACGCTCATCGAACGATCCGCCATCGCGGGCGCGGCCGGCTTTCTCCATCAGCTTGCCGAACGGGTCGTGGATGTCCTCGGCGGCAGGCTTGCCGCCGTACCAGTAATCCCACTCGACAGGAGTAAGGAACTTCTGGGCGTTCGTCGGTTGCGCGGAGTAGTAGCCCTCGCGCGCGATGAACGCGCCCGCGAAACCGCTGCAATACCAGTTGATGTATTCCAGCGCGCAATCCCGCTGTAGCCCGGTCAGGTGCTTCATCATGCCGAGCATGTAGCCCCAGCCGCGGTATCCCTCCTTGAGCGGTTGGAACACGCAGGAGATGCCGCGCGTCCGCACCGCGGTGACGGCCGGCGACCACATGGATTGGATCACCACCTCGCCGGACGCCATCAGGTTAACCGACTGATCGAACGAGCCCCAGAAGGAGCGGAACTGGCCGGAGCGCTTGATCTCGGTCATCAGGGCCGTCGTCTTGTCGATCTCGGCTTTGGTCATGTTGCCTTTGTTGACGTATTTGACGTCGCCGCGGGCTTCGACCGCCATGGCCACGTCGATCACGCCGACGGTTGGGTTGTCCTGCAATGCCGAGCGGCCCTTGAAGTCCGGACTGATCAGATCCGCCCAACTGGTGATCGGCCGGCCGCACAGGTCCGGGCGTATGCCCAGCGTATCGGCGTTGGTGATGGTCGGCACGGCATTGAGAAAGTCGCTCGGCCCGGTGGCGAATTTTGAGCCCGAGGCGTCACTGGCGTAGAGCACGGTGTAGGGTGACACGCCCTGCTGGGATGCCGAGCGGCCATCGGCGTAGACGCTCTTGGTGAACAGCGGCAGTGTCTGATCCCATTGCTTGAAGCTCGCCATCGGGATCGTTTGCAGCACGTTCCGGCCGATGAGATATTTCATGTAGGGCAAGCTGACGTCGGCGACGTCGATCGAAGCCGATTGGGTCAGAAACCGGTTGAGCAGGTCGGAGCTCTCGGCCGCCTGCATAATCACCTTGAAGCCGAGATCCTTGGTTGCCTGATCACCGATCCCCTGCAACGCCGTCACCGGCAGCCCGGCATGCTTGAGCTCGACGTCCTTGATATTTTGCGCCCAGATCGTCGGGAAGCCCGACACCGCCCCGGAGCCGATGGCCACGCCGAGCGTCGCCGAGCCGGCCTGGAGCAGGCGGCGGCGAGAAACGCTCTTGATCTGGTCGGTCATGCTGGACTCCTCAGGCGGCGATGGACAGGGCGCTACGGGACCGCATGAGTGGTTGGATGCGGGTGCCGAACTGCTCCATGCCGATGACGAAATCATCGAAGGTCAGCATCGCACCCGCGACGCCGGGGACCGCGGCGAGTTCGTCGAGCATCGCCGCGATCTTGGCGTAGCTGCCGCACAGGATTCCCTGATTGGTCGGCAGCTTCTCGGCGGTGGTCGGCACGAAGCGACCGGCCACCGAATGCGGGTCCTTGACCGGGTCGTTCTGGGCCTGGCCGTCGCGCCAGGCCAAAGCCTCGAGGTCAGTTCCGGACTTGTAGTGCTCCCATTTGGCCTCGGCCGCCGCGTCGGTCTCATCGGCGATCACCATCGTCAGCACCAACGCGCCACAGGAGCGTCCCGTGACCTCCGTTGCCTTGACCAGTCGGGCGACGGAGTTGGTGATCTTGGTCGGCGTATTGTATCCGCTGCTCGCGACGAAGTTGTAGTCGGCATATTCGGCAGCGAACCGGGTGCCGCGGTCGCTCTGGCCAGCGCAGACGATCGGGATGTCACGGGAGGGCAGCGGCAGGCAGCGGCAATCATCCATCTGGAAAAACTCGCCCTTCAGATCGGATCGCCCGACCTGCCAGAGCTCCTTCATGATCGAGACGTACTCCTCGCAATACTCGTAACGGCGGCGGTAGTGGTCCTCGCCGGGCCAGATGCCCATCTGCGTGTACTCGGTCTCCTGCCAGCCCGAGATGACGTTGATCCCGAAGCGACCCTTCGAGATGCTGTCGATCGTGACGGCCATGCGCGCGACCAGAGGGGGCGGCATCGTGAGCACGCCGATAGTGGCGAACAGCTCGATGCGGCTCGTGACGGCGGCAAGGCCGGCCATCAGCGTGAATGATTCGAGATTGTAGTCCCAGAATTCGGACGGGCCGCCAAAGCCACGCAGCTTGATCATCGACAGGGCGAAGTCGAAGCCGAACCTTTCCGCCTTTTCCACGACCGTCCGATTGAGGTCGAAGCTCGGCTTGTATTGCGGCGACGTCGTGGAGATCAGCCAGCCATTGTTGCCGATCGGAATGAAGACACCGAGTTTCATGCGATCACCGTTTCAATCATGCGGGGTGACGGAAGATGTTGGCGGGTTCATCGCCGAAGCTGCGGCTCCGGCGGAGGCGGCCCACCATCGCTTCGACGTAGGGTGCGGCAACGCACACCATCTCGAACTGCCGGTCCGTAAGCGAGAGTCCGGCACGCCGCACGGCATCGGCGACGTTCGTCCGCCCGGCAGCGGCGAGATCGCTGACCGGGTCGGGGCGCGGCGGCAAAGGGGGTGACGCGTCGCCCGGCACCAGCGTCGGGCGACGCTGCCGCCAGCCGGTCGCGCGCTCGTAAGCGTGTGCGATCCGAAGCACCGCCGTCTCGTCGAACGCCCGGCCCGCCACCTGCAACGCGAGCGGGAGGCCGCCCGCGCTGAACCCCATGCATTGTGACAGTGCGGGACCACCGGATACGTTCCAAGGCGCGGTGAACGAGGCTTTCTGCCAAAAATTCACCGTTCGCCATCCGCTGAACGCCGGGGCCGGACCGGGAGCGGCCGGCGAGACGATCGCATCGTATCGCGTCCAGAGCGCGCGGAACTCGTTCAGCATGACCCGGCGCTCGCGCTGCGCCTCCATGTAGTCGGAGCCGCTGATCAACACGGCGCCGAGCGCGCGCCCCAGCATGTCCTCGCCAAAGTCGCCCGGGCGGGAGCGAAGCGTCTCCGCGTGGACGTTGAACAGCTCGCTTTCGGCAATGGTGATCTTAACGTCGCTGTACTGCTTGGCCGGTCGGAGCCGGACGTCCTCGACCACGGCACCGAGCGCGCGGAGCACGCCCAACGCAGTCTCGAACGCATCCACGACCTCGGCCGTGGTCTCGATGTCGGTCTCGTGCCAGTGCCGGGCCACGCCGATCCGCATGCCACGAATGTCCTCGCCGAGTGCGGCGGTGTAGGTGGGGATCTCGGCGTTGGCACTGGCCGGGTCGGCGGTGTCATGCCCCGCAATGACGCCGAGCATGGCTGCGCAGTCGGCGACGGTCCAGGTCATGGGCCCGACATGGTCGAACGAGAACGAATTGGGATAAACCCCGCGCCGGCTGACCAGGCCATAGGTGGGCTTGAGCCCGACGATGCCGCACAGCGCGGCCGGTGATCGGATCGACCCACCCGTATCGGTGCCAATCGCCGCCGGGGTGAGGCCGGACGCAACCGCCGCGCCGGAGCCGCTCGACGAGCCGCCGGTGATGTGACCGGTATTCCACGGGTTCCGCGCCGGG
>JBPBQE010000024.1:0-4726 GCA_050954595.1 Janthinobacterium lividum | reverse complement strand
GTCCGTATAGATGAGACGGGAATAGACCTCGTCGGAGATCAGCCAGACGCCGTGATGACGGCACAGGTCGAGGATGGCGGCGAGCTCGGCTGCGGTCGCGGTCCAGCCGGTGGGGTTGTTGGGCGAGTTGAGGATAAAGGCGCGAGCGCCGGCGAGGAGGGCGTCGAGGCGGGCGAGGTCGAGGCTGAAGCTGCCGTCGGGTGCCTGGTCGAGGTCGAGGTTGGAGAGGGTGGCGCCGCGGAGGCGGGCGGCGTTGGCCGGGTTGGGCCAGGCGGGGCCGTGGAGGACGACGCGGTCCCCTGCCCTCACGGTGGCCGCGAGGGCGACGTTGACGGCGGTCATGCCGGAGCTGGTGACCTGGATGCGGGCGTCGGAAACGGGGTGGGCATGCAGGCCGGTGAGGTAGGCGGCCAGCGCGGTGCGGAGCGTGGGAACGCCGCGGACGTCCGGATAGAGCGCGTCGCCGCGGCCGAGGGCGTCGATCATGGCGGCAGCGGCGGCGGGCGGAAAGGAGCGGTCGCTCTCGCCGAAGCAGAGGAATTCGGTGTCGGGGCGCGCAAAGGCGGCGCGGGCGACGGTGATGATGCGGGAGGGCTCGAGGGTGGCGATGTCCATGGCGGCACCGTGCCCCGGCGACGGCGAGGGGTGCAAGGCGGCGAGCGTGTCAGGATTTTTTACAGGTGCGTCGGCGTCGACCAGAAGCGGGCTGCCGAAACGGCGGTTTTGTTGATGTTTTCACGTTGGCATGGCGCGTGCATTTACCGTCGCACACTGTTCGTCGGTCACTATCGAGACCAAAGCAGGGTGCCGGAGCCGAACTTTCCCCCGAGGCCTCGGTAGTTCAATGATGATGGAGATTTTTATGAACGTTCGTAACACTGTGATCGCCGCGGCCGCCGCCCTCGGCCTCAGCACCGCCGGCGCCTACGCCGTGCCCGTCTCCGGCCAGATCTCGCTGGGCGGCTATGCGCAGGCCAACGGTTCCGTCGGCATGGGCGGCGCGACCGGCATCTCCTTCGCCAACGCTTCTGGCAGCAGCGTCACCGGCACGTCCGGCTTGCTGACCAGCTTCGGCGCCGGCACTGGCGCCTTCTCGGCTCTCGGCGCTTGCTCCAGCACGTCGACGGGCTGCGGCTCGATCAAGGACATCGCATCCTTCGCGGCGATCCCGACCTCCGGCACCACGCCCACGATCTCGTCGTTCCTGACGCTGTCGAGCGGCACCGGCCCGGTCGTCACGTTCGACCTGAACTCGCTGACCTCCGTCACGCGTAACCAGGACAACCTGGGCGGCTCGCTGACCTTCACGGCAGCTGGCACGATCAACTACACCGGCTATGACGCCACGGCCGGCCAGTTCATCCTGACCGCCCAGGGCAACAACATCGTCTCCTTCTCGGCGACGACGCTGTCGACCGCCGTGCCGGAGCCGATGTCGCTGGCGCTGCTCGGTGGGTCGCTGGCCGCGGTTGGCCTGATCCGTCGCAAGAAGTCTGTTGCCGCCTAACAACAGATAACGACGTCCGGCCGCCTCGCGGCCGGACGTTTTTACTCCAATCGTGCCGGGCGGCGGCGCAGTTCTCGCTTCAAGGGACAATGCCCCAGTAACGCCGTGGCTATTAACTTCTGATACATACCTCTACTCGACATTTGCGCCGCGCCGGCCCTTTTACTCATGGGCGCGCAGGCTTGCATTCGTATACTGGGCGGACCGGCATCGTGCACGACCGGTGGCTAACTCTGGAAGGTAACGCATGACGACGAGAACCTGGAACGGCGCTTCTGACGCCTTCACCAATGGCGCCGATTGGTCGCCCACCGGCGTTCCAGTCGCCGGCGACACGGCCGTCATCAGCTCCGGCACGGTGACCATCTCGAGCCCGCCCACCGGCGTTGCCATCCAGTTGGTCCAGCAGGCCGGCACCACCGCGTCGACGACGTTGAATCTCAGCAACGTCACGCTCGACGCGAGCTCGCCGGTGACGGTGATCAACAATCAGTCCAACTTCTCGTCGACCTCGCCGGTGTTCAACATCAGCGGCACCGCGACGCTTGCAGGGACCGAGTCGTTCTACGGCACGCGTAGCCAGTTCGTGATCGCGTCCGGCAGCGCGCTGGTGAATGCCGGCACCATGAATTTCTATGCCGCCTCGCCGGTGACCAGCGCGACCGGATCGCTCGTCAATAACGGCACGATCGCCTTCTTGAATCCGAACAACGCGCCGCAAGCCCCCATCTTCGGCACTGCCATCAGCGGCACCGGCCAGATCGCGCTGGGCACGAACGGGCGCGTCGAGTTCGACAACGCCGTCGGCAGCGGTCAGACGCTGGTGTTCAACGATGGCGCCACTGGCAACGAGATTGCGCAGCTGAACGCCGTCGGCAGCTTCCAGGGCACGATCAACGGCTTCTCGTCAGGCGACTCGCTGGTGATCATAACCAATGCGTCGAGCTTGACCGGGACTTACAACAACACGGGTACTTCCGGCACGCTCACCCTGACGTCGGGCGGCGCTCAAGCGGGTAGCCTTTCGTTCCTCGGCGGCTACTCGCAGAGCAACCTGACCCTTTCGTCGGGCACGGCGCTCGGTAACGGCTTGTACAACTACCAACTTACCACCAGCGTGAACAACGTCGTGAGCGCCGGCCTGCCGACCGGCTACCAGAGCGGCGGCGGCACGACCACGGCTCCAGCAGTTGCAAATTCCACCAACACCGTTGGCGCGGTTTACCGCTTCTTCGACAACAAGTTCGGCACGCACTTCTTCACGTCCGACGTCGGCGAACGCAACACGGTGCTGGCCACCCGGTCTGCGGACCTGGTCCAGGAAACCAATGGCTTTGGCGACGTCACGCAGAACAGCACCAGCGCGGTGGCGGTGTACCGGTTCTTCGACAAGAATTTCGGCACGCATTTCTTCACCGCCAACGCCGGCGAGCGGGACACCATCATCAATACGCGCTCGGATCTCACCTATGAGGCGAACAGCACGTTCTACGAGCATTCGGCGCAGCAGGCCGGCGACACCGCCGTGTATCGCCTGTTCGACACCAAGACCGGAACGCAGTTCCTGACCGGCGACACCAACGAGTATAACGGTTTGACCACGGCGGGGTCGTCCACCTACCGGGCGGACCTGCGGTCGGAAGGCGTGGCGTTCTACGCACCTACCGGTCAGTTCACCTAAAGCACCCCTACCCTCGCGGACGGCGTTGTCGCCATCCGCGTTGCTGGGTCGCTTACGACGGCAAAGCCGGCTGCTCCCCTCGGGCAGCCGGCTTTTTCATGCGCAGAGTTTGACGATGCGGTCGCGCAGCCACTCGAGCAGCGGCTCCCAGGGGAGCAGAACGGCGCGGCGGTCGCGGCCGGCCTCGTGGCGCGCGGCAGCTTCGGCGAGAAGGCGGGTCCGTTCGGCCGGGTCGTCGGCGGTGGCGATCGGGAATTGGCGGTGGGCTGGGATGTCGGAGGCGACGACCTCGAGGCCCATGGCGAGCGCCTGGGCTATGCCGAGGTTGAAGCCCTCCCATTTGGAGAAGTTCACGTAAAGATCGGCGGCGACGTAAAGGTCGATCAGCTCGCGGTCGCTGACGCTGGCGAAGACGGTGAGGCCGGCGGCTTCCATCTCCTCGCGGTCGGCGGGCGAGCCCTTGCCGCAGAGGATGAAGGTGAAGCGGGCGGCGAGCGCCGGGTCGGTGGCGGCGATGGCCTGCTTGAGGGCGACGTAATCGTCGATGCCCTTGTAGCGGCGCTCGGCCTTGTGGAAGCGGCAGACGTTGAGGACGACGATCTTGTCGGACAGGCCGAGGCGGGCGCGGATGGCGGCGCGGCGGGCGGCGTGGGCATCGTCCCAAATGGCGAGATGGGAGTTGCCGAGGCCGGCAACTTCGGCGCGGTCGTAGGCGATCTCGTCCTTGATGGTGCTGGTGTTGGTCAGGACGAGGTCGGCCAGGCGGTAGGAGAACTGCTTCTCACCGTCCACGATCTCGCGGGCACGCTGGTCGGGGAACCAGGCCGGCGGTGGCTCGCCATGGTCGAAGATGACCCGGCGGGGGGCGCCGCTCATGTTCCGGAACATGGCGAAATACGGAATAGTGTGGATGATGACGCAGTCGACGTCGGCCTGGTAGGCGAAGGATTGCGCCTCCACGGGGCCGTCGAGATAGACGCGGAGACAGCCGTCATAGCTGATCTCGTTGGGCTTGAGGGCGCCGCCGACGAAGACGGTCCAGCCCTGGGCGGCGAGGTAGTCGGCATGTTGCTTGATGACGACGGAGACGCCGTGACCGGTGGCGTGGACGTCGCTGAGGATGAGCACGCGCGGGTTGGGGTCAATGGCGCGGCGGTGGGCGCGCCAGGGGCGGGGCGCGCGGGGGATGGCGGGCTGGTATTGCCGTTCCAGGCCTAGGTTGGGGCTGTAGTACGGGTCCTGGTCGAAAAGGGATTTATAGTTGAGGCGGACGTGGGAGCACTCGTCGCGGAAGCGGGCGAGCTTTTCCGGCGTGTCGTCGAAGCCGCGGGATTTGGACTCGTGGTGGATGACGGAGACGTCGCCGAGATACAGGTTGCGGTTACCGCGACGGATCGACTCCAGGCAGAGGGCGGTGTCGTTGAAGGCGATCTGCAGATATTCGTCGAAGCCACCGATCTCCGCGAACAGGGCGCGGCGGATGGCAATACAGGCGCCGGTCAGGGCGGCGGCTTCGCGGGTGATGCCGGCGAGGCCGA
>JBPBQE010000390.1:0-4733 GCA_050954595.1 Janthinobacterium lividum | reverse complement strand
CGGCATGGCGGAACTCCTCGATCCGCCTTTCCTGAATCACATGCACGCCGCGTCGGGCAAGGCCCACGAGTCAGGATCAGGAAGCATTGGTATAAGTGTTCGCGAGAGGCGCGTCATTTGCCGACCTAGGCGCAGCGAAGGTTATAGGTAAATGCGCTGAAGGAGTCTGTATGTTGCCGCATCTTCGGCGAGAAAGTGTCCGGGGCAAAGCGGGATCGGCCTCAACTGGTTCGGAAGCTTGACCAGCTCAACGACAGAGATATTGTTATCTTTTGACCCTGCCCCCGACGTGCCCTCGTTCATAAGCAAAGTCCGCTGAGCTGCTGAGCTGCTCCCCATCGTTGGATCAGTCGGTTGGACTGCTTCCAGAGTGCCGCGGTCAGGTTGGTTCATGTGTCCCTAACCGATTAACGAGTGTGATCGGAGGCTTGTTGCCGATCGCGCTATGCGGGCGAACCTCGTTGTAGTCTCTACGCCGAGCCTCGCGTTTAGCCCGCGCGTCGTCGAGGCTCATGAACCAATGCGCGTTTAAACACTCCGCCCGGAACTTACCGTTTAGGCTTTCAATGAACGCGTTGTCCGTCGGTTTGCCGGGACGAGAAAAATCCAACGTCACCCCGCGCTGGTAGCCCCACAGATCCAGATCCCGCGACACGAATTCGGTGCCCTGATCGCCCCGAATCGCCTTCGGAAACCCGTGTTCGCGGCCGACCCGCTCGAGCACATCGACCACGTCGGCAGCCTTGAAGCTGAACCGTGGCTCGATCGCTGGAGCGAACCTGGTGAAAATGTCCACCATCGTCAGGACCCGGACCTTCCTCCCGGTCGCCAACTGGTCGTGCACGAAGTCCATGCCCTCCGCTGCTATTCCACCGGCTACGTCGGCGGAACCTTGAGCAGCTCCGCCCACGTCTCGTTCGCCTGAACCGCTGGACGCCGATCATCACGCAGCTTCGCTTTGACCCGGCGCTTCGGCGTTTTGTTCCGGAGCTGCAGCCCCAAGCTCTTGTAAAGCCGATAAATCCGCTTGGCATTGACCGTCCATCCCTCACGTCGCAGTAGCACGTGAACACGACGATAGCCGTAGCGAACACGCGTCTCGGCAATCTATTTGATGCGCTTGGTCAGGCCGGCCTGCGAGGCGCGTTTGCCCTTGTAGTGGTAGGTCGACGTATCTGTCCGCAGCACTCGGCAGGCGCGACGGATCGACACCTTCCAGCCTGCACGGACCTCGTCCACAAGGGAGTGTCGCCGCGCAGGCCCTGCAGCTTTTTTGACAGCACGTCCTGCAACATCGCTTTGTCGAGCGAGAGATCGGCCACCAGCTTATTCAGCTTGCCGTTCTCCTCCTCGAATTGCTTCAGCCGCTTCATCTCCGACGGCATCAGACCCGCATACCTCTTGCGCCAATTGTAAAATGTGGCGTCGCGGATTCCCGCCTTGCGGCACACCTCTCCAATGGCCGTCCCTTCCTCCACCTAACGCAAAACGAACGCGATCTGCGCCTCCGAAAACTTCGATGCATTCATCCCGAACCTTCGATTTAGGCCCAAACCTAAACTGGAATTTTCCAACATGAACCGGTCCAAGAAACGGGAGGCAGGTCACTTTCAACCTCACCCTCGACAGATTGCCAGCCTCAATCGAACCCGAAGATCAGGGCCGGCCTTTTAAATTCCGTTCACGGGCGGTTCCCGGACCCAGGCCGTCCATGGGTCACCCCACGTAGTCGCTCGACACCGACGCTGCGAAGTGCTGCGTACGGTCCACATACAGCGCCGCTGACCCGTTTGGGACCGACTTGCCGTCGAGCTGGATCGCGTCAACATACAGGTTCCTGTCGGTGGACGGCGAGTTCAGGTAGGCATCGTTGAGGAACGAGACGGCGATGTCGTGCGCCGAGAACTGCTCCGGGACGCCCGTGATCGCAATGGTCTGCGACTGACCAGCCGCGTGCGAAGCAGTGGCCGTGAAAATCCCACCATATTGGAGGCCGTCGACGGCAACGGTGAACTGCGCATCGCCTTGATATGCATCCTCCGACACGAACAGCGTCACCGTACTGCTAAGCCCAGCGCTGTGCTGATCCGGGCTGGCCGCGAAGACCATCGTGTCCGTGGTGTCGACGTAGAGGCTGGCGGCCACATTGCCGACCGAGGTGCCGTTATAGGTCGCTCCCGTGACATACAGGTTACGATCTGTGCTTGGCGAGTTGCCGTAAGCGTCGTTGATGAAGCTGATCCCGACTGTGTGCTGACCGTTCGGCAAGACATTAGCCAGCGTGATCGCCTGGACTTCGCCGGCGGCCCTCGACGCGGTGACGGTATAGACACCGCCGACGCTCTGGCCGTCCACGGTGGCAGTGAACTGTGCATCGCCCTGGAAGGCGTCTTCGGCAACGTTAATCACCAGTCCTCCCCCGCCGGTCGTCGCCGCGAAGGTGTCGGTGCCGTTGCTCAGGATCGCCGCCGCGGCGCCGCTGATTGCCGCGCCGTTGTAGCTGGCACCGTCGAGGTAGAGGTTGCGATCGGTGCTTGCCGAACCGGCATAGGCATCGTTGATGAAGCTTATCGCGACCTGATGGGTCCCAGCCGACAGCGACGGCGCCACGGTAAATGCCTCTGTCTGCCCCGCCCCGTGCGACGCTTTTGCCGTGAACACCCCGGCCAGCGCCGTCCCGTCCACGCTGACGGTGAACTGCGCGTCGCCGAGGTAGGCATCCTCGGAGACGTTGATCACTAAACCGATCCCGGTCGCACCGTCCGCGATGGCCAGCGCCGCCGTAGAAATATCTGTTGGTAGCGAGGGCACTCCACCAACGTCCATTCCTACGAATGCACGATTTAAATCAGATACAGGAATAGGTGCAGGATCGCCATACCCCCAAGGATTTCTGAAATGTGCATAGTCGACACCATTGACGTCATCTACAAAAGTTAACGAGTATACATGATTACTTATTAAGCTATATTCATTCGGTGCTGCAGTAAAAAAGTTTACCATTTGCTTTTCAGCCAGATCATCTCTGAGCTGCTCAGTAGTTGGCTGATAATCGCTTCCCCACATTGGTGAGATAAACGTCTCTGTTGGCCGCACTCCTGTCAATTGATACATGATAGGAGCAGGAAATCCTCCGTAATTTAAGATATCGTAGCCACCGGCAACTTGTGCGATGGCGTTTTCGATAACTTGAGGCCAAATTTCTTGAACACCATTTAAGATTAGTTGCCCACCGTTATTAGTATTCATTCCGTTGCCTAGATCCGAATCACGAACAGTGATCCAACTAGAGTTATCAGCTGCAATGGTAAAACGAGATGAAAGCCAACTGTCTAAATATAAGCGAACGCTCTGAGTTCCATTTCCGTTATCGCGAATCATATTCTGAATGTAGTCGGGGCGCGCAAGAGCTAGAGATGCAATTGGTGCACATACAAAGCAATCACCAATCCATCCTTGATTGACATCGTTTATACTAACTACAGATTCATCTCCTGCTTCCTTCATATAAAGCGTTTGATTTACAGACATGTATACCTCTTTATATCGTCTGATATGAACGTATCTATGTTTAGTAAAGTGATGAATGCGTGCGGATGATGAGCGTCATACTCATTATTTGAGGACCCAGCCGCCTTAATGCGGAAGTTTTGCCTGCGCGCTTGCCAATTGAATTAAACCTTATCCAGAAAACATTTCTAAAATGTTAATTCGATCAAGTTTTCTGGACTTTTCTAAGCTCGATTTTAGCTATCTATGCGGCATAGCAGGCCGCACCAATAAGGGCGTTAATTGCTGATCGCGGCATCTCGACCAGTCTGGGTCGGTTTGTGGGGATGTCGAAATCCGGTTGCGTCCATAGTTCGCGGCGAACGAGGGCGAGTGCGTCGCTGAAAGTCGGGAGTGGCTTTGGATACCAAGCGGCAGCTCGACACGACATCGCTCGGATAGGAGACAGCTCGTGCGCCCACAGCGTGGCAAGCGAGAACAAGCCGAGCAACGCAGGCGTAATCCGCGTAATCGTAGGATCGGACCACTGCCATCATCACAAGGCCGCCCACAGCACTGCCCAGTATCGATTTGCTCCGCCCCTTGGCTGAGTATGAGCAGGCAGCGGGAGGTGGCTGGTGAGCGCCGAGGTGGATGCCCTGCCGGACATGCTGGCACGGCTCAAGCTGACGGCGATGCGTGACCGGCTCGACGGCCCACTGGATGAGGCGGCACGGAGCGATCTCAGCTTGCGCGAGACGCTGGCGCTGCTGTGCCGGGCGGAGGTGTCGCACCGCGAGGAGCGGCGCATCCAGATGGGCACGGGGATCGCGAAGTTCCCGCACCAGCGCACGCTGGAGGGCTTCGACTTTGCCGCTCAGCCCTCGCTGGACGCCAAGCAGGTGCGTGACTTGGCAGCCTGCCGCTGGGTGGCTAACGGCGACGCACTGCTGATCCAGGGCCCGCCCGGCGTGGGCAAAAGCCACCTCGGCATCGCTTTGGGGCGCGAGGCGATCCGGCATGAGTATTCGGTGCTGTTCACCTCGGCGACATCCTTGGTGACGACGCTGGTCAGGGGGCATGCGGAGGGGAAGCTGGAGCAACGGCTGGCGCAGTTGGCCAAGCCGAAGCTGCTGATCATGGATGAGTTCGGCTACCTGCCGTTCGAGCCTGCTGCGGCCCACCTGCTGTTCCAGCTCATCAGCCGCCGCTACGAAAAGGGCAGCATCCTGATCACGTCCAAC
>JBPBQE010000003.1:0-4735 GCA_050954595.1 Janthinobacterium lividum | reverse complement strand
ACCACTATCTATTCGCACCGTGATCTTGAGCAACTTCTGCGCGGCTTTAACGCCGCCTACAACGACCGGAGACAACGCGTGCTCGACGGCAAGACGCCAACCAAGTCACCGCCGAGCGGCTCAAAGCACGGCGCAAGCTCGCCCGCGGCAAACCAGAGGGTCGCGCCGGGCCTGACAATGTCGCGCGCGCACGTCTCATCGTCGAAGACGCCAAGGAGGTCTCGCAACCAGACAGCTAACACCGAAAAAGCATTCTACTGCGGTAAACAGCGTATAGGCAAGATCAGCAAGGCGGGCAATAAGAGATTGCGACAACTGCTGGTCGTGGGCGCGATGGCCGTCATCCGCTTTGCCAGGCCGGGGAGCAAATCTGCCTCAGCATGGCTTCTGCAATTGCTGGAGCGCAAGCTCGCGGCGGTTGCTCTGGCCAATAAGATGGCCCGGGTCATCTGGGCCATGATGGCGCGCGGGGAAGCGTATCGGCGTCAGCCGATCACCGCCTGAACCACGCGCTAATGTCGGGGGTTTAAGGGCAAGCAAGAGATGGCATTCGGTCGAACCGACGAGCGACGTAATCCGACAATACCAATGGTAGATCCATGCCGCAGTCTTGTATGGATGTCGTTGGCGGATCCCATCTGGGCCAGCGGGAATGATCCTGCATTACAGGCCGGACACATGACCGCATTCGAACCGACGCCAGCCTCGCGCAATCACCTTGAACCCTGCAGGCCGTCCATACATGGTATTAGATGACCAGTGTAGCGGCCTTCCCGATTAGGCTCTAAATATTGAAACGTTAGAGCGACAGAGTTTAGGAATAACGAGATGAGCATTGACGATCTTCGGTCCGTTGACAATGCGTCCGTCTTGAAGACGGATCTCTGCTTGGTTGGTAGTGGTCCGTCCGGCTGGTGTATCGCCGAGGAGTTGCGGAACAGCGGGCTTCGCATTCTTATGGTTGAAAGCGGTGGTCGCTCGGTGGAGCCGGAAACGGCGGCGCTGAACGAGATCGAGGATGTCGGCACTCCACTGTTCAACGGCCGTACCCGGGTGCTAGGCGGAACCTCAAACGTCTGGAACGGCCGGTGCATGCCGTTCGATGACATTGATTATCAGGAACGCTCTTGGGTCCCACAGTCGGGCTGGCCCTTCGATGCGGCTGAAATGGCGCCTTACGTGGATCGCGCCTCCGAGCATCTTGGCGCCGGCCCCTACCACGAAGGAACCAGACGGCGCCCGCTACCGGCAGGCCTGCAGCCGCGACCAGAGGTCGACCCGACACTGATGTGTTCGACGTGCTGGGAGAACCCGGCACAAATCGATTTCGGCCCCATTCTAACCACCCGACGAAACCCGAACCTCTGGGTGCTCCTACGCGCGACCGTTACTCACCTGAACACCGATGATTCCGGCCGAGTCGTACAGTCGGTCGAGGTCATGGATGCTGACGGCAGACGCCTAACCATCCACGCCCGCGCCGTCGTGCTATGTGCGGGCGGCGTAGAGAATCCACGCATCCTGCTCTATTCCAACCGTCAACAACTGGTCGGCCTCGGCAACCAGCATGATGTCGTCGGGCGCTACTTGATGGATCATCCCCGGGATTTCGAGTTGATCGCGCGCTTCGACGCTCCAGACGTCAACGCGTTCCGCGACCTGTTCGGGCCATACAAACTCGACAGCATTCGTGGCCGTCACGAGTTCAGCTACGGCTTCAAGTTGAGCGAGGAGCAGCAACGCGCCGAGCAACTGCTGAACACGGCGGCATGGCCTTATGAAGTCCAGGCAGCTGATGACGCCATCGAAGCTGCGAGACGTCTTATCAAAGGGCCGCGAAAGAACGCCGTGGGTGATGCGGGTCTTGTTGTGTCGCAGGCAGGCTTGATCGTGCGGGGCCTGCACACGCGCCTCGTGAAAGGGCAGAGGGTACGCCGCAAGGTTGAACGCATCGGTTTTCTAGTCTCCTCCGAACAGGTACCAAACCCGGAGAGCCGCGTCCAACTTGCAGAGCGCAAGGACTGGTTGGGATTGCCGATCACTAAAATCAACTGGCAGATCGCAGAGCTGGAAGCCAGATCCCATGCCGCCCTTGCAAGGACGATCGCCTCGGAGTTTGAACGCCTCGCCCTGCCTCGAGTGCAGCTGGCGGAATGGGTGAAGCAAGGCCGGTTCGCTGATGCCAAGTTTGTGGATGGCTGCCACCCGATGGGCACGACACGGATGGCCATCAATCCTCGGAATGGCGTCGTCGACGCCGATTGCCAGGTGCATGGGGTAGACAAGCTGTATGTCGCCGGTAGTTCCGTCTTCCCGACGGCAAGCCACGCCAACCCAACGTTGATGATCATAGCACTGGCTGTTCGCCTTTCCGATCACCTGAAAAAAACGTTGTCACCCAAGTCGGGCCCTGGTGTCACTAAACGTGCAAACCTCGTCCTAGCCGATTGAATTTCTTCCTCTGGAACGAGTGCTGTCGTCTCATGCCAGGAAGACGAAGGCCCGCTACGCAGATTTTACACCAGGGCCGTATTTTGCGGCAACTTAGGATCAAGGCATGTCGAACGCGCAGAATAGCTCCGAGAACGGCACGGCCCTACGCCCAGGCATCGTCACTGCTGTTACAGGGGCAACCGGCTTCATCGGCGGGCGGTTGGTTGAGATGCTCGCGGAACGTGGAGCCGAGGTGGTCTGCCTGATCCGCGGCAACCAAGCCGGTATGCGCCTGCACCGGGCGGGCGCCCACATACGCAAACTGGATCTGACCAATGCGGAGGCTGTCCGGGCGGCTCTGGAAGGCACCGACGTCGTCTTCCATCTCGCTTACGACTGGGGTGACACGGCCTGGAACCATAAGGCTCTCCGCACCCTGATCGAAGTGTGCAGTGCGATAGGCTGCCGCCTCGTCTATGCGAGCAGCTTCGTCGTTTACGAGTTGCCGAAAACGGGAGTGGTTTCGGAGGAAAGTCCCGGAACACTGGCAACCGAGGGCTACGCGCATACTAAGCTTGCGCTGGAGACAGAACTTCTGGACGCCGTGCGGGACACGAACCTGCTTGCAACGATCGTGCAGCCCACGATCGTCTACGGGCCATTCTCACACCCCTGGACGATTGACCCGGCGAGTCAGCTTCTTCACGGAACCGTGGTGCTGCCGGATGCTGGCGAAGGAATTTGTAATGCTGTCTATGTCGATGACGTCGTCAGCGCGATGCTTCTTGCCGCTACGCGCGCCGAGGCAATCGGCCAGCGATACTTGGTCTCTGGTGCCGCGCCGATCACGTGGGGAGAATTCTATGAAGCGATCGCACGCGCACTCGGCGTCAAGGGCCCTCAGTACCGACCCACAGCCGAGATCAAGCAGGCTGGCAACAGGGCCAGTAAGCTGCTCCGCATGGTCGCCAGTCCGCAGCACCTTATCCGTAAGCTCACCAGCTTCGGACCGAACCGGAAACTTACGGCAGTCGGGCTCCGGTTCTTGCCTCAGGGAACGAGACACAAGGTCCGGCATTGGCTGGATCTTCCGACGTCGGAATGGAGCGGTCACACTCACCTGCCGACTCCTGGCCATTGTGATTTTCTGCAACAGCAATCGACAATCGCCATTACCAAGGCCAGCACTCAACTTGGCTACGTTTCGGCTTTTAATTTGGAGAAAGGTATGGTTCCAACAACCCGTTTTCTGAAGCAGAGGTACTCACAACATGAGAACATGCATGCAACTTTACCCATTAATACCAGGACTTCCTGATCAGGTAATTGCTCACCCAGTGATCGGGACCGCCCTGCGATTTGTGTCGATTGCGAGCGCGGCCCGGAGATCGTCGAGGACTGAGCGGCCATTTGCCTTGGCGGTGCTGACGACGGAGCGGAACGCGGCATAGGTTTGCGCGCCCCATTCGGAACGGATGCCATTCGTTACCTTGCGGAAGATCACGCTCAGGCGCAGTGCGCGCTCGGAGACGTTGTTGGTGGCCGGCACATCTCGTTCAGTGATGAAAACGAACAGATGCCCTCGGTCGCGCGCGATGCGCCGGCGTAACCTCTCGGCCGCCTCACCACGACGCGGCAGAGCGAGCATGCGGTCCAGCCTGCGATCCAGATCGGCGCGATACTGCGCCAGTGTGGTGTCACGCAGCGTGTTGCGCCGTCGTCCAATGGCGATCGCACGCAGGAGCAGCCATCTCAGCGCGACGGAAAAGTCTTCGTCGCCGCAATCGATGGCGTATTGCGCATCACGGAGCAGATGAGCGAGGCACATTTGCCAGAGTTCGGCATGGCCGCGCTAGGCGGCCCAACTATCAGACACCCAAATCCGCGGGCGGAGCGCGCCGAATAACTCACGCACCACATCCGCGCCTCGACTGGGGCGGACAACGTGCAGCACCGCGAACGCAGCCACAAACACCCATTCCCATTGCGTCTTCTTCATCACCCGCACCGAGGTTTCGTCGCTGGCGATCACTTCGGCCGCAGTCACCTGGGCGGCAATGGCGCTCGCGGCGGTGCTCAGCGGCGCGCTGGCGCGGGCGAGAATGTTGCACAGCGCGCCTTCGCTAATCGACAGACCAAAGATCTCGGCCAACACCAGGCGCAGCCGCTCCAGCCCGATCGCTTGGGCGTAGTGCAGATAGATTACCAGCGCCTCGATGGACTTGCCGAATGGCGAGCCTGGCTCCAACCCAGCCGGCGCCGACGCAACGGCGCGCTCGCCACAACAGGCGCAACGTCCGCC
>JBPBQE010000350.1:0-4735 GCA_050954595.1 Janthinobacterium lividum | reverse complement strand
CGCTCGGCCCGCTCGCCGCTACTGCGCGAGGCCGGAGATCTCTCCTCCACCATAACCGATGCGCGCGGCGACCTGGTCGCGCAGGGCCGCGATATCCCCGTCCATCTCGGCGCCATGGCCTACACGATCCGCGAGCTGCTGAAGGTCCACCCACTCGAGCGGTTCACCGAGGGTGACGCGCTGATCTACAACATGGGCGCGCTAGGTGGGAACCACCTCAACGACGTCAAGGTCGTCCGCCCCGTCTTCGTCGACGGCGCCGTGATCGCCTTCGCGCTCAGCCTGGCGCACTGGCCGGACGTCGGCGGCACCTGGCCAATGAGCTACTACGCCGCCGCGACCGACACCTTTCAGGAAGCCATTCGCATTCCGCCGGTGCCAATCGCCACCGCCGCAGGCGTCAACCAGGCCGTGATCGACATGATCAAGATCAACGTCCGCGACCCCGTCTCCGCCGAGGGCGACCTGCTCGGCCAGATCGCCGCCACCGCCATCGCAGCCCGGCGCCTGCAAGACCTCTGCCGCACCCACGGCACCGACATCTTCCTGCGCACGCTCGACCGCCTGCACGACCTCTCGGAAGCCGAGATGCGCGAGGCGATCACCGCGCTGCCCAACGGGATCTACGAGGGCGAGGACACGCTCGACCCGATCGCGCCCGGCGACGCCCCGCCCCGCATCCATGTCCGCATCACCATCGCAGGCGATCACGCCACGTTCGACCTCTCCGGCTGCTGCGACCGGCTGCCCAATTTCTGCAACACCACGCCGTTCATCGCCGCGTCTGCCATTATCTACTCGGCCCGCCTGCTCAGCGGCCGCGACATGCAGCAGAACGCCGGCGCGCTGCGTCCGCTGACCATCGTCACTCGTCCTGGCTCCGTCTGCGAACCCGGCTGGGACGCCCCGGTCGCCGCCGGCAACCACGAGACCTCGATGCGCATCGTCGACGCCGTCATCAACGCGATGGAGCACGTCATCCCGCACCGCCTCGCCGCCGGCGGACCCACAACGTCCGGCCTCCTGGCATTCGCCGAACCGATGCCGGGCGGGGCCTGGCGCCTTCTGTACGAGGTGCATGGCGGTGGCGAGGGCGCCCGACACGACCGCGACGGCAGCCCGGCCACCCGCGTGCACATGACCAACACCTCCAACACGCCAGCCGAGATGATCGAGAGCACCTACGCCATCACGGTCGAGCGCCAGGCGATTCGCCGCGGTACCGGTGGACTTGGACTGCACCGCGGCGGCGACGGCGTGATCCGGTCCTATCGCGTGCTGGCGCCGAAGATGCTGCTGACCACCTGCGTCGAGCGCATGCAGGTCCCGCCCTATGGCCTGCAGGGCGGCCAGCCCGGTGCCACCTTCCGCATCACGCTGGACCGGGACGGCAGCACCATGGCGCTGAACGGCAAGGCCAATTTCTTCCTCCAGCAAGGCGACCTCGTCACCATCGAGACCTGTGGCGGCGGCGGCTACGGACACGCGCCATGAGCCTTTTCGCCCTCGAAGCCCAAATTGTCCGCGACCTCGAGCGGATCGACCATCCCGCGATGCCGTGGCTCGAGCCGCGCATCGCGCCCGACGGCACCGAAGCCCTTGACGTGCTGATCGTCGGCGGCGGCCAATCCGGCGTGGCGATTGGCTTCGGCCTGCTGCGCGCCAAGGTCGACAACATCCTGGTCATCGACGGCGCCGCCCGCGGTCAGGAGGGCCCCTGGCGCAGCTTCGCTCGCATGGGCACGCTGCGCAGCCCGAAGGACTACACCGGCCCCGACCTCGACATCCCGAGCCTGACCTATCGCTCCTGGCATGAGGCCAAGTTCGGCACCGAAGACTGGGACGCGCTCGGCCTGATCCCGCGCGAATACTGGGCCGATTACTTGCTCTGGGTCCGCGACGTCACCGGCGTGCCAGTCCGTAATGGCGTGCGCATGAAGGGTGTGTCCGCGGCGGGACCCGGTCTGCTCGCCGTTGTAGTCGAGGAGAACGGGCACCGCTCGGTGCTGCATACCCGCAAGCTCGTGCTGGCCACCGGGCAGGACGGCTTGGGCCGATGGTGGATGCCGGAATGCCTCGAACGGCTGCCGGCCGCTCTGCGCGCGCATGCCGCCGATCCCATCGATTTTGCGGCGCTCGCGGGCAAGACCGTCGCCATCATCGGCCTCGGCGCCTCCGCACTCGACAACGCTGCATCGGCGCTCGAGGCCGGAGCCGCGTCGGTGCACGTGTTCTGCCGCCGGCGGGACCCGCAGCTGATCCAGAGCTATCGCTGGCTGACGTTCGCCGGGTTCCTCCGCCATCTCGGCGACCTCGACGATGCGTGGCGCTGGCGCTTCATGTCGCAGATCCTCAGCCGTCGCGAGGGCTTTCCGCAGCCGACCTGGGACCGCTGCGCCCGCTGGCCCAATTTCAGCCTGCATACCGGCGCGCCAATCGAGGACGCCCGTCCGTCCGGCGCCGGCGTCGAGCTCACCGTCGCCGGCAACCCGGTCCAGGTCGATTTCGTCATCTCTGGCACCGGCATGGACATCGATCCGGCCCACCGCCCAGAACTCGCCGCCATCGCGCCGCACATCGCCGCTTGGGCCGACCGCTACACGCCGCCGGCCGAGTTCCGCGACGACCGGCTCGGCCGCTACCCTTATCTCGCGCCCGACTACAGCCTCACCGAGCGCATGCCCGACACCGCGCCCGAACTGGCCGACATCCACGTCTTCTCGATCGCTTCGACCATGAGCTTCGGCCCCTCCGGCTCCAGCATCAACGCCATGACCTCCGCCGTCCCCAAACTGGTCAACGGCCTCACCCGCGGGCTATTCCAGGCCGATCTCGACCGCCACTGGACCAGCTTCCGCGCCTACGATGTTCCCCAGGCGGTGCTGACTCCAACATCTGAGTGACACATCCAGGAATGCTCCCTGCGGCGAAGAAACGAGTTCATGAATGCTTCGTAACGTAGCACTCATGCCCACCATGCTAAGCTTATTACATGAACACGCAGACCGCGCACGCCATGATCCGGTTCGGTCTCGGTCGCCGCGGCGACGAGGCGCTGCCGGCTGATCCGGTCGCGTGGCTACAAAAGCAGCTCGATGGTGACGACCCGGCCGTGTTCGACGCCCGCCTGCCCACCACCGCCGCCGGACTGACCGTGCTGCGCGAGCAGTTCAAACTCGACCTGCCGCCCAAGGAGTCCCTGGTCCGGCCGCTCTTCCAAGCCGACGCTATGGCGCAGACCCGGCAATTACTGAGCACCGACACGCCGTTTCGCGAGCGGCTGGTATGGTTCTGGGTCAACCACTTCACCGTCAGCATCCGCCAAGGCGGCACCAGCGCCGTCATCGGGCCTTACATCCGCGAGGCGATCCGCCCCAACGTCACCGGGCCGTTCGATGCCATGCTGCTGGCCGTCATGCGGCATCCCGCCATGCTGATGTATCTGGACAACAACAATTCGATCGGTCCCAACAGCATCGCCGGCAAGAACCAGAAGCGCGGGCTGAACGAGAACCTCGCCCGCGAATGCCTGGAACTGCACACCGTCAGCCCGGCCGCCGGCTACACCCAGGACGACGTCACCGAATTCGCCAAGATCCTCACCGGCTGGTCGGTCGACTACAACCGGCTCTATCCCGGCTTCCTGTTCCGCCCCGCCGCTCACGAACCCGGCAGCAAGACCCTGCTCGGCCGGCGGTTTCCGCCCAACGAGGCCGGCGGCTTCGCGGCGCTCGAATTCCTCGCCAATCATCCGACGACCCATCGTCACCTCGCGACCCAACTCGTGCGTCATTTCGTCAGCGACGATCCGCCGCCCGAGGCGGTGGGCACGATCGAGGGCGTGCTGCGCGACACCGGCGGCGATCTCGGGGCGGCGAGCGCGGCATTGCTGCATCTCGATGCGGCCTGGGTGCCGCTGACCAAGGTGCGCGCGCCGCTCGACTTCGCGGTGGCGGCCTTGCGCGCGCTCGACCTGCCGGCCGATCAGCAAATGCCGCTGGAGGGCGTGCTGTCCAGCCTGGGCCAACCGCTCTGGAACGCCCCGCTGCCGAATGGCTGGTCCGACGTCGCGACCGAGTGGGCCTCCCCCGAGGCGATGATGCGGCGGTTTGACTGGAGCTTCAGCGCCGCCGCCCGCATCGGCGACCGCGACCCGGCCGCCATCGCCGATGCCAGCATGGGATCGCTGCTCCATCCGCGTACCATGGATGCGATGAAGCGCGCCGGCTCGCGGCGCGACGCGATGACGTTGCTGTTGAGTTCCCCCGAGTTCCAGAGGCGCTGACATGCAGATCTCCCGCCGTTCCGCGCTGCTGGGGCTCACCGCCGCCTGGTCCATTGGCCCCGCCTCGCTGGCGCTGGCCGCCGCACCAACGGACAAGCGACTGGTCGTCGTCATCCTGCGTGGTGCGCTCGACGGCATGGCGGCCGTGGTGCCGTATGGCGACGCCGACCTGGTCCGGCTCCGCCCCGGCCTGGTGCCGCCGCAGCCGGGCCAGCCCGGCGGCGTGTTCGATCTCGGCGGCTTCTATGGCCTGCATCCGGCGCTGGCGGGCATGCACGATCTGTATCAGGCGGGCCAGTTGCTGCCGGTCCATGCCGTCGCCGGCGCCTATCGCAGCCGCAGCCATTTCGATGCCCAGGACTATCTCGAGAGCGGCGCCGAGGAGCGGCTGTCCAGCGGCTGGCTGAACCGGGCGGTCGAGGCGATGCCGGGCCACAAGGCCAATACCGC
>JBPBQE010000419.1:0-4740 GCA_050954595.1 Janthinobacterium lividum | reverse complement strand
CATCGAGAGCGCGAACCGGATCCGCATGCACGTCCAGCCCGGCGATACGCGTCCGATGGACCAGTCTGCGATCGCACAGGTGTTGCGGCGCTACGAAGCCGGGCTCCCCGGGCCGGAGGACGACCTGCCCTTGTTCACCTCGGGCATCACCGACCCACACGCCGCCGCCCTGGCTATGCCGGTGTTCGGGATTGGCGACGAGTTGATGGGCGCCGTGACGATCTCAGGCCCGGTGAGCCGCCTGACCGCGCCGCATGCGGAGGAGGTCAAAGGCTTGCTGGCAGAGGTAGCGCAAAAATTGACCCTAGCGTGCGGTGGATCACCGTCAGCGATGCCGAAGAAGCGCGTTGCCAAGCGGCCAACGACACGCGCGGTGCGGAAGACAGCATAATAGAACGACGTTCCATTCCCATTGCAATGTTGCGCCGCTAGAGCTTACACATTCCCAAAATTCTGGGAGGGAAAGCATGTCATCCTTGTCGCTGACACGTCGGGCAGCCTTGGCCGCTTTGACTGCATCCGCCCTGCCCTGGCCGGCGACCGCACAGGGCGTCGCAGTGCGCTGGTCGACCGGCACCGAGAAGCCGCGCACGACGATGCCCCCTGGTGCGACTGACTGTCACTTCCACACCTATGACCAGCATTATCCGGCAATCGCCGCGGCGACGTTGCTGCCTCAGGATGCGTTGCCCGAGGATTACCGCGCACTGCAACGCCGGCTCGACACCACCCGCGGCGTCATCATCCAGCCCTCCACCTATGGCACCGACAACCGGCTACAACTCCCATCGCGCCAGGCGCTCGGCCCGGAGAATTTCCGCGTGGTCGCCGTCGTCGCCGAGGACGTGCCGGATGCCGAACTGCAGCGCCTCAACGAGCAGGGTGTCCGCGGTGTGCGGTTCAATCTCGGCTTCCCCGGCGTGCTGACGGTCGCTTCGTTGCCGATACTCGCGCCGCGGCTGGCCGCGTTGGGCTGGACCTGCCAGATCAACATGCGACCCAAGCAGATCGAGGACCATGCGGATTTGCTGGCCGCCTTGCCCGGGCACCTGGTATTCGATCATCTGGCCCAGGTGCCGCAACCTGGCGGTGTCGAGAGCGCACCCTACAAGATCATCCGTGGCTTGCTCGACAAAGGGCGGACCTGGGTGAAGCTGTCCGGTCCATACGTGTCGAGCAAAGACGGACCGCCGGGTTACGCCGATGCTGGCGCGGTGGCAGCGGCCTACGTCAAGGCGGCGCCGGAGCGGCTGGTCTGGGGCAGCGATTGGCCGCATCCGACCGAGAAGCCCGATCACAAGCCGGACGACGCTCACCTGCTCGACCTGTTCGCCGAATGGGCCGGCTCCAGTGCCGCGTTCAAGCGCATCCTGGTCGACAACCCGGCCGAACTGTATGAGTTCGGGCCGGTGGCGCCATGACGTATTTCGCGCCACCGCGCCGGGTCGAGACGTCGGTGTTCTCGCGGCTGCCGGATGCGTTCCGCACGCCGCGCCGCACTGCGTGGGCCGATGCCAATCAGGGCGGCCGGGCCATCGAGAGTTTCCTTGAAGGACCGTCCTTCGACCGCGAGGGATGGCTCTACGTCACCGACATCCCATATGGCCGCATCTTCCGGGTCTCGCCGGCGGGCGAGTGGGAGTTGGTGGCCGAATACGATGGCTGGCCGAACGGACTGAAGATCCACCAGGACGGGCGCATCTTCATCACCGACTACAAGCGCGGCATCATGCTGCTTGACCCGGCGAGCGGCGCGGTGACGCCGTTCCTGGAGACTGCCGCGAGCGAGAGCTTCAAGGGCGTCAACGACCTCGTCTTCGCGCCCTCGGGCACTCTGTATTTCACCGATCAGGGCCAGACCGGCATGCACGACCCCACCGGGCGCGTGTGGAAACTCACCCCCGAGGGACAGCTGACCTGCCTGGTCAACACGGTCCCGAGCCCGAACGGCATTGTGGTCGATCCCGAGGAAAACTTCCTTCTCGTTGCGGTGACACGGGCCAACCAGATCTGGCGCGTGCCGCTGCCAGCAAGCGGGCTGGTCACCAAGGTGGGCATCTTCGCGCATCTACATGGTGGCCCCGGCGGGCCGGACGGGCTGGCGCTGGATGCGGGCGGCAACCTGCTGGTCTGCCATACCGGCTTCGGCTCAGTATGGCGGCTGTCGCCGGGGGCGGAACCGCTCGACCGCATCGTCTCCTGCGCCGGGGTGGGAACCACCAATCTCGCCTTCGGCGGACCTGGCGGACGCTCGCTGTTCATCACCGAGAGCCGGACCGGCACGATCTTGCGGGCGGAGCTGGAGACGCCCGGTCTGGCGATGTTCTCGCACACCTGAGGCCCTGCCGCGTAGGCAGGTGATCCAGCGGCGACCGAGCTTCACTGTCCGAGGTCTCGCACTATCTCACTCCCATGCGCGCTTCCGGACCACCTGCCATCGCCGAGGACGGCGTCATCTGCGCCCTGTGCGGCAGACCGATCCCGCCGAGCGCGAAGTCTTCGCTTCATCACCTCACCCCGAAGCTGAAGGGGGGTGCTCGTTTCGGTACCGTGCGACTGCACCAGGTATGTCATTCGGCGATCCACGCCCGCTATACGGAAGCGGAAATCGCCAGGGTGCTGTCCTCCCCGGAGGCGCTCAGGACGGACCCGGAACTCGCCCGTTTCGTGGCCTGGGTCCGGAAAAAGCCCGACGACTTCCATGCGCCCACCAGGAGAGCACGGGGCAAGACGGCGAAGTGGCGCTGACGCGGTGCAGCGGTGGCCGGGCTGCTAACCGCGTCATCGTCCCCACCTGAGGGCGACGGGGTTAAGCGGAGTATCCACACGGTGCGCGTTTTTGTCACAGGTTCGTCCGACGGCCTCGGCCGCATGGCCGCCGGGCTGCTCGTCGAGCAGGGTCACACGGTGGTGCTGCATGCCCGCAACGACGCGCGCGGGAGGGAGGCCATGCAGGCCGTGCCCGGTGCGGAGGCCGTTGTTATCGGGGATTTCACCAGCATCGCGGAGGTGCGCAGCGTCGCCGATCAGGTCAACGCTTTGGGCGCGTTCGATGCGGTGATCCACAATGCCGCGATCGGCTTTCGAGAACGGCGCCGGGTCGAGACGCGGGACGGCTTGTCGCATGTGTTCGCCGTCAACACGCTGGCGCCCTATCTGCTGACCGCGCTGACCCGGCGGCCGGACCGGCTGGTCTATGTCAGTTCCGAACTCCATCGTCGCGGCGATGCGAGCCTGGTTGATCTGAACTGGGTGGACCGGCCGTGGCGCGGCAACCAGGCCTACTCCGACACCAAGCTGCATGATGCGCTGCTGGCCCGTGCGATGGCGCGGCGCTGGCCGGGAGTGCGCAGTAATGCGCTGGAGCCGGGATGGGTGGCCACGAAGATGGGCGGTGCGCACGCCACCGGCGACCTCGACGCGGGGCATCGCACCCAGGTCTGGCTCGCCACCAGCGACGACCCGGCCGCTGCCGTGACCGGCGGGTATTTCTTCCACATGCACCCGCGCAAGCCGAGCGGGGCGTTGAACGACATAGACTGCCAGGACCGGCTCCTGGCCGCCTGCGAGCGCATCAGCGGCGTTAGGATACCGGATGCGTGACGCCACGCCGCACTGAGCCGGTCAGGCAGCCAGGCGTGCCTGCAGCACGTCTCCGTCCCATTGTTCCATGCGCAGGCGCTCGGCCGTGTCTTCTAGGGTGCGCCATTTTCCGTTCGTCGTCGGTATGCCGTGGATCACCAGCGGCGTCGATCTGGTTTTCAGCCGGATCACGGGCGCCGCGTGGGCGTAGCCGGCATGGGTTCGGCCGAGCAGGTCGTGCGCGATCGCCTCGGCCTGGCGGGCGATCGGCTCAATGAAGCGGCAGGCCACGCCGCCGATGCTGGCGCAATCCCCCAGGGCGTACACGTCTTCCGCGCTGGTGCGCAGCGTCGTCGGATCGACCACGATCCCGTGCTGGAAGTCGAGGCCAGCGCTACGGACCATGCGATCCTCCGTCACCAGGCCCACGGCGCTGACCACCACGCCGACCGCTAGCGTGGCGCCGTGCGCCGTATGGACGTCGAGAGTCTCCGGCCCGGTCCGCACGACGCCAGTCACGACGGTGTCGCCCCGGAACTCGATGCCGAGCGTCGCCAGGTTGCCGCCCAGTCGCTGCGCGGCGGGCGCGGGGAGCAGCGGCTGCAGCGGCTGCGCGGTCGCGGAGAGTAGCGTGACCCGGTGACCGGCACGGGCGAGGTCTTCCGCCAATTCGCACCCTACCATGCCGGCCCCGACGATCGCGACCGAATGCGGGCCGGACGCCAGAACCCGGTGCAGGCCGGCCCAGGCGCTCAGATTGTTGATGCGCCAGCACAGATCCGCCGGCAGGCCGGGCAGCACGGCCGGGCGTGAGCCTTGCGCCAGAACCAGGCTGGTATAGGGCAGCGGACCCCGGCTGGTTCGCAGCACATGACGCGCCGGCTGGAGCGAGACCGCGACCGTCTCCGACCGCAGGCGGATGCCCAGACGTTCCGCTGCCGCGGCACCCGTCTCGCGCCGCATCGCCTCGGGGGCGACCCCGCGGGCCAACGCCACGGAAAGCTCGGGCTTGTTGTAGACGTCGCCGGCGCAGGCGGTGACCAGGGTGATCGGCACGCTGCCGTCCAGGGCGCGGATCGCTGCCGCCGTGCTCCATCCGGCCAGCCCGGCACCGACGATGACGATACCGATACTGGAGCCGGCACCGCGCTGCACGGG
>JBPBQE010000403.1:0-4747 GCA_050954595.1 Janthinobacterium lividum | reverse complement strand
ACGAAGACGGATTTGGTCTGGCCGATGCGGTGGGCGCGGTCGGAGGCCTGGTCCTCGGCGGCCGGGTTCCACCAGGGGTCGTAGTGGATGACGGTGTCGGCGGAGGTGAGGTTGAGGCCGCGGCCGCCGGCCTTGAGGCTGATGAGGAAGACGGGGACTTCGCGGGCCTCGAAGGAGCGGACGGGCTCGGCGCGGTCGCGGGTGTCGCCGCGGAGTTCGACGAAGGTGATGCCGGCCTCGGTGAGGCGGGGCTTCATCAGGTCGAGCATGGAGGTGAACTGCGAGAAGATGAGGATGCGGCGGCCCTCGGGGATCATCTCGCCGAGCATTTCCATGAGGTCGTCGAGCTTGGAGGAGGTCTCGACGGCTCGGGCGGAGGGAAGCTTCAGCAGGCGGGGGTCGCAGCAGAGCTGGCGCAGCTTGAGCAGCGCGTCGAGGACGACGATGCGGCCCTGGGCGGCGCTGAGGCCGCGGATCTGCTCGCGGACCTCCTCGGAGAGGGTGCCACGGATGGTGTCGTAGACCTCGCGCTGCTCGGGGGCGAGGTTGATGCGGCGCAGGATGGTGTGCTTCGGCGGCAGGTCGGTGGCGACCTCGCCCTTGGTGCGGCGGAGCAGGAACGGCTTGATGCGGCGGGCGAGCTGGACCCGACGGACGACGTCGCTGTTCTTCTCGATGGGGGTGCGGAAGCGTTTGACGAAGCTTTTGCGGTCGCCGAGCAGGTTGGGCATCAGGAAGGCGAATTCCGACCACAGCTCCTGCAGGTTGTTCTCGATCGGGGTGCCAGAGAGGCAGAGGCGGTGCCGCGTGTCGAGGCGGCAGACGGCGCGGGTGGCCTTGCTGTCGGGGCTTTTGATAACCTGGGCCTCGTCGAGGACGACGATGTGCCACTGGAGCGGGGCCATGACTTCGATGTCGCGGCTGAGCACGGTGTAGGTGGTGATGACGACGTGCTTAGCGTCGAGGCCGGCGCGGCGTTCGTGGCGGTCAAGGCCGTGCAGGACTTCGACGCGCAGGTGGGGGGCGAACTTCTTGAGCTCGGCGGTCCAGTTGCTGACCAGGCTGGTGGGCACGACGATCAGCGCGGGGCGGTCGAGGCGGCCTTCGGCGTGTTCGATGACGAGGTGGGCGATGGTCTGGGCGGTCTTGCCGAGGCCCATGTCGTCGGCGAGGAAGCCGCCGAGGTCGTGGGCACGGAGGTGCTGCAGCCAGGCGACGCCGAGGGATTGGTAGGGGCGGAGCGTGGCGGTGAAGCTCGGGGGGATGTCGATCTGGGGGAGTTCGGCCGGGCTGCGGAATTGGGCGGCGTAGGCGGCGATGGCGGCGGAGTCGTCCCAGCGGGTGACGAGGAGGTCTTCCAGGTCGAGGACGGTGGGGGCTTCGCCGGCGGAAAGGATGAGCTCGTCGTTGACGGTGCGGTGGGCCGCGTCGATCAGGTCCGACATGACGGCGAGCAAGCGGCGGATGCGGTCGGCCGGGAGCTTGAGGATGCGGCCGTCCTCGAGGGAGGTGACGAGGTCGCCGTCTTCGATCTGGGCGGCGTCCATGCCGCCGCGGTCGAGCAGGCGGGTGAGGATGGGGAGCAAGGGGATGCGGTGGCCGTCGACCTCGATGCCGAAGTCCAGGGCGAAGCGGCCGCGCTCGGCGTCGGTGATCTTGACGTCGTATTCGCCGACGATCTGGACGGTGCGAGGGCCGAAGTCGCGCTCGATTTTGTTTTGCCAGCCGAGGGCTTCGAGGCCGGGGACGCGGCCGTGGATGAAGGATTGCCACTTCTCGGCGGCGTCGCGGCCGCGGTGGACGTGGACCATGCGGCCGCGGACGGAGGACGGGTCGGCGACACGCATGAGGGTGAAGCCGTCGGGCTTGAGCGCGGCCAGGGCGGCGAGTTCGCCTTCGCGGTCGCGGCGGACGAAGCTGCCATCCTTCATGCGGACGAACTGGCGCTCGTCATCGGCGGGGACGGAAACGCCGTCATAGTCGAAGTCGATGATGAGGGCGTCCATCTTGGTCATGCGGCCGAAATCGTCGGGCGCGTCCATGCGGCGGAGCTGCAGGACGGGGACGGCGGTGCATTCCAGGATGACGGGCGCGGCGGCGGTGGCGGTGGGGGGGCCGGAGCGGGAGACCGGCTTGGCGACCTGGCGGATGGAGGGGCGGGACGGCGGGCGCGGCTGGCCGCCGAAGGGGGCGCCGCTGAAGCCGGGGCGGGCGCCGGGCTTGAGGCCGGGCTTGGTGGGGGAGGCGGCGAGGCGGGCGGCGATGTGCGGCGAGGGGCGGACGGCGGCCGGCGTCATGCTGAAGCCGGGCTTGGCGGCGGGAGCTGCGGGAGTGTCGGCGACCGCGTGATTGCGGAGGCGGACGCGGCCGACTTGGCCGGTGGCGGCGTCGACGTACCAGGGGCCGCTCTCGCCGAGGATGACGGCGGATTTGGCTGGCAGGTTGGGAGCGACGTTGGCCTGGAAGGCGCGTTCCTCGCCGAGCACGAGGGTCTTGCCGGTAGGCTTCCAGCGGCCGCGGCCGATGCGGGCGATCAGGCCAAGGACGGAGGCGACCTGAGCGGGAGGAATGAGGGCGAGCGCGTCGTCGCCGCTGCCGAGCAGCTTGGCGAGGATGCGGTTGGATTCTGGGCCGGTCTTGTCGGCGATGATGCGGGCGGGGCTGGTGGGCTCGAGCTTGCCGGTGCGTTCGCCGATCAGGGTGGTGGTGACGGCGCAGGCGGCCGGCGGGTCGGCGGGGGCGAGTTCGAAGGCGAGGATCTGCTTCTCGACGCCAGAATTCTCGGTGAGGTTGTCGAGGAAGTTCTTCTGCGTCGCCTTGCGGAGCGAGGGGAAGCGGTCGAGCGCTGCGAGGCCGGCGGCGGCGAGGTGGATGCAGCCGGGCTGGTTGCAGGTGCAGGTGTTCTCGAAGACGACGCGGTGGCCGACCTTGGTCGAGACCGTGGTGGTTTTGCGCTTGAAGCCGGCGTGATCGACCACCGCGGTGATGGCGGTGTCATCCAGGGCAACCTCGACGGCGCCGAGCAGCACGAGGCTGCGGCCGCGGGTGAGGATTTTGGCGTCGAAGACGCGTCCGAGATCGTCGGCCGAAAAGGGGCTCAGCATGCGGTACGTATCGGTCCGTTCAGCTTGCCCGGCGAGCAAGGGCGATGGGAACGGGTCAGACGACGGCGTTCCCGGCCGAAGGAGGATTGCTACCGCAAACGGGTCTGCTGGAGCAACTACGCATCGATGCGGCGGGCGCAGGTCGAGTGTGCGTGTGCAGCAATTTGCCGTGCGCCCTGGCTGTTGTATGACATGTCGTATTACGGAGGGTCAGATGACGACTGTCACGGTGCGGCGGCAAGGCAATTCGGTGGGCGTCAGTTTTCCGGCGGAGACACGGATCAGGATGGGGTTCGAGGTCGGGCAGGACCTCACGCTGATCGAGCTGTCGGATGGAGTGAAGCTGGTGAAGCGGAACGTGGCGCTGGAGCGACAGATGGAGCTGGCGCGTGAGGTGCTGCGTGAGCAGGCCGATGTGTTGCAGGAGCTGTCCAAACGGTGACGGAGCCGGAGTTCGTCGCGTTCGACGTCGTGCTGTTCATGCACGACCAAGCGTTGCGCGAGTATGGTGGGGCGCAGGGGGCGCATAAGGACGATCTGCTGCACAGCGCGTTGGCGCGGCCGATGAACAAGCTGGCCTATGCGGATGCAGGGGCGATCGACCTGTTCGATCTTGCGGCCGCCTATGCCTATGGATTGGTCAGCAATCATGCGTTCACGGACGCTAACAAGCGGACAGCCTGGAGCGCGTGTTCATTGTTCCTCAAGCTCAACGGCGTGCGGGTGCAGGCGCCAGTGCCGGAGACCATCGAAACGGTGGTCGGGCTGCCGGCACGACAGATCGACGAGGCGGGATTTGCCGCGTGGCTAAGGTCGCACAAAGTTGGTTAGCCAGGCGGAGGGGAAGAAGGCGCGGTTGGGCGCGTTGCGGACGTTGCCGCCGTTCGTGGGGATGTTGTGGCGGACCAGCGCTGGGCTGACGGCGGCGTCGTTGGGGCTGCGGCTGGTGCGGGCCGGGTTGCCGATTGCGACGTTGTTCGTGGCTAAGTTGATCATCGACGAGGTGGTGCGGTTGGGGGCGCATCCGGCGGTGGCGGCGCCGTGGGTTGATGTGTTGGAGAGCCGGCTGGGGGTGTTGCTGCTGGCGGAGTTGGGGCTGGCGCTGCTGGCGGATGCGTTGGGGCGGGGGGTCAATCTGGTGGACTCGCTGCTGTCGGACCGGTTCAGCGACGCGACGAGCCTGCGGTTGATGCAGCATGCGGCAACGCTGGATTTGGCGGATTTCGAGGATAGCGACATCCAGGACGGGCTGGACCGGGCGCGGCGGCAGGCGAGCGGGCGGACGGGACTGATCAGCCAGTTGTTCGGGCTGGCGCAGGACGGGATCACGCTGGTGGGGTTCGCGGTGGGGATCGCGGCGTATGCGCCGTGGCTCATCCTGTTGCTGGCGGCGGCGTTGGTGCCGGCATTTCTAGGGGAGTTGCGGTTTAACGCGGAAAGCTACGCGCTGAGCGCGTTCCGGACGGCGGAGCGGCGGGAGCTGGATTACCTGCGGCAGACCGGGGCGAGCACGTCGACGGCGAAAGAGGTGAAGCTGTTCGGGCTGCACGGCTTCCTGATCGACCGGTATCGGACGGTGTCAGAGACGATCCGCGGGGAGAATGCGGCGTTTGCGCGGCGGCGGGCGACGGCGGGGGCCGGGC
>JBPBQE010000194.1:0-4775 GCA_050954595.1 Janthinobacterium lividum | reverse complement strand
CGAGCCGTTCGGCCTGCCGCGGATCGCGATCATCGGCATCGTGCTGTGGCTGTTCGTGTTCTTCCTCGTCTTCAAGTCCTATGTCGGCCTCTGAGCCGTCGAGCCTGCCTTCCACCGTCGCCGCCACCGCCGATCTCTTGGCGGCTGGCGGCTACATCGCCGACCCGGCGCTCGCCACCACCGTTCATCTCGCTTTGGCGATGCAACGGCCATTGTTTCTCGAGGGCGAGCCCGGCACCGGCAAGACCGAGATCGCCAAGGTGCTCGCCGCCGGGCTCGGTCGCCGACTGGTGCGCCTGCAATGCTATGACGGCATGGACCTCGCCGCCGCCGCCTACGAGTGGGATTATGCCAAGCAGCTGGTGACCATCCGCCTGGCCGAAGCGACCGGCGAGACGGACCGCAGCCAACTCGGCCGCGACATCTTCGCCCGCGAGTATCTACAATCCCGCCCGCTGCTGTCCTCGATCGACCCGGAGCTCGGCCCCGCCGTGTTGCTGATCGACGAGCTCGACCGGGCCGACGAGCCGTTCGAGGCGTTTCTGCTCGAATTGCTGGCCGATTATCAGATCACTATCCCCGAACTCGGCACTATCCGCGCTGCCGTGCCGCCTGTGGTGGTGCTGACCAGCAATCGGACGCGCGAGGTGCATGACGCCATCCGCCGCCGCTGCCTGTATCAATGGGTCGATTACCCCACTGCCGCCCGCGAGCGCGCCATCCTCGCCGCCAAGGGGCCTGGGTTGCCAGAGCAGCTTTCGGATCACATCGTCGCCTTCGTGCAGCGGCTCCGCTCGATGGACTTGTTCAAGCTGCCGGGCGTGGCCGAGACGATCGACTGGGCCGGCGCGCTGCAATATCTCGACCAGCACGAGTTGGATGCCTCGGCCGTCGACCAGACGCTGGGCGTGCTGCTGAAGTACCAGGACGACATCGCCCGCATCCGCGGCGCCGAAGCCGCCCGCATTCTCGACGAGGTGAAGGCGGCGTGACGGGATGATCCCGCCGCAACCCGTTCCCCCGCCGAGGCTGCAACCGTCTGGCGGCCGTTTTCCGTTCAACGTCATGCATTTCGTCCGCCTGCTGCGCCGGGCCGGGTTGCCGGTCGGGCCGGCGGCGACCGTGACCGCCGCCAACGCGCTCGTGTTGATCGACATCGGTGATCGCGAGCAGGTTCAGGCGGCGCTCCGGGCGCTGCTGACCACCCGCCGCGAGCACCAGGAAATCTTCGACCAAGCCTTTGCGCTGTTCTGGCGCGACCCGGCCGTCGCCCTTCAGCAAGCCGCCCTTGCCATGCTCAGCGAGACGGTCACGGCGCCTCCCGCCAAGCCGCCACCGGGTCAGCGCCGGGTCGCCGAAGCGATGGCGCCGTCGCGCGAAACGCCCAAAAGCGAGGCGGAGGCGCCCGAACTCGACGCCGCCATGACCGTCAGCGAGCGCGAAATGCTGCAAGCCATGGATTTCGAGCAGATGTCCGCCGACGAGATCGGCAGCGCCAAGGAGGAGATCCGCCGCCTCCGCCTGCCGCTCGACCTGCGCCGCACCCGTCGCCTGCGCCGCGACCCGGCGGGGCCAAAGATCGACATGGCCGGCACGCTCCGTCGCTCGCTCCGGCGCGGTGGCGAGTTGACCGAGCTGGCGCGCGCCCGCGCCGTCGTGCGCCCGCCGCCGCTGGTGGTGCTGTGCGACATCTCCGGCTCCATGGCCCGCTACGCGCAGATCCTGCTGCACTTCCTGCATGCGGTCGCCAACGACCGTGACCGCGTGCACGTGTTCCTGTTCGGCACCAGGCTGTCGAACATCACGCGGCAGCTGAAGAACCGCGACCCGGAGGTCGCCTTCCAGATGGTCGCGCACGCCGTGCCGGACTGGTCGGGCGGCACCCGCATCGGCGAGGTGGTGGGCGAGTTCAACCAGCGCTGGGCCAAGCGCGTGCTGGGGCAAGGCGCGGTAGTGTTGCTGGTCACCGACGGACTGGACCGTGACGGTGCGGCCGGGCTGGCGGAGAACATGGACCGGCTGCATCGGTCCTGCCGGCGGCTGATCTGGCTCAATCCGCTCTTGAGGTGGGACGGCTTCCAACCCAAATCACAAGGCATCCGCGCGATGCTGCCGCATGTGGACGAGTTCCGCACCATCCACAGCCTCGACAGCATCCGCGCCCTCATCGATCTGCTGTCGCGCCCGGCGTCGCGCCGTCCCGCCGACGCCTGGAGACCTGCCGCATGACGCAAGCTGAAGACGTGCTGACCGTTGCCCACGACTGGCTCGGTGCCGGCGAGACCGTCGCCCTGGCGACCGTCACCGAAACCTGGGGCAGCTCGCCGCGACCGCCGGGAAGTCAGATGGCGGTCACGGCTTCGGGCCGCATGGCCGGGTCGGTGAGCGGTGGCTGCATCGAAGGCGCGGTGGCCGATGTCGCCAAGGCGACGATGGAGAGCGGCACGCCGCAACTGCTCGATTTCGGCGTCACCGATGAGCAGGCCTGGGAGGTCGGCCTGGCCTGCGGCGGCAAGCTGAAGGTGTTCGTCGAGCGCCTCGGATGACGCCCGACACGCTGGCGCGGCTTCAAGCCGCCCGTGCCGCCGGGAAGCCGATCGTGCTGGCCACGCTTCTTCCCGCCGGTGACCAGTTGCTGCTCCCGCTCGACCCGGCGCCCGACGCGCTGCTCGCGGCTGCCAAGGCCGTTTTGTATCAGGACAAAAGCGCCGTCGCCGATGTGGACGGGCAGAGCTGGTTTCTGCATGCCTACAACCCACCACTCCGACTCGTCGTGGTTGGCGCGGTGCATATCGCGCAAGCGCTGGTGCCGATGGCGGCTCAACTCGGCTACGCGACGATTGTCGTCGATCCCCGCCGCGCCTTTGCCACCGACGAGCGCTTTCCGGACGTGACGGTCAGCACCGAGTGGCCCGATGACGCCATGGACGCGCTGCGCCCCGACACCCGCACCGCCATCGTCACCCTGACGCACGACCCCAAGCTCGACGACCCCGCGCTGGATCGCGCCCTGAAGTCGCCGGCCTTCTACATCGGCGCGCTCGGCTCCCGTCGGACGCATGGCAAGCGGCTCGACCGGCTGCGCGAACTCGGCCACGGCGACGACGCGATGACCCGCATCCGCGGCCCGGTCGGCCTCGACATCGCCGCTGTCACCGCGCCGGAGATCGCACTCTCCATCCTCGCCCAGATCGTCGAGACCCGGCGCCGCCCGGTATGAAGTTCGGCCGCGTTTCGCTCGAGGCAGCTGCGGGCGCGGTCCTGGCTCATACGCAACGTCTGCCGGGCCGCGTGATCAAGAAAGGCGCGGTGCTCGACCCGGCAGCGATCGACGCTTTGCGGGCTGCCGGCGTCGCCAGCGTCATCTGTGCCCAGCTCGACCCGGGCGACGTACCGGAAGATGTAGCGGCGGCCCGGCTGGCCGATGCGCTGCTGTCCCCGGGGCTGACGCGCACCGGCGCCGGCACCGGGCGCGTCAACCTGACGGCGAGCCGGGCCGGATTGCTGCGCGCCGATAGCGGGATCATCGACGCGATCAACGGCGCCGACGAGGCGATCACCATCGGCACCCTGCCCGACTATGCCGTGGTCACTGCCCGCGAGATGGTCGCCACCATCAAGATCATCCCGTTCTCCGTTCCTGGCGACGTGCTCGATCGGGCGATCGCCGATGCGGGCGGCGCCATGACGCTGCATCCGTTCCGGCCGTTGCGGGTGGGGCTGGTGATGAGCACGCTGCCGGGACTCAAGCCGTCGATCCTGGCCGGAACCGCAGAGGCAACCGGCGCGCGCATCGACGGACTGGGCGGCACCATGCTGCCGCCGGTGGAATGCGCGCATGACGAGATCGCCATCGCCGCCGCGCTCGAGGGATTGGTCGGCGCCGGTGCGGACATCCTTCTGGTCGCAGGCGCCAGCGCCGTGGTCGACCGGCGCGACGTCGGGCCGGCCGGCATCGTGCGCGCGGGCGGCGAGATCCTGCATTTCGGCATGCCGGTCGATCCCGGCAACCTGATCTGCCTTAGCCGTATTGGTGAACGTCCGGCGCTGGTGCTGCCGGGCTGTGCGCGCAGCCCGAAGCTGAACGGGATCGACTGGGTGCTGGCCCGCTTGTTCGCCGGGCTGCCGCTGGGCGGGGCCGAGTTGAGCCGCATGGGCGTCGGTGGCTTGCTCAAGGACGTCTCGCCGCGCCCGCTGCCGCGCGCCAAGGCGGCGCCGCAACACCAGGCCAAGTCGGTCGCCGCCATCGTGCTGGCGGCGGGTCAGAGCACGCGCATGGCGCCAGACCACAAGCTGCTGGTGACCGACCGTGCCGGTAAGCCGATCATCGCGCGCACGGTGGACAACATGTTGGCCAGCGGCGCCCGGCCGATCATCGTCGTCACCGGGCATCGCGAGGCGGAAATTCGCGCCGCCCTGGGCCGCAGGCCGGTGACGTTCGTGACCGCATCCGATTACCAGGCCGGGCTGTCGGCCAGTCTGCGGGCCGGGCTCGCCGCGGTGCCGGACGCGGCGGCGGCAGCGCTGATCTGCCTGGGCGACATGCCGCTCGTCACCGGCCGCATGATCGATCGACTGATCGAGACGCACGATTCCGATGAGGGCCGCCTCATCGTGGCTCCCACCGCCTCCGGGGCGCTCGGCAACCCCGTGCTTTGGGATCGCCGCTACTTCACTGACCTCGCCGCGCTCGAGGGCGATCGCGGCGCCCGGGCGCTGCTGGACGGCAACCCGGACGCCATCACGACGGTGGAACTCGGCGACCCCGCGTTACG
>JBPBQE010000456.1:0-4793 GCA_050954595.1 Janthinobacterium lividum | reverse complement strand
ACCGGCTTGGCGAACTCCAGGAACCAGTCGCAGAAATTGTTCCACGTCGCCCGATACGCCGCCTGCGCATAATCGTTGAACCGATACGCCTCCAGCGCCGCTGTCGCCTCGGTCACGGCCGTGTTCACCGCATCCAGCATCCACCGGCACAGCGGCAGCGTCGCCGCCCCCGGCTCGAACCCGGCCACCGGCGCCACCCCGTTCATCTCGCAGAACCGCGCCGCGTTCCACAGCTTGGTCACGAAGCTCCGATAGCTCTCGACCGTGCTCTTCCCGAGCTTGATGTCTCGCCCCGGCCCGGTCAGCGCACACACCGTGAACCGCAGCGCATCCGTCCCAAACTCGCCGATCAGCTCCAGCGGATCGATGACGTTGCCCTTCGATTTCGACATCTTCTGCCCGCGCTCGTCGCGCACGAGCCCATGGATGTACACGTCCCGGAACGGCACCTCGCCCATCACGTAGTGCCCCATCATCATCATCCGGGCGACCCAGAAGAAGATGATGTCGAACCCGGTGACCAACACGTCGCCCGGGTAATACCGCGCCAACTCCGGCGTCTGCTCCGGCCACCCCAGCGTCGAGAACGGCCACAGCCCCGAGCTGAACCATGTGTCCAGCACGTCCTCGTCCTGCGTCAGCACCTCGTCGCGCCCATACTGCTCGCGCGCCAACCCGGCCGCCTCCTCGGCATCGCGCGCCACGAACACGCTGCCATCCGGCCCGAACCACGCCGGGATACGATGCCCCCACCAGAGCTGCCGGCTGATGCACCACGGCTGAATGTCGCGCATCCAGGCGAAGAACGTGTTCTCCCATTGCTGCGGCACGAACTTGGTCCGCCCATCCTCGACCGCCGCGATCGCCGGCTTGGCCAGCTCGGCCGCGTTGCAATACCACTGCGTCGTCAGCAGCGGCTCGATCACCACGCCGGACCGGTCGCCATGCGGCACTTGGTTGGTGTGCGGCTCGACCTTCTCCAGCAACTCCAGCCGCTCGAATTCGGCAACGATCGCCTTGCGCGCCGCGAACCGGTCCTGCCCCTCCAGGCTCCTCAGGAACTCACCGTCGCCCCCGATCTCGGCCAGCGTGATCCGGCCTTCCCGATCCAGCACGCTCGGCATCTCCAGCGAATGCCGCTGCCCGACCTGGAAATCGTTGAAATCATGCGCCGGCGTGATCTTCACCGCGCCGCTGCCCTTTTCCGGATCGGAATACGCATCCGCCACGATTGGAATCCGCCGACCCACCAGCGGCAGCACCACGAACTTGCCCACCAGATCGCGATACCGCTCGTCATCGGGATGCACGGCCACCGCCATGTCCCCCAGCATCGTCTCCGGCCGCGTCGTCGCCACCACGATGAACTGGTCCGAGTTTTCGATCGGATAGCGCAGGTGCCACAAGCTCCCGCGCACCTCTTTGGTCTCCACCTCGAGGTCCGAGATCGCCGACTGGAACTTCGGGTCCCAGTTCACCAGCCGCCGGTCGCGATAGATCAACCCATCCCGATACATGCGCACGAATACCTCGCGCACCGCCCGGTTGAGCCCGTCATCCATGGTGAACCGCTCCCGCGGCCAATCCAGCGACGCGCCCAACCGGCGCAGCTGCCCCGTGATCGTCCCGCCGCTCTCGGCTTTCCACTGCCAGACCCGCTCGAGGAATGCCTCGCGCCCCATCTCCTGCCGTGTCTGGTTGCCTTCAGTCGGCAGCAGCCGCTCCACCACCATCTGCGTCGCGATGCCGGCATGGTCGGTGCCGGGCTGCCATAGCGCGTCGCGCCCCTGCATCCGCCGCCACCGCACCAGTGCATCCTGCAGCGTCATGGTCAGCGCGTGACCCATGTGCAGGCTGCCGGTGACGTTCGGCGGTGGGATCATGATGGTGTAGGGCTCGCCGGAGGCCGCCAGGTCGGCGTGGAAAGCGCCACCCTGTTCCCAGCGTGCGTAGATGTCCTGCTCGAGGGCAGCGTGGTCGAAACTCTTGGTCAGCATGGCTTGTCCTTTAGCCGCGCCGGCACTGCGCGCAAGGGGAGGCTGCGCCTAGACGGTCCGCCCGACCACGCGCTCGAGTTCGGCCCGCACCATCCGCTCGACTAACGGCGGCAGATGCGTATCGAGCCATTCCTTCAGCACCGGCCGCACTTCCTCGCGAACCAGGTCCTCGATCGTCAACCCGCCGCGCGTCACCAAGGCGCTCCGCTCGGCCGCCAACGTCCGCACCAGCGACCCAACCGAGTGTGCCGCCGCCGCTGCCGCCGCCGGTGCCACGAGCGGCGAGTCCGGCCCGGATGCGTCGCCCGATCCGGGTGCGGCAGGGGAGGGAGCGTCGGGACTGGCCGCAGTCCCCCGCAAGGGTTCTTCCGTCGTAGCCACTGCCAGCTTTTCCTCCGCTCCGGGATGCAAGTTCGTTTCGTTCGTCGATGCCCACGCCGTCGGCTTCAAGCTCTCCGTCGGCGCAAGCTGATCGTCGTGCACGCTGTCCTCGACGATCATGGAGGGGTCCAGCATCAACACCTCCGCCGGCGCCGGCTTTGCCGTCTTCTCGTCCTCGTTCAGGATCCGCCGGATCGAGGCCAGGATGTCGTCCATCGACGGATCCGGCTCGTTCTCCTGCGGTGTCGGCGTGCCGGGCGCGATGGCCATTCTCAGCGCCCCGGCTGATCGCGCGCGTAGTCGCTGGTGCCGAACAACTTGTCCCTCACTGCCGCGTAATAGGCCGTCTCGTCATACAGCGGCACGTTCAGGTTGAGGTCTCGCGCCGATAGCCGCCCGATCGACGCCGTCAGCGAATACGACGCCATGATCAGGTTCGACAGGTTGGTCACTAGCGTCACCCGCGAGTTCAACAAGGCCTGCTCCGCGTTCAACACGTCCAGCGTGGTCCGGCTGCCCACGATCGCCTCCCGCTGCACGCCTTCCAGCGCGATCTGGTTGGCCCGGATCTGCGACTTCGTGCTGTCGATCGTGCTGCGCGCCGCCACCAGCTGCTCCCAGCCCTGCGTCGCCTGCTGCACCGCCTGGCGCCGGATGTCGTCCACCAGCTTGCGCGTCTGCTGTTCCTGCTGCCGCGCCTGGCGCACGCGCGAATACTCCGCCCCGCCCTGATACAGCGGCACGCTCGCGTTCACGACCACCTGGCCACCGATGATCCGCTGCCGCAGGATCGACGCGTTGTCCGACCGGGCCGCCTGCGCCTGCAGGCTCACCTGCGGCATCAGCGCCGAGAACTGCAGGTCCACGTTGTCCCGCGCCGCCGCGTCGTCGAACAGCGCCGCGATCACGTTCGGGTTGTTGTTGGATGCCAGCTGCACCGCTTCCTGCTGGCTGTGCACCGGCTGCTTGATCGGTTGTGGCTCGACCAACTGGTCCGGCAACTCGCCGACGTACCGCCGGTAATTGCCGCGTGCCGTCTGTAGGTTGCCTTGCGAGGTCTCCCGCGTCGCCCGCGCGCCCGCCAGCGCCGCCTCGGCCTGCGCCACGTCCGTCCGAGTGATTTCGCCGACCCGGAACCGATCCTGCGTCGCCTGCAACTGCCGCGCCAGCACCTGCTCGTTGTTGATGTTCAGCTGCAGCACCTGCTGCTGCTGGATCACGTTCACATACGAGTTGACCGTATCGGAGAATAATTGCTGCTCGGTCGCCAATAGACGCGCCCGCTGCGCGAACACGCGGTTATCCGCCTGCCGGGTCCCGGCCTGGGTCGCACCGCCGCGATACAGCGGCTGCGTTGCCACCGCCTGCCCGGTGAAGATGTCGCGGTTGTTGCGGACTTTGGGCCCCAACCCGCTCAGATACGACCCGTCGCCATACCCGGCCGTGCTCGACAGCACCACGGTCGGCCGCCAGCCAGCCAGCGCCTGTGGCACGGTCTCGTCGGTCGCCCGCAATTGCGCTCGCGCCGCCTGCAGCGTCGGGTTGTTGGAATAAGCCGCTGCCAACGCATCCTGCAGCGTCCGCGGTTGCGCCTGAGCCTCTCCCGTCAGCATCAGCCCGCCCACGGCCACCAGGGCGCATACTGCAATCACACTGTTCCGCATTCTGCAGTCCCGTTCATGCCGGCCGATCGAAACGGCACGGCCAGATGATGGCACGTCAAGCAATAACATTTCGTTAAAACTGGAAGGCCGGCGCCGCCACAAAGGCCGGCAACAGCGGCGTCGCGCAGTCGAATTGCGGCTGCGCCCGCAACACCACGTCCGGCGAGCCCGGGTTGATCGGTTCGGCCAACACGCCCTTGCCCATCCCGCCCGACTTGGCCAGCACCGTCACCAACCGCCCGCCCTGGTGGTTCAGCGTCGCCCCGATCGCCGCCGGGATCTCGCTCACCGCTCCTTCGATCAGGATCAGGTCCCACGGCCCGGCCAGCCCGTCCTGCAACCGGCCGGCCTTGAGCACCACTGTCGGCGCCTCGACCGGCAACACCGCGCGCGCGATCGCCAACAGCCCCTCATCCTCCTCGAGTGCGGTCACCTGCGCCCCGCACGCCGCCAGCACCGCCGCGCCGTATCCCGACCCGGCGCCCACCACCAGCACCCGCTCGCCCGCCCGCACCCGCGCCGCCTGAACCAACCGCGCCAGCACCCGCGGCTCCATCAGCACCCGGTCACCCGGCAACCGGATATCTTCGTCGATGTAAGCCGACCCGGCCAGCGCCGCCGGCACGAACCGCTCCCGCGGCAACGTCCGCATCGCGCGGATCAGCCGCGGATCGACCACCTTGTCCGGCCGCACCTGACAATCGACCATGTGATCGCGCGCGGAAGCATAATCTAGAATCGGCAGGTCCAT
>JBPBQE010000376.1:0-4804 GCA_050954595.1 Janthinobacterium lividum | reverse complement strand
GTCCGCAAGCGACTGCTCTACGTGCTCGAACAAGGTTCGCACTCCGGCGGGCTAATGGTCCACCTCCGATCGATCGAACTCAAGCGTGACGACACGCCCAGCGGGACCGTCACCCCGCATCAAGCCGCCCAGCTGCTCCGTTCGGGACAGCAGCCCAAGTTCCTGCGTCCTTCGGACCGCGCGATCCTCGCGCAACTCACCAGCACCGGTGCCGAGGGCAGTGACGGGTTCATCACTACCCTGCAGGCCATCATCGCCACGGGCCGCGGTCGGTGGGCTAGCTGGGACGGACCCGTCCTGACCGAGACGCCAGCAGTTCCGGGCGTGATCGAATGGCACCTAGGCGACGACGGCAACTAGTCGCCAGTTCTGTCACTGCCCGGTGATATCCTGACGCTTCGGCTGACAAGGCCCTGGTATGTCGATCCGGCAACCGGAGAAATGGGGCCGGTCGAGACGACGCTGCCGCCGCGCCTGGTCCGCACCATGCTGAACTGCCCAGCCATACCACCAGACTTGGTTGGACAGATCAGATCGGAGCTAGGCCGATGATGGCCCAGCCACGTCATCCCGGCTCCCCGTGTCCTGGCGAAGCCTGAGCTGCTGCGGGAAACGATGCAGCCGCATTTGCTGCTGCGAACGGCGGAGCTGCCATTCGATCCTACAACGATGTCGACGCCAATCAGACATCGTTACCTGTTCCCTGCAGACCCGCATTCGGTGTCACTGATCAAGCTGTCCTGGCGCTACGGTCCCGTCACGATATCGTCCGGCAATCCATTCCAGCATTGTCCGGTTGTGCAGCATGCCGGCAAGCTGTTCCAACTCCAGCGTGATCCCGCAGCCGAGGAGCGAGCCATCACCACCCTGGGTGAGCTCGGCTTCCAGCGGCTGGACCGCTTTCATATGCTTCCAGACCCACATCCTCATTTCCGTGACTTGGCCCTGCTAGACGCCGATCCAGCAGCCTGGCTGGAGTTCGTGCTACATGACGTTCTTCGTCTGCGCCGGGAGGGGTGGATCATCGATGTGACCGATGACTTCCCGCTGCGCTTGGCAGAGCCGTCCGGCGCCATCGACATCGTGGTCACCGAGCGCTCCGGACTCGATTGGTTCGACGTGGACCTGGGCGTGATGGTCGATGGGCAGCGCATCAGCCTGGTGCCTGCCCTGTTCGACTTCATCGCCAATGTCGGGCTGGAGCAAGCAGGACACCCCGACGCCGGGGAGGGAGGCGACACCGACGACGAGGAGCTGCCCTTGCTGCTGCCATTGCCAGACGGTCGGCTGCTGACCTTATCACTCGAGCGGTTGCGGCCCGTGCTGGAGCCGCTGTTCGAGCTGTTTGCCGGAGCGAAGATCGACGAAGCCGCCCGCACGCTGCGGCTGACACGGCGCAATGCTGGCGACCTCGCCTCGCTGGAAGCGGCCAGTGACGTGAGCAATATCGTTTTGACAGGAGGGGAGGCGATCCGCATCCTGGGCCGGCAGCTGCGAGATCACGGGGGCTTGCCGCCTTGTGCGGTGCCTCCAGACTTCAGCGCCCTCCTGCGCCCTTACCAGCAGCAAGGGCTGGACTGGCTGCAGTTCTTGCGCAGCGCCGGCTTGGGCGGCGTGCTGGCCGACGACATGGGGCTGGGCAAGACCGTGCAGGCGCTGGCGCATCTAGCTGTGGAACAGGCCCAAGGACGGTCCGAGGCGCCTTCATTGGTGATCTGCCCAACCAGCCTGGTGGCGAACTGGCAGGCGGAGGCCCAGCGCTTCGTGCCCAGCCTGCGCTGCCTAGTGCTGCACGGTGCCGACCGAGCCAGCCGGTTTGAGGCGATCGGCACCCACGACGTGGTCATCACTACCTACCCGTTGCTGGCGCGCGACCACGCCGTCCTGTTGGCGCGAGAGTGGCACATCGTGATCTTGGACGAAGCACAAACGATCAAGAACCCGCAGGCCACCGTCTCCAAGCTGACTCGCGCGCTACAAGCCAAGCAACGTCTCTGCCTGTCCGGCACACCGTTGGAAAACCACCTGGGCGAGCTATGGTCGCTGTTCGATTTCCTGATGCCAGGTTTCCTGGGCGACCGGCGGCACTTCGGTTCGCGATACCGCGGGCCGATCGAGAAAGGGGGCAACCGCGTGCGGCAAGCCCTACTCGCACGCCGGATTGCACCCTTCCTGCTACGGCGGACCAAGGAGGAGGTGGCGCCGGAACTGCCAGCCAAGACCGAAATCACTGAAACTGTGACGATGGGCGAGGCGCAGCGCGCCATCTACGAGGGCATTCGCCTGGCCATGCATGCCAAGGTTCAAGCTGCCGTAGCCCGACGCGGTGTGGCGGGCTCAGGCATCGTGATCCTGGATGCACTGTTGAAGCTGCGGCAGGCCTGCTGTGACCCACGCCTGCTGAAGCTGTCGGCTGCAAAGACTGCGAAGGCGAAGTCGGCGAAGCTTGAAGGCTGTTTGAACTGCTGCTGCCCCTGTTGGAAGAAGAACGGCGGGTGCTGCTGTTCTCGCAGCTCACCTCCATGCTGGCCCTCATCGAGGCCGAACTGCTGCGGCTATCACTGCCCTACGTGCTGCTGACCGGCGACACCCGAGACCGCACCGATCCCGTGCGTCGGTTCCAGTCGGGCGCAGTGCCGTTGTTCCTGATCAGTCTCAAGGCAGGCGGCGTTGGGCTGAACCTGACGGCAGCGGACACGGTCATCCACTACGACCCTTGGTGGAACCCTGCCGTCGAAAACCAGGCCAATGACCGCGCACACCGCATCGGCCAGGATAAGCCGGTGTTCGTGCACCGATTGATCACTGCTGAAACGGTTGAAGAGAGGATGCAGGTGTTGAAAGAGCGCAAACAGGTGTTGGCCGACGGTATGCTCGGCGCCGGTGATGGGACGACGCTGGCGTTGACCGAAGGGGATCTCGAGATGCTGTTCGGATCCTAGTGCCTGGCGTCCGCTTTGCGCTTCATATCGCACGTTCAGACGCTCGGGCCGGATTCTCGAAAGCGGAATGATACGCACGTGCCACAAGGGTCTGCATGGCAACTCGGCGTCGGGAAGCAGGTCCAGGTCGACTTTAGTTTTGGACAGGAAATGGTCCGGCCATACCATCGCGCCTTCCTCTCCGCAGTCGGTCCGGGTGAGCGCGAAGCCCTCCCCTTCGTCCACGGAAGCGGGGGTGACGCGGAGGTCGCCTCGGATCGTGGGGTAGAGCGCGTCGAAGTTCATCGGTGCGCCGCCCGCACCACGCGCGGCGTCACCGTGCTGGCGCTGTCGGTCAATAGGCCCGGCAGCACCGCGGCGCCCAGGAGGACCGTCAGCAAGGCGAGCAGCCCGCCGATTGCGCCCAGGTCTTGCTTCAGGTGTTGCCAGCCGTAGCGGTTCTGCCCCTGCCCACTCTCCTGCTTCTTCTGTCGCATCATGGCCGTCCTTCTGTGAGGTCTCTTTCCGAGATCCCATTCGGCGGCCGATCCGCGCCGGACGGCTCAAGGGCGTGCGCAGCACGGGCGAAGCCCTTGCCCTTGAACCGGCCGGAGCGGGAGCGGCAGGGCTTCTGTCATCTCTGCCCTCCCGTCCTCGTTCTCTGCCCCTTTCCCTGCTCATCGGCTATGCTGAGCTTTCACCTGTGTTGGGCCCCGTGACCCTTTCCGAAGCTCTCCGGACCCCTCTGCCCGAGCTTCGCGGGCCTGTGGCCGGAAGCGCGCTGCTGCTGCCGGCAGCGCTCGCCGGTGTGTCTCCACGCGGTCAGGCGACCACAAGACTTTCTGTCCGATTTGGCCTTCGAGTACAGCTGCTCGGACTGTGGTGTGCAGCCGGCCCTTGCCCTGGTAGGCTCCGAGCCGAACGGGGAGCCAAGCGAGATGTGGTGCCTCGATCTGTGCGATGCATTCGAGGACTGACGCACCAGACTGGCCTGACCCCGCGCAGGGATACGCTTTCAGAACAGGGCAAGCTGCACCGGCTGATGATTGGCGGAAGCCGAAGCGAGGTGGGCTGGCAGCGGCTCATCGCACACCAGGATCTCGTGCCGGGAATGTCGCCCATCCCAGGTCAAGGCGTCACAGGCGGTGAGATACCCATCCCGCATCGCCTGGAAATCACGACCAATGTGGTAGGTGTAGCCACGCCGCGAACGCCAGGTGCAGCGCTCTCCGGGGCGGGCCTGGCACTCGTCGCAGGCAACCTGGAGTGCCGGATCACTCGGCCACTCGACGCTACATGCCTTGCACGCCACGATGTGGAACCAGATGGCGCGACCCCGTTCCCTTCTTGCTTGCTTAATCCTCATTCCGACCGCCTTCTGCTACGATCTCCTTCTCGGAAACCCCAGCCGGCGGCCGCTCCGGGCCGGTCGGAGCAAGGGCACGCGCAGCGCGGGAGCGGTAGCGACGATCCCTTGCTGTGTCCGGACCGAGAGGGGCAGGCCCTTCTCTCCTATTCTCTCTGCATCATTTACCTCCCTGCTTAATCGCCCCAGGCTTGGTCAGAGCGGTTGAGCATCACAACTCTACCCATGCACGGTGACGAGCTGACCCTCGGGCGCTCGTCGGTGGTGAAGATCAGGAACTCGCCATCCAGAACCCAGCCGCCGTCCGGCTCGCGCTCGCCGGCGACCAGGATGCCTTCCCAGGCCTCGCCGCCTGGCGCCTCGGCCCGCACCAGTGTGTCGAGCGTGCTGTTGCCGTGGACCGGTTCGCTACAGCGCTGTTTCACCCGATCCGGCGCCGCTGCGAAGGCGGTGGCCAGCTCGGCAATCGCCCGCTCGCGCCAGGCGGCTTCGCTCAGCGTGCGCAGGCGTTCGCGGA
>JBPBQE010000344.1:0-4819 GCA_050954595.1 Janthinobacterium lividum | reverse complement strand
ACCGCGACCCACACGGTCCGCCCGAGCGGAGCAGTGGACGCATCAATTTTACTGATCGGCGATGCTCCCGGCAGCGAGGACGACCGCTCCGGTCAGGCATTCACCGGCCCGCCCGGCGCATTGCTGGATCGTGTGCTGGCCAGCATCGGGCTGGATCGGCAGCGCATGTTGCTGACGACGTTGGTGCCGTGGCGTCCACCAGGCAATCGACCGGCCTCGGAAAGCGAGGTCGCCGCCTGCCTTCCATTCGTGCACCGCCTGATCGACTTGGTCGGGCCACGGGTCATCGTGTTGCTCGGCGCGGGCCCGGTTGCAGCTTTGACTGGAACAAACGGCACCATTCGTCAGTTGCGCGGACGTTGGCTGGAGGTATCAACACAAACATCACAAAATATCTATCCGGCACTCCCAGTTCTTCCGCTCGCCCAATGGTTGCGGGATGCAACAACTAAGCAACAGCTGTGGTCTGATTTGATGCTGTTGGAGGCCGTGATAAGAACAGGCTGAAACTGCTTGATTTTTATGATCGCATTGACGTGTATTTGCGTTTTTAGACAGCCAAGTGTACGGCGTGTCCATGCAGAGTTTTGGACGATCGCTCGTCCGCCTTGGTCCAGCGCGCGCGTTTCTTGCCGCGTCGGCCATTCTGGCAGGGGCAGCGGGCCCCGCCAGCGGCGAGCGGGGGATGGACACACAGGAGGATACCGCCCTTGCGATGCCGCGCATCAGCATGGACGGCGTGCTGCGTGTAGCCCTGCCGCGTCCGCTAGCACCAAGCGAAGCCGCCCGCATCCGCCGCATCTTCGCTCTGCAGGCCAAGAACGACATTCCCGCCGCGCTCGCCGAATGCGAGCAGATCAACGATACCTTGCTACTGCCAGACATCCTCGCTGACCGATATTTGAACGGTGGCCGCCATGCGCCACAGGCCGAACTGACCAACTGGCTGGCGCAACATCGCGATCTGCCGGATGCAGCATCCATCCATGCCCTGCTGGCGACGCAATGGCCCCGGGTCGCTGCCGCCTTACCGGCGCCGCCCACGATCGCCGCGCTGCCGAGTACGACGCCGGGCGACGATGTCGAGCCGGTCGAAAAACTATTCCCGCGCAACCCGGCGCTCGATCGGGCCGTTCGGGACTTGGCACGGGTCAATGCCGACCGTGCCCTCGATGTCATCGGCCGCGCGCGTCGGTTGGACCGATTTTACAGCGCTCAGCTCCGGGCGGAGGTGGCGCAAATCGTGTTCTCCCAAGGCCGCGACGAGGAGGCGATCAAGATCGCGACCGCTGCCGATCGGCAAGGAGAAGGCGAGGTCGGGCTGGCGGCGTTCATCGCCGGGTTGGCGGAATGGCGCCGGGGCCGGCCCGAGATTGCCGAAACCTGGTTCAAGGCCGCCTTCACGTCCAAATACCTGCAACCCGGCCAACGCGCCGGTGCCGCTTTCTGGGCCGCACGCACCTTCAAAGAGGAGCGGCGCGAGGACAACGCCGCGGCATGGTTGCGCCGCGCCGGAGAAAGCGGGCGCACGTTCTACGGCCTGCTTGCCCGTCGCATGCTGGGCGTTTCACTTAGGCCGGAGCCGAGCATCAACAGCCTTACGTTGGGCGAGGCAGACGTCGAAGCCGTCGACGCGACCGAGGCGGGCCATCGGGCGTTCGCCCTTTTACAGGTTGGCCAGGACGCGCGGGCCGTCTCCGAACTGCGCCTGCTCTGGTCGCAGACGCGCGACAAGGAAGGCTTCTCCCGCTCCATCATGCTGGTTGCCCGTCAAGCCGGGCTCACCACGTTGACGGCGCAACTGGCCCGCCTCTTCGATCCGGCGCCGGTACACCTGCCCGATCGACGATTATTTCCGAAAGGCAGCCTGCAGACCGATCCCGCCCTGATCTACGCCCTCGCCCGACTGGAATCGAACTTCGACCCACAAGCCGTATCGCGCGCCGGGGCCCGCGGCTTGATGCAACTGATGCCCAGCACGGTCGATTTCATCACCGGCACCACCTTCCCTCACCGGTTGCACGACCCATCGGTGAGCCTGGATCTCGGGCAGCGTTACCTGATTATGCTCGCGCGTTACGATCTGGTCGGCGGCGATCTGATCCGACTGCTTGCAAGCTATAACTCGGGCCCAGGAAACCTCGGCAAGTGGATCGGCAGCATCCGCCACAATGGCGATCCATTCCTATTCATGGAGTCCGTGCCGAACGACGAGACCCGCGGCTACATTCCGCGCGCACTCGCTTACACCTGGCTGTATGCCTCCGCATTACACGTGCCGTCACCGAGCCTGGACGAGTTGTCCACCGGGGCATGGCCGCGTTTTCTGCGGGATAATACGCCCTCGGTCGTCGCCCGCCTGCAGTGACCTTGCACGACGGACGCGCTGTCGCGATCTGAGTGGGGAGGAGTTCCGAATGTCCCAACTCGACCAAGCCCGCGCCTTTGTCCCCGTCGCCATCGCCGTCCTGACTGTTTCGGATACGCGCACGCTGGCTAACGACACGTCCGGCGACACCCTGGTGCAGCGGATCGTCGCGGCCGGACACACGATCGGGGATCGCGCGATCGAACGGGATGACGCGGAGCGCATCGAAGCCCGCCTACGGCACTGGATCACTGACCCGGCCGTCGACGTTGTCATCACCACCGGCGGCACCGGCATCACCGGCCGCGACGTCACGCCCGAGGCATTCGATCGCGTGCTCGAGAAGCGCATTGAAGGCTTCGGCGAGCTATTCCGCATGCTGAGCTACCAGAAGATCGGTACATCGACGATGCAGTCGCGCGCCCTGGCTGGCGTCGCCGGCGGCACTTATCTGTTTGCCCTGCCGGGCAGCACGGGCGCCGTCAAGGACGCGTGGGACGGGATCTTGGTATCGCAACTCGACGCCCGCCATCGACCCTGCAACCTGGTCGAGTTGATGCCTCGCCTGCAGGAGCATCTGCGCGCCGCCGAGTAAATGTTCATATTTTGTTCTTGACGGTGCTGCTTCGGGGGATCACCTTGCCAGTAGAACGGGAAGAGAACGATCATGCCGGATGGCGGACAGTTCACGCGGGAGCTTGACCGGGACGCACTCGCGGCATCGAGCTTGGCCGGGCTGCCCGATAGGTCGGTCGACGGTGCGATCCGTTCCCTAGTGCGTCCCGGACGCGGCGCCGTCACCAACCCGGCGCTTCGCTATGCCACCAGCCACACCGAGGCGTTCGAGGATGGCTGGGCCTTCCTGGCGGACGACGAGGCACCACCGCCGCTACGGACCACGCTGCATCGCGACCACTCAAAGAGCGCGATTTCCTGGAACGATAGTCCGGATCTTGGCTTCGACCGTGCGGTAAACCCATATCGCGGCTGCGAGCACGGCTGCATCTACTGCTATGCCCGCCCGAGCCACGCTTATCTGGGTTATTCCCCTGGGTTGGATTTTGAAACCGAGATCGTCTTCAAGCCTGACGTGGTGACACTGCTCGAGCGTGACCTGTCGAAACCGGGCTATCGCCCGGGAACGCTGGCGCTCGGATCCAATACCGACCCCTATCAGCCCGTCGAGCGAACCATGCGCCTAACACGGTCAATGCTCGAAGTGCTGGAACGGTTCGGGCACCCGGTATCGATCATCACGAAATCTGCGACAGTTGTCCGCGACATCGACATTCTACGGCGCTTGGCCGAACGCGGGCTCGTCCGGGTTTATGTGTCGGTGACGACTCTCGACCCCAGCCTGGCCCGTCGCATGGAGCCCCGCGCCTCCAGCCCGGCGCTTCGTTTGCGCGCCATTGCGGAACTGGCCGAAGCCGGCATCCCGGTCGGCGTCTTGGCGTCCCCCATGATACCCGGACTGAATGACTCGGAGTTGGAGGCCATCATCGAGGCCGCCCACGCTGCGGGTGCCCGATCGGCCAATTTCGGTCTGCTCCGGCTGCCGCTGGAGTTGCGGGACATGTTCGCGGCTTGGCTGAACGAGCACATGCCCGACCGGGCACGTCGTGTGCTCGCCCTGATCCGTGAGACCCGCGACGGTGCAATGAACGACAGCACGTTCCACGATCGTTTCCGCGGCACCGGCGTGTATGCGGACTTGCTGTACCAGCGCTTTGCCCGCCTTCGCCGGAAGCTGCACTTGCCCGACCGTCAACCACTCAATGTGACCCAGTTCAGAGTTCCTGCACCTGCAAAGGCTCAGCTCGAGCTTTTATAGCGCGGGATGATCACAGGCTGACGCCAGCCTGCCTCGTCACCAAGAACCACAACCGCTCGGCCCTCCGCCGCACGACCTTAAACGGTCTTGTCCCTGAATTGCATGGTGGTCGCGATTCACGCGCGTTATCTGCGCGGGCGTGCATGACATTATTGTAATGACCCGATTTGCATCGGCACTCGATACTGCCAGGAATTTGGTTGTTGCTTGACCGGTTTCACTGAAACGGTTTGCCGATCGTCGCGCCACAACGGCAATTCCGCACGATGTCGCCCATCTCTGCCACCGAGCATCAGGAAACTTGCGCATGGCTCTGTAAACGCTCTACCCGATTTGGGTATTCAAGCGTCTGACGGATCGCAAGCCGATTTCCTGATGCACCAGAGAGCGAAATCGGGAAGACCTCGATAAATGAATCTATTGGCGACAGAATTACATTACAAAATTCTAAACGAAACATCGTAATACCTCTTACATTCTAACTATAATTTTAGGCAATATTCTATATTAAGATATTTCGGAAGCAATAAGACAAACTAGAATCAATATTTTGCGCAGAAAAAGTACGCTTTTTCTAACTTATTATTTATGTCTAAATAACGTTTTATCTATAGATA
>JBPBQE010000269.1:0-4831 GCA_050954595.1 Janthinobacterium lividum | reverse complement strand
GCCGAGAAGGATTCAGGGTCAGCCCCCGTTCCGTGATGTCGACTTTGGCTTCTGGGTAAACGGCCATCGCCAGATCTAGGGCGCCCCGGAAAAAGGATCGAAAATTGTCCAGACGAGCCACCGATGGACCAAATTGCGCGTGTAGCGCTTTCCATGTCACTGGGGTTGGTCGATCTAGACTGTGCAGGCGATAAGCCAGCCAACAGTAAATGTCGATTGCTTTGCTGTTGTTAGAAATCGCCTTGATAGCCGCTTCTTCAATCGGAACCGGATGCCGCTTGAGCTGATCAAAGAACACTTCTGAAAGTTTTGCCTTTTCAACAAAAAGGCTTCCCTGTGCTTCGTCGTCGTCTACAAAAACGGCAGCGTCAAGAATATGCTGATTCACAAGACCAGTCCTTGAGCCACTCTTGATCTGAAACGACATTTGGCATCGTGAGATCCGTTCAGCTTGGTCCCTGACCGCCGCCATGCTTTTGCCGCCGATGCTAATATCTAGTCTTTTAAGCCATGCGTGGAGAGATTTACCTAGTTCAACCTCGCGGGAATTACTTTTAAGTGCCTCAGACTGAAGATATAAGCAGATCAGTCGCGCACGAGAGCCATACGGGACACCAACGGGCACGGGAGCACCTGTTGTTGTATGTCGAAATCCTGGTTGGACAATGAGCGAAACATGATCTGTTCGAACCTGCCAAACAGCATCGTCGGCGAGCCTTTTGTGCGGGAGTGCTGACTGCGCCCATCCAGAGTAAAGAAAGCCGACCTCACCCTCGGCAGCTCCCATGTAAGAAGCAGCTGCCTCGACTACGTTCCGGTCGAAGTCAAACCGAAGTGCCTCGGCTTTTCCTTGTTGCTCGATCAGTCGATGGACATCTCCCATCTGGTCAGCCGCTTTCCCATTTCAGGTTTAAATATTGTTCCCATAACGGAAACTTTGTCACGGCTGGACTTTGTAAGGGATCACAGTCTGTTTCCGGGATAGGGATTAGTGAAGATACTAGTTTATTATAGTAAGGCCTTAGATAGTCCAGGGGATAAGCGTGCAAACCCATGATTTTTATAGCTTTCCGGTTTTAGCCTGCAACCTTAAAGAGTCCTGCTTCTTACCTTGAAAAGGCCAGGTCGTCTCCTTGCACAGTCCAGTCCTCACTAATTTGTTCGGACGCGGATACTACCCGAGACTCGGAAGGCACTCCTTGTAGAGTCCAGCCCTAATTGAGCTTCCATGGTTGCAGCTGTGGCGCCAGCGGGACCAAGGGATCAGGATCTCGGCCGGGCCAAACTGGCTCTATTGCATTAGCGCGAGCGATGCGGTTCCTCGGACGAGTTTGTTGAGGTCTGCCCCGTGTCCGTGTTCAAGCGCCGTCGGTTCCCGACCGAGGTGATCCTTCTCTGCGTACGCTGGTATTGCAAATACGGCATCAGCTAGCGCGATCTGGCCGAGATGGTGCAAGAGCGCGGCGTCATGGTGGACCACACCACCATCTTCCGTTGGGTGCAGCGTTATGCGCCCGAGATCGAGAAGCGGGTTCGCTGGTATCAGGGCTATCGTTCGCCGTCCTGGCGGGTTGATGAAACATATGTGCGCGTCGGTGATGCGTGGAAATACCTGTTCCGTGCCGTCGATACGGTAGGTCGGCTGATCGACTTCACCCTCTCGGATCGGCGCAACACGTGCGCGGCGCACCGCTTCCTGAGCAAAGCCCTGAAGACGATGCGGAACTGGCCGCCGATCTCGATCACGACGGACAAGCTCGGCTCCTATCCGAAGGCGATCCGGCGCTTGCAGTGCGACGGTCGTCTGTCACATGGCGTGACGCACCGAACGTCGAAATACCTGAACAACATCATCGAAGTCGACCATGGCGTGCTGAAGCAGCTGATCAGACCGGCCCGTGGGTTCCAGACGATGAAGACGGCTTATGCGACCATCAAGGGTTTCGAGATCATGCGCATGATCCGTCGTGGGCACGGCATCTGCCGTGAGCCAGGGGCCGCAGGTGAGGTCCGCTTCGTCAACAAACCGTTTGGGTTGCCTGCATAGGGGCGCCGGTCATAAAGAGGAAACGCGTCCATCCAGGAGTTAATGCAACAGAGCCAAGTCGGGATGCCGTCGATCTGCGAACCGCAGAACACCGTGTATGCCCGCAGCAGCGGGACCGACTTTGTGCGGTCCTCTGCATCCGGCGCGGCGTTCCGGTCTTCCACCAGCATGCGCTTGAAGAAGAATAGCGTGGTGCCCTTCTCGCCCTTGCGGACCTGCCAGCCCCGGTCGGCCGCCTGCTTGTAGGATCAGAACCGGGGATCGCCACCCAAGACGAAGCTAGTCATGGTCAGGATCAGCGTGTTGATGCCGTGGTAGCGCCGGCCTGTAGTCGCATTGACCGGGGCAGCCGGGGCGCCGTTGGCCCAGGGCTGCTGCCAGGGGCGAGTGCCGGCTTCCAGGGCGGCGATGATCCGGTCCGTCACTTCAGCGTAGTGGTCACGGCGGTCGGTGAACGGTTTGCCGCTGCGGTGCTTGGTCATCGGTCTGTCCTTCCAGGGTCTCTTTCGATCCCTTTTCGGCAGCCTACGCCTAGCCTCGCGGGGCAAGGGCGCGCGTAGCGCGGGCGAAGCCCTTGCCCTTGCGGCGTGAGGTTTGGCGGCGGTAGCCCCGTTTACCCGCCTCTCCTCCCCTCTCCGCCGTCTATTGGCTCTGTCTCACACTGACTGGATCATCGGATCGACCGACCGCTCCGGCCATTGATCACGCTCAATGCTGTCAACGTGGGCTTTGGCGTGAGCCAGGAAGAACTGTGCTTTACCCGGTGCTCCAGCAGCGGTAGCGAACGTTGCGGTATGACCCAGCCCTCCTTTCGAGCATGACGCTCATGGACAGTTCGGACGTCCGCTCTGGTCCGGTGCCGGGATCATCCCAAACGGCATGCTAATGCGTTTACGTGTCATCGATATCGAGACCACAGGTCAGGCGCCACCGGCGGAGGTGATCGAGTTCGGCCGCGTCGACGTCTGCTACGCTGGAAGCGAGTGGCAGGTCGAACGCCCGATGGCGCGCCTGTATCGACCCATGAACGGCATCCCGCCGGAAACCATGGCTGTGCATCACATCACTGAAGCTGACATGACACCCGACACTCCAGTCTGCACGGCAGATCGCCTGCGTCAGGCTGTATGGGGCGGCGATGCACCGGACGTTCTCGTCGCACACAACTGCAGCTTCGAGCAGATGTTCGTCGCTGAGGATGTGACCGATGCCTTACCCTGGATCTGCACCTACAAGGTAGCCTTGCACGTCTGGCCGGACGCGCCGCGACATTCCAACCAAGTGCTTCGCTACTGGCGCAACTTGGTGCTCGACCCGGCGCTGGCCATGCCGCCGCATCGTGCCGGTCCGGATGCCTACGTGACCGCGCACCTGCTGATCGAATTGCTGCGGCATACCACGGTTGAGCAGATGATTGCCTGGACCGCACTGCCCAAACGCCTGCCCAAGCTGCCCTTCGGCAAGCATCGCGGTCTTGCCTGGGCAGAGGCCCCGCTCGACTACCTGCAATGGATGATGCGACAGACCGACATGGACCAGGACGCCATATGGTGTGCCGGCCAGGAAGTCGCGCGGCGAAGGGCTAACTTATGGACGTAAGCAGCGCGGAGTGGCTGCTCTGCGTCAATTTCGCACATTTAAGTGTCTTGAGCGGCCGCCCGGAAGCCGACATAGCTGCCGTTGTCAGTTAGCCGAACGCGAATGGTGCGTTCTCCCTTGCTTTTTTGGCCCGGCCCGGCCCGGTCCGGCAGACGCCGATGCAGAACTCATCCAGGAAGTTACATGATGTCTCAAGCAGACACACCGGTGTGGTTTATCACGGGTTGTTCGACCGGCTTTGGTCGCGAACTCGCGCGGTTGGTGCTCGAGCGCGGATGGCGTGCGGTCGTCACGGCCCGCAATCCTGATCAGGTGGCAGACCTCGTAAAGGGCAACGAGGACCGGGCTCTTGCCTTGAAGCTCGATGTCACTGATGCAAATCAGGTCGCCGATACTGCCAGAGCGGCACAGGACCGCTTCGGCCAAGTCGACGTGCTGGTGAACAATGCCGGCTACGGCTACCTCGCCGCCGTAGAAGAGGGTGAAGATCGCGAGGTGCGTGCCATGTTCGAGGCCAACTTCTTCGGGCTAGCCGCGATGACAAACGCCGTACTGCCCGGTATGCGTGCCCGCCGTAGCGGCTGCATCGTGAACATTTCGTCCATCGGTGGCCTCGCGAGCTTCCCTGCCACAGGGTACTATCACGCAACAAAATACGCGGTGGAGGGTCTGTCGGAGTCGCTGGCGCAGGAAGTTGGCCCGCTCGGCATCAAGGTCGTCATTGTGGAACCGGGGCCGTTCCGCACCAACTGGGCTGGACCGTCCATTAAGCAATCTGCCGCCCGCATCCCCGACTACGAGGCGACGGCGGGCGTCCGCCGAGCCCAGACCGAGGCCCGCAGTGGTAAGCAGCCCGGCGATCCGGTACGTGCTGCCGAGGCAATCATTACAGCCGTGCAATCTTCCGAGCCTCCGCTGCACCTCGTGTTGGGCAAGCCGGCGCTGGAGATTGCCCGCAAGAAACTCGCCGCGCTGCAGAAGGATTTCGATACCTGGGAATCCGTGACCCTAGGCAGTGACTATCCCGAAGACAGCGCGTCAACATAGATAGTTGAGGAGAAATTCGACCATGAAAATGCGCAAGCTGGGCCGTAACGGCCCGGAACTGTCCGCGGTCGGGTTGGGCTGCATGGGCATGTCGGCCTTCTATGGCGGACGTGATGCGAACGAGAGCGTCCGCACGCT
>JBPBQE010000181.1:0-4834 GCA_050954595.1 Janthinobacterium lividum | reverse complement strand
ACGCCCGGCGCCAGCAGTGGCAGCGTGACCCGGCGGAAGGCGACAGCAGGCGAGGCACCCATCGTCGCCGCGGCAGCCTCGAGCCGGGGGTCTAGCGACCGCAGCGCTGCGGTGACCGTCGCCACCACATAAGGCAGCGTCAGCACGGTATGGCCGATGATCAGACCGGTCAGGGTGCCGTTCAGCCCCAGGCCGCGGAATGCGCCGAACAGCGCCGCCGCGGTGATGATGCCGGGCACCACGATTGGCAGCAGCAGGCAGGCCTGGATCAAGCCCGCCCCCGGGATGCTGCCACGGACGAGCGCATAGGATGCAGCCGTGCCCAGAACCGTTGCCAGCACCGCGGACGGGACCAGCACTTCGAGGCTGACAAGGAGCGAACTGGTCCAGCCGGGATCGTTGAACAGGTTCGAATACCACCGCATCGACAGGCCTGGAGGCGGAAACTGGAGGAACGGCGCGGCGCTGAACGAAATGATGACGACGATGGCCAAGGGGGCCAGCAGGTAGACGGCGACGAGCAGGCAGACGGCGCCCCGCGCCATGCGCCAGCCCTGCATCCCATCAAGAAGACCCTTCATCGGGCGACCGCCTTCAGCCCGACCGTCATGTGCACCGCGAGCATCAGCAGCCCGGTCCCGGCGATGAGCACCAGCGATAGCGCGCCCGCCATGCCCCAATTGCCGAAATTGCCGATCTGGTCCTGGATGAGTTGCGCCACCATGAGCTGCCGCGGACCGCCGAGCAGGGCCGGGATGACGTAGTAGCCGAGCGTACTGATGAACACGAGCGCCGCGCCGGTCAGCAGCCCTGGCAAGGTGAGCGGTAGGTAGACTCGCCAGAACGCCCGCACCGGTCCGGCGCCCAAGGTCAGAGCGGCTTGCATCCAGGACGGCTCGATCCGCGCCATGGTCGCATGCAGGGGGAAGATGACGAAGGGTAACAGCACTTGCACGGCGCCGAGTAGCACCCCGGTGAGATTGTAGAGCAGCGGCAGGGGTTCGTTGATCAAGCCCGTTGCCATGAGCAGGCCGTTGAGCGGTCCGTTTCGCTGCAGCAGGATCACGGTGGCGAAGCTGCGCACCAGCAGGCTGGTCCAGAACGGGATCAGCACCAGCAGCACCAACCATCGCCGCAGCCGCGGCGATCCGTGCGCCATGGCATGCGCCACCGGAAAACCGAGCAGGAGGCAGACCGGCGTCACCACGGCGCTGATCGTGACGGTGTTCAGGATCACCCGGAGATAGATCGGCTGCTTCCAGAGCTGGACGAAGTTGCCAAAGCCGGGAACGGGATAGGTGAAAGCGCGCGACAGCAGGAAGGCGACTGGCCAGGCAAAGGCGGCCGCCAGCAGCAGGAGTGCCGGCAGCAGCAGCAGGTTGGTCCGGTCGAACGGCCGCATTCCTTGGCTCAGGACAGCTTCCAGGCCGCCCAGCGCTCCTGAAGCGCCTGAAGGTTGTCGCGCCAATATGCTGCGTCGATGACGAAGCCGCGGTTGGCGTTGTCCGGCGCGGTGGAGAGCCACGGCTCGATCTTCGGATCAATGGACTTGAAGGCGGCCGGGTTGGTGGGCGCGTAGGCGATCAGGTTGGCGAGCTTCGCTTGGTTTTCTGCCACGCCCATCGAGTTGATCAGAGTCATGGCGGCGGCGCGATTACGGCTGCCGCGCGGCACCACGAGGAAGTCCACGGATTGGATGCTCTGCTCCCAGGAGATCGCGATGGGCGCGCCCTTCTTGGAGGCATCGTAGGCCCGGCCGTTCAGGATTAGGCCGAGATTCACCTCGCCATCCACGAATAGCTGTTGAGATTGCGAATTGGTGCTCCAGAAGATCGTCTGCGCCTTGATCGTATCGAGCTTCTTCAATGCCCGGTCGACATCGAGGGGATACAGCTTGTCGGGCGTCACGCCGTCGGCCAGCAACGCGACCTCGAGCGTCGCCACCACGTTGTCGCCCAAGGTGCGCTTGCCCGGAAACCGCTTGAGGTCGAACAGGTCGGCCCAGCTCTTCGGGGCGCTGTTCGGGGCGGCATAGACTTTGGTATTGTAGCCCAGATTGTAGGACCAGACGATGCAGCCGATACCGAACTCGTGGACGAATTTCGGGTCGATCCGACTGGTGTCGACGATAGTGCGGTCGATCGGCTCGAACAGCCCGGCCGGTGCCCCGGCATAAAGGAAGTCGATGGTGATGTCGGCCACGTCCCAGTCCGGCGCCCCGCCCTCGACCATGGCGCGGAACTTGGCGACGTTCATGGGGCCGTCCTGCACGACCCGAGCCCCCGTCGCGGCGGCGAACGGCTCGCAATAGCTGACCTTCTCGGCCTCTTGGTAAGCGCCGCCCCAGCTCGCGAAGGTGACCGTCGTTCCCTTCAGGTCTGCGGCATGGGCGGGAAAGCGGGAAAGCAGCGCGGTGCTCAAGGCGGCACCGAGGGTCGCGCGGCGGGAGAGGCGGTAGCCGGAATTCGCGATCATAAGAGCTCCTGGGTCAGTGTTGCAGGTTCTCTCGCAGAGTGCGCCCGGTATATTCTGTGCGGAACAAGCCGCGGCGTTGCAATTCCGGGACCACGCTTCGGCAGAACTGTTCGAACATGCTGGGGAAGGTCGTCGGCGCGATCACGAAGCCGTCGCACACGCCGGCCTCGAAAAGCGACTGCAGATGGTCGGCCACCTGGGTCGCGGTACCCACCAGCTCGTTCCCGCCCCGTCGCATGGCGGCGTCCTTGAGGCCGATGCCTTCGGCTTTCATGACCTGCTCCAGAACCTGCTCAGTCCCGGCCATCCCCTGATTGCGCTGCAATGCCTTCAAGCCGCTCGCAGAGTCGAGCTTGCTGAGGTCCGCTCCCAACCCACTGGAGGACGCCGCGAGGTTCAGCTCCGGGTCGATCAGGCTGGTGAGATAATCGGCCCGCTCGCGCGCGATCGACTCAGTTTCGCCCAGCACCACGGACACGGCCGGGAGGATGGCACATTCGTGCGGTCCCCGGCCGCGCGCCGCCATGCGGCCCTTCAGGTCATCGTAGAACTCGCGCATGTCCTCCCGGCTCCGCTGGATGGTGAACACCACTTCGGCCCAGCGTGCCGCGAAGTCCCGGCCGCGGTCGGAGCTGCCCGCCTGCATGACCACCGGGCGGCCTTGCGGACTGCGCGGGATAGAGAGGGGGCCGCGCGTGCGCACCCATTTCCCCGCGTAGTTCGCGTAATGCACCTTGGTCGGGTCCGCGAGCACGCCCCTTTGCTTGTCGAGTACGAAGGCGTCGGGCTCCCACCCGTCCCACAGCGCGAAGCAGGCTTCCAGCACCTCGTCGGCACGATCGTAGCGCTCGTCCCGCGGCGGCAATTGCGTCATGCCGGCATTCTGCGCTTCCAGGTCGGTGGCGGACGTCACGACGTTCCAGGCGACGCGCCCCTTGCTCATGACGTCGAGCGACCCGAGCCAGCGCGCCAGGTGATAAGCATTGTGAAAGCTGGTCGACAGCGTTGCGCCGAGCCCGAGATGCCGCGTGGCTGCTGCCATGACCGGCAGCACGACCGTGGGGTCGAGGAAACTGATCTGCCCACCGCGGCGGAGATAGGCGTCGAAGCTGCCCTGGTGCACGTCATACAGACCGAACAGATCCGCGAAGAAGCAGCCATCGAACCGAGCAGCCTCGAGCACCCGGGCGATGTGCTCGTAGCGGGCCGGGTCGAGAATGTCGTCCAGGGTCGATTCAGGGTGCCGCCAGCCGCCGACATGCATCGCGGTCGGGCCGGTCTTGAGGTATGCGATCAGGTGCATTTGCCGTTTGGCGGTCACGCGATGACTCCTTGAGGCACTACCCCACCGTAAACCGTCCGGGGCAGGATGGCGCGCGTCATGTAGCGATCATGCATGCGGGAAAGCGGGCGGCGCTTCATCCACTGCGTAGTAGCACATTGAGTTACCCTCCAACGGTTCAGAGGAGGGGCCGACCCGGCCAACCGTGGACAGGCGCGACGCCAAAGCCAGTTGGAACCGCGCTTCCGCATCGGTCACGTCCAGGCCGGACACTTCCAAGCTTCGTTTTAAGCGGTAGCGCAAGATCGAGACATGGATGCCGAGCCGGTCTGCGGCGACTTGCAGCCGCCCTCCTTCGTCGACCTCGAGGACCGCCGTGTTCAGCGGGGTTGCGCTGTGCGTCGCGTCGTGGCGCTGCAGCGGCTCGAGCGTGCCACGGCGATGGCGCCGCAATCGATCAGGAACGCCCGCCCGTTGGCTTGGCTCAAGCTCGCCTCCAGCGCATGCCGCAGTTCCGCGAAAGGCGGGGCGGCCCGCTTCGGCAGCGCGATGGCCAGCAAACAGCAGGGGCGGTTCAGGCCCAGGCCGAGCCGCATGGCCCGGCTCTGGGCGCGAGAGCGGGATCGACGATGCCGCCGCGGCAAGCCGCGTCTCTCAATACTTCTCTCGGACCTACCTTACGGATTATGTGTTGGTGCGCTTCGAAGTGAGCTGGTCACAGTGTGAGATGTCTGAGATGACGCACAATACCGCCAATGCCACCGTGTCCGCATCGAAGCACGCAGTGTAAGTAGCTAGACGTTCGCATTGCTATGGCTGCTTATCCGGCCAGCTTGGTCATGTATCGTCTGCTCCCTGGCCGGGCAGGATGCCGGGTTCTAACTCCTCGGAAGTCGGGAGAGCCGCTGCCAAGGCCTTTGGCAACGCATTGGCCCCGAGCAATTGGTACCGGGCAACACCTATCGGCGCGTCAACATGACGCAGCGCATACTCGACAACGACCCGGTTGTGCTCGCGGCAGAGGATCAGCCCGATACTAGGATTGTCACCCGGCTCTCGATCCAGATCATCCAGGGC
>JBPBQE010000172.1:0-4834 GCA_050954595.1 Janthinobacterium lividum | reverse complement strand
TGCACAATGCGCGCCGACGCGGCAAAGCCCTGCTCGGCGCCCTGGTCGCCGGCCTGGTTGTGTGACGAACCCACCACCCCGGAACCCAATAAGAGCCACGTCTTTAATGCGGCGCATAGCGGATGGTCGTCGCCTTCAGTTCCACTATCCGAACGTGATATGAATGTCGCAGTACGTCGCGAGCCGATGCGTCAGCAACAAGTGTCGGCTCGAACACCGACCTCCCGACGTTGTCGGCATGCACTCCGTGTCGGTTCGCCTGAAGCCGATCAACCAGCTCGATAGCGGTCCAGAATGACTTGAGCGGCCTGCCCCGCGGTCTCGGCCCACGTCGTGACGATGGGTGCGGCGTAGCTTTCGAGCGCCGAGCGGAGGGCAGGCGCGGTCGCGAGTTGAACGTCATGTTGGCGCATGCGGCCTTCGTTCTCCGAAATGCGCGTAGCCATCGCCGCGAACTGGCGCGCTTGGGTGGCATCTGCCGCGTGACGGACATGGTCTGCGGTCTCAGCGGGAAGTGCTGCCATCGCTGAAGTCGAGCAGAACGCTAAGCTAAGCGGAACGGCATAGTCGATAGCGGTGAAATGCGGCAGCGTTTCCCAAAGACGGGCGCCGGCACCGCCATCGCCGGATGACAGTACGGCATCCAAGGAGCCCGACCGCAGTAGCGGAAGCGCATCGGCGAAGGAGATCTGCTGTGGTCGGGCGCCGGCGGCGGCGAAGACCCTCGTGCTAGCGGCGTCGTAAGTGCGTATGCGCAGATCTCGAAGCGCGGTGAGATCGGCTACGGCATCGCGTGACCAGAGACCGGAGGGAGGCCAGGGTGTGGCGTAGAGCAGCGTTAGGCCTTGAGCGTCCAGGGAAGCGGCATAGGCTTGGCGCGCTAGCGCAAGTAGACGCGCGGCATCGGCGGGCGAGGCGGTCAGGAACGGCAGACCGGAAAGCTGGAAGATCGGGTCCAGCGGGCTAAGAGTGGCAGCGAACGAGTCGCCAGCCATGACCGTTCCGTCCCGCACCGCTTGCGGCATGGCGCCCGATCGAAGGCCTCCCGGAGCGTCGAAGCGCGGCTGAACGGTCAGGCTTTCATTCGATGCCGCTGCAGCGAATACGGCGATACCCTCCCCAGGCATGGCGTTGGCGGGGTATTCAGTGGCGATGGTCCAGTGCGCCGCCGGATCGGCCTGCCCGGCACGGGCCAGCAGCGTCATGCTGGCGGCGAGGGTTAAGCGACGCGTCAGCATGGGCGATCCTTGATGATTCATTCGTCGAGCACTTCGCGGTCGAGGGCCAACGATCACTAAACCAATGTGTCGCTGCAATTATTCGCGCTCGCCGGTCCGGTCAAGTTCGCCAAGCTGGGTTCTGCGCCGCTCGCACCACACCTACATGCAATCCAGGCCGAATTAAGCGGATGTTAAGCAAACCCCGGTAATTCGGAGGGCACCGTGAGGCGAATGCAGAATCGAGCAGCCTTGCAAACGCACTAGGAACTGATGCCCAAACACGTGGGACTCTTTGCAGGCAGGATGTGGCACCTGGATCGTGCCCGTTGGTTCAGTCAACGGTCGACGGCGGGAAGCCATGCAGTATCCGCTCGGACGCGAGATGCCATGGTCGCAGTTCGGACGATCTGGCCGGACCTGACGCTCATCTCCATAATTCTCTGTCTGCTCTGGGGCGGTATGTCGACGTGGCTGGCGTTAGGGCACCGGCACCTGCAGATCGAGGCGCTACGAACGGCAGGCAGCATCGCCGGGGCCGCTGAGCAAGGTATGTCCCGTACCATCGAAGCGATGGACCAAAGGTTGCGCTTTGCCAGGAAGCTATACGAGAGGGATCCGAAGGGCTTCAGCTTACGTTTTATCGCAGAGGGAAGCGGCTTCACTGACAGCGTCATGATGCAGCTCGCCTTCATAGATGCGAAAGGCATGTTGAGGCAAACTAACCTGGGTCCGACACTCGGCGTGGTGGATCTGTCGGATCGCGAACATTTCAGGGTCCAGGCGGCGAGAGCCGACGACTTCCTGTTCATCAGCACGCCGGTGACTGGACGAGTGTCCAAACGTTGGTCGGTCCAGCTAACCCGAAAGGTCTCGAATCCAGACGGAAGTATGGCCGGCGTACTTGTCGGCTCTCTCGATCCATATTGGCTGACCCAGTTTCAGGACATGCTGGATGTCAGTGGCGGTTTGCTCCTGGTAGGCGATGACGGAGTAATACGAGCCGCAGCTCCCAATCAAAGTCTTATCGGTGCCGATATAGCGACCACACCTCTTGAGCGAACATTGAAGAATTCAGACCATGGCAGCTTTATAGCATCTAAGTATAATGGAGTTTCACTGCAGACTGTTGCGAAAGGAGATGTCGTTGGCTTTCGACGGTTGAGAAATTACGCGCTGACGATCATCGTTCGGCTTGACTCAAGCTCGATCTTTAAGCCGTTTCAAAATACTCGTGAAGCGGTAATTGCTGCTGGCGCGGTGCTTACATTGCTAATCTTGGTGACGGGGGGCCTGCTAGCGCGGAACCGCCTTCGTGTGGCTACGTCGCAGATGTCGTTGCGTAACGCTATCGAGAATATCGACCAAGGAATAGTGATGCTGAATGCAGATGGCCGCTTCTCAATCTGCAATCGAAGGTTCACGGATCTATTGATGTTGCCGGATCCGGACACGATGCCGAGCGCAGACCTGTGGAACAAGCTATGGGGTAACGAGCCCGTGCAGCCTGGTGTTCATGAAGAAGCGGGTGCGGCGGGCGGCTTGCTGGAGGTGCGCACGCATTTGGTCAAGAGCGGCGGGTACGTCCGCACATACACCGACATAACGGATCGCCGACAAGCTGAAACCCGCATCATGCAACTCGCCCAGTACGATGCCCTGACGGGTTTAGCCAATCGGAGGACAATCGAGGCGACAGTGCTTGAGGAGCTAGAACGAGCACGTCAGCATGGAACCTCGGTGGCAGTTCTCTGCATGGACCTAGACCGGTTCAAGTTGGTCAACGATACATTGGGACACGCCGCTGGAGATGAACTGCTACGACAGACGGGGCAGAGGTTGACCCATGCTCTTGGTTATCACGGAGTGGTCGGAAGGATGGGGGGCGATGAATTCGTGGCTGTGCAAACGAAGATTTCAGAGACTGGAAAAGCAGTAGAAGTGGCTAAACGGATCTCATCCGCTTTCGATGCGCCGTTCTTACTTGAGGGCCGCGAAACAGCCATGGGCGTAAGCGTCGGGATCGCGGTGTATTCTGGCGGAGATCATAGTGCAGCAGAACTGCTTCGAAATGCCGATATTGCGCTCTATTCTGCTAAGAAGCTTGGACGTGGCGGGTTTCAGCTGTTCGAAGCATCCATGGAAGCGGCAATGCGGGCTAGATCGGAATTGGAGCAAGATCTAATACATGCCGTGTCAAGTCAACTTTTATGTTTATACTATCAACCTATCTATAACCAGAGCGCAACGGCGGTTACTTCGTATGAGGCGCTGCTCCGATGGCATCATCCAAGGCATGGGTGGATTCCGCCATCGACCTTCATCCCGATTGCCGAGGAAAGTCGGGTAATCCTGCCACTCGGACGCTGGGTATTGATTAATGCTTGCAAGGCGGCAGCACTTTGGGATCTTCCTTACGGGATCGCGGTTAATCTATCGCCAGTGCAGGTGCTGGACGGTAGCCTATCTCATTCTGTCGCGGAAGCGCTGGCTGAGTCGGGGCTAGATCCGTGCAGATTGACGCTGGAAGTAACAGAAGGCGTTCTTATGCATGATGTGACTGCCGCGCAGTCAGCGTTGGAAAATTTGAAGGCTCAAGGGGTAAAGTTGGCGCTGGATGACTTCGGCACAGGATACTCAAGTCTAAGCTATCTGAGCCAGTTTCCATTTGACATAATTAAAATTGATGGTTCTTTTACCCAAAAATTAGGGGCCGGACCCAGGGCAGAGCCAATTGTACAGGCAATTATTGCGATGGGGCATAGCTTAGAGCTTACCATTACTGCTGAAGGGGTTGAGACGGCCTCACAGCTGGATACTTTGCAGCAAATGGGCTGCGACAATTTCCAAGGATTTCTGCTTGGGCAACCGAATTTGCACCCTCTAAGTGCCGTCACCAACGCCTTGCTACTTTGAGGTTGCGCGGACTTGCTGTCTCTGGCTGCCCCCTGCTCCTACAAAGCCTCCCTTATCAGAACCGATTTGCCTAACCGTGCAGTCCGCGCGACATAGCGGTCAAGGACTGAGCAGCGAGCTATCCCAAGCGTCGCAGCATTGGTCAAGGAGATCCCATGGGAGCTGAGCGCGTGGTTCGCCAGTCAGTTTCGCGCATGGAGTTCCAAACGTTTTCCTTGTGGGTTCAGCTCCAGACATGATGCTGGCCGCGGCACGATCGTAGTGTTCTCCGGCACGCAGAGCTTGGCCGAGCGATGCCATCTTGCCTGGTCCACCAGCAGCGCCGCATGCCGCCCTGGTGCGACCGCCACCAGGATCGCCTTGAGATATAGCTGCATGCTCCTGGTGGAGGTCGATCACCACCCACTATGACACGGCGGAGAAGCACCTGTGATCGTTCGCGGCCTGGGCATCTACGGCGACACCTGGTCCGGGAAGGTGTGGAGGCTTACCGCAGTTGCGATGAGTGCGTCCCTTGGTACTCCGAAATGGTGTCCGCTTCGGAGCGGCTGGAATCGCTAACTAAACGTCCGCGATGTGGCGCAAAGCAGCCACTCCGTCCTGCTTAGATCAGGAGTTATACCAACGCTCGCTGATTAGGACCTCTGAGCCCAATCGCGCAATCCGATGGACATGATGGTCCACGGTTGCTCCACGAGCTT
>JBPBQE010000158.1:0-4842 GCA_050954595.1 Janthinobacterium lividum | reverse complement strand
GCCGTTCCAGGAACAGGAGGCGCTTGGCGAAGGTTGGGCGAGCCATGCCCATCCAGTGTCCTGGCAAGCCGCTCCCGGAAGAGGGTGCGATCAGCCAACCCCGTCAGCGCGTCGCCGGCTGGCTGGCGAGCAAGACAAGCCTCGCAGCGGAAGGCACTCGGGCCATCAGGCGTCTGCAGAAAGCCGTCCACATCGCCCTCGCGGCTGTTCGTTTCCACCGCAGGCTATGACACAGGAAATGCTAACAAAATTATAAGATGCCGTTGGAGCAGAACCGGCATGGGTAGACGATTAGCCGCATGCTGCGGCGGATATCGAATCTGTGTGGAGATAGGGCAGGTGACTGAGAACGACACTGAGACCGTCACCTTTCCGTGGTGGGTGTCGAACGTGTGCTGGGACGCGGTGAGCTTGTCGGGTTGGCGATTGTGGAGCTGACGCTGCACGGCATTGCGATCACGCTGCAGGGTATCAAGATCCGCCGCCTCGCTGGCGACCGAATCACGGTGACGCTGCCGACTTCCGGCACTCCCGGACGGACAAAATGTGCACGGCGACCATCTTGCGGCGCGAGTTGTCGGACGCGATCGGCTCGACCGTAGCGCACGCCTGCGACGTTAGGTTAACCAACACTCGCGCCTGACCCCGCGCGCAGCGTGATGGGCACGGCGCGGGTCTGATGACGGCTCCAAACGAATAAAAAGAGATTATGTAAGCGACGTGCAGTGACTCTGTGTGCGGCCGTTCGCGTTTATTAATCTAACATCCGCTGATATCTTAATGCGAACCAACTGGACGACAGGATTGTTCAACGTTCTGGATGGCAAAGGTGCCAGAGCTGCTCGAAAGCCGCGACCAAACCTTCCATGTTACGGCGCCGGTTGCCCTCGTTGGTGGTGGGGCGCTTGTTCATCATCTTCTCCAGAATTCCGAGAAGCTGTTCCGCCACGTCCAATTCGGCTGTGTCGCAGGCTTGGTGGAACGCGACAAAGAGCTTATCGGACAAGCGCCGGGTGTGTCGGGAAGTTGAGATAGAAACCGCCTCAACTGCGGTATCTACATACGCTGAATTGTCACTCAATCCGTCTTTGAACACTGATGTCATGCCTTTGATCATGGGTAAAACGCGCTGCTCGTACCAACCTACGTTTATAAGTGTCCGTTTGAGAATGGGCTGCGATAGGTCAGAAGCGCCTGCTTGGGCATCGTCAGGTGTGTCCTTTTAAGCTTCGTGACGCTGCAATCGTGGCCATTCTGAGTAGCCGAGCAGTGCCAGGCTGCGTCATAGGATTACCGTAGTATGTTCTTAACGAGGATTTACAAGCATGGTGATGCTCATTTTTTTGGTTTCTGTGGTGTATGTGCCAGTGCCTAATGTTGGGGAAGTGCTAACGAGTTGCTTCTAATGTCGTAGGGAGCCATCAAAGGCGTACCGCTTGGAGTCATCTACAGTGCAACTCTCGGATCAATCAGCTATGGCCGAGCAGAAGCCTATGGAAACGCTCGATGCTGCGCCCGTGTCCAACTTAGTCAGGCTTGTCCAGAGCGCGGCGTATTCGGTGGAATGTCCCGGCGCTGCATTTTTCAAAGAAGGTGAGTGCGGCTTCCACACGGTGGCTTCGTTCGGGTTCGCGGCATTGGAAATGGTCCGGGGTAGCCGAATTTTGGATGAGGCGCGCTACCTGCGCGTGGATAGCGTGATGATCGTGAACGACGTGACTCGCCAGCCCGGCTACGGCGCGCAGGACGGTCAGCTGTTCGATATGGTTGCTCCCGTTATCCGCTTTGTTGCGGCGGCACGGGTCAGCGACGCCAGCGGAGCGACGCTCGGTATCCTCGTCGTCGCCGATCCGCTGCCGCATGCCGGATTGAGCGCCGCCAAACTGTATGTGCTGCGTGCCCATGCCGCGCAGCTGGCGGCGCTGCTGGAATTGCAGACCCTGCGCGATGCTTCGGAACAGAAGCAGCTTTATGAGGTCGACCCGGTCGCAACAGAGCGGCTCCGCCTGCTGGAATCGGTCGTGGTCAACGCCAACGACGCAGTGCTGATCACGTCTGCTGAGCCGATCGACCTTCCTGGGCCACGCATCGTCTACTGCAACGCCGCGTTTACCAGGACGACAGGCTACTCCGCCGAGGAGATCCTTGGCCGGACCCCCCGGCTGCTGCAGGGACCAGGCACCGACCGTACGGCGTTGGATCGACTGCGGCGAGCGCTGAGCCGCTGGAAGCCAATCGAAGTAGAGCTGCTGAACCACCGCAAGGATGGTACGGAGTTCTGGGTCGAGCTCAGCATTGTGCCGGTCGCCAACGAGAAGGGCTGGTTCACCCACTGGGTGTCAGTGCAGCGTGACATCAGCGATCGCAAGGCCGCCGAAGAAACGGCAACCCGGGCGCGGGTCGCGCAAGCGGAGAACATGGCTCTTGAGGCGGAGATCCAGGAGCGTAAGCAGGTAGAGGCGCAGCTGCTCTACACCGCCTTCCACGACAACCTGACAAAGCTGCGCAATCGGGCGTTCTTCATGGACCGGCTGGCAGTGGCGCTGGCCCGAGCGAAATCCGACCCAAGCTTTCGCATTGCCGTGCTGTTCCTGGACCTAGACCGCTTCAAGCTGATCAACGACAGCCTTGGGCATCGGGCCGGCGATCTACTGCTGATGGAGATTGCCCAGCGACTGGGTGGCTGTGTCCGGCCGCAGGATACGCTAGCGCGGCTCGGCGGCGACGAGTTCGCCCTTCTAATCGAAGGCCTCGACGCTGCGCTGACCGCGGCGACGCTGGGCCGGCGGCTCGCCGAAGCGGTGCGTCCTTCGCTCTGGCTTGGCAGCCAAGAGGTATTCCCCTCGTGTAGCGTCGGCGTGGTGGAAGCGACGGCGGAACACAGCTTTCCTGAGGACATGCTGCGCGACGCCGACATAGCGATGTATCAGGCGAAGCGGCACGATACCGGTAACTTCGCAATCTTTACCGATTCCATGCTGCTCAACCCGATCGTGGCGCTAGAACTACAGACTGACCTACGCAATGCAGTAGCACGCGGCGAGTTCTGCTTGCACTACCAGCCGATCTGCAATCCGGTCACGTTGAAAATTATCGGCCTGGAGGCCCTGGTCCGATGGGAACACCCGGTGCGCGGATATGTGCCGCCCATCGACTTCATCACAAGCGCCGAAGAAACAGGCTTGATCCGCGAGATCGGCCGTTGGGTGCTGCACGAAGCCTGCACGCAGATGCGGCAATGGCTCAGCCAGTTCCCCGGCCTCTCGGTTCGGCTCAGCGTCAACGCCTCTGCCGAGGAGCTGAGAGATGACTGCTTCGCCCGGGGTGTGGAGGAGACGCTGACTGAAACTGGTTTCGACCCGCGCCTACTTCAGCTCGAGATCACCGAGAGCATCTTCCTGCAACAACCTGCGCATGTCGAAAAGGTGCTCGGCGACATCCGCAAGCTTGGGGTGAGGATCGCGCTCGACGATTTCGGCACAGGTTACTCGTCGTTGAGCTACCTCGACCGATTCCGGATAGACACGATCAAGATCGACCAATCGTTTGTCGTCCGCATGATGGAGCGTCCGACGACGATGGCGATCGTCGAGACCATCGTGCGACTGGGGCAGGCGCTCGGCCTGGACATCGTCGCGGAAGGGGTGGAGCAGGATGCCGAACTCCAAGCGCTGATCGCGATCGGGTGCAGCTCGGTCCAGGGCTATGCGCTGGGACGTCCGCAACCCGTCTGCGACATGACACCACTGCTATCCCGCCAGTACGACCAGAAGGCGCGCGTCATCCTTTAATGCCGGCTCTTACCACCTGACATTTTGAATTACCGTGCATCTGGCTTCGCCAATTCCATCACATCCTCAACTTTGGCCCCTGCCTTGGGCTGAGGCTCTGTCGCTGGCTCTCCCTAGCCCGCTCCTCGGATCACAGCTTCAGCGCGCCGCAGAACACACGAATGAGTCAGCAGCTCCGTTCAGAAGTATGATTTGGCCGCATAAAGAGAATATTATTGGTAATCATCTTCGGGCAATGCGATATTTAGATTTTACTTAGAATAAAGCAATACTAGTAGATTACACTTCTTCGGGTACCCACTCTCTTTGAGTGCTTTCGCTCTCACCTGCTAAGCCCTAGCCCCCGTGACTGCCTCTGCCGCTCGCGATCCTGCTCCGGCTCTGGCGGCAGCCCACGGGCCTGTCGCTCCTCGGCCCGCACTCGCTGACGCTCGGTTTCCTTCGCCTCCCGTTCAACCCTCTGGCCCCACGCTGCGCTGAGCGCCACCCCGTCGCGTCCCTGCTCGAAGCTGCGGGCCAGCTCGTTCAGCCCAGCTTGGTGCTCACGCCCAACACCGGGCAGCTCCATGTTCCTGCCGCTGCTGACGGCCCGCAGCGCTGCCCGCTCGCCCTCCTCGCCAAGCCGCTGCCTGACAGCGGCCATGAACCCGTCCAGCTCGCCGGCCACGCGCCAATCGGCCCGGCCCTCGTGCCACACAGCGCCAACCGTCGCCTCCTTTCGCCGCTGCCTGGCGTCGTAATCCTCGCCATCCCGGGGCAGCTCAGCCAGCAGCCGCGCCTCCCGCACCCCCTCCAGCACGGCCAGCGCCGCCTTGGACAGGCCGGGGATCTCGGTCGCGTCCCGCGCCTGCTGCGCCTGCACGCTCTGCACGTAGCCTTGCCGGGCAAAGCTCTCGGTCTCGTGGACGCGGTGCAGGCTGTCGGGCACCGCCTGCACCACCCGCTCGGCCCTAGCCCGCTCCTCCTTGCTGGCGGCGGAGACGAACCACCCCACCTTGCCCCGCAGCTCGCCGAACTGCGTCGGGTCGCCCGCGATCTGCTCCCGCGCCTG
>JBPBQE010000065.1:0-4854 GCA_050954595.1 Janthinobacterium lividum | reverse complement strand
GGGGTGCGAGGCTGGGTGTCGTCCGGTTATCTGCAATACTCCTACCAGGGGCACCGGGTGCCATTCGCACGCTATTACGGGCGAGCCGGGGTACCGGTAGTGGGGTTCCAGTTCGGCAACTACTGGGGCGAACACTATCGCGACCGGCCGTGGTTCACGGACCGGGACCGCTGGGGCCGGCCAGGACAGGGTGGACCGGGCTATGGGCCGGCCGGGGGACGGGAACCTGGCTGGGGTCGACGCCTGATCCAAGGGCCAGACCGGGGACCTGGGTTCGACCGGGGACCTGGCGAACTGGACAGTGGACCGCGGTTTGATCGAGGGCCCGGTGGCCCCGACCGCGGACTTGATCGCGATCCGAGGGAGTTCCGCGGACAACGATAGGGGTGGGAGCCTGCGGCACGGAAAACCGTCGCGAAGGCGCGCAGTGAGACGTCGCATAGGATCGGCAACGACGTCTTGAGGCAGGATGGGCAGACGATGCCGACAGGATGGCCGGTCAGCCAGGACACCTTGTCCGGTTAAGAAACTTTGCGCGTCCGCGGGGTGCGGTGGTTCAAGGAGCCGGCGACAAGCACCGGCCGATCAGCAGCATCTCGTCCAGGCCTGGACTGAATCCGAGCAGCGGAATGCGCCAGGCGGGTTCGGTCGCGAGAACAAGCCCAGCACCCAGTGCGATCCAGGGAAGGGCTGCCCGCAGTCCGGGCATCGTTCGGCGGGCTGCTCCATTCATGCCCGTGCCGTCGTGTCGCGTCGACCAGATTGTAGGAGTGCCCACCCACCTGCCACCATGGCAGCCCCCCATGCAAGGAAGCCGAAATCCCAATACTTGCGTTGGTTCAGCGGCACGAGTTCGTTTACGTGATGGATGCCGAGCACCTGGTGGTCGACCAAGCCTTCGACCACGTTGAACAGGCCCCACCCCAGCAGCAGCGTCCCAATCAGCAGCTTACTGGACCACAGAAGATGCCGGGTATGTGCATTCCGCCAAAGCAGGAAAAGGCCAAGCACCACGAAAACGTAGGTTGCACTGTGGAAGAAGCCATCCCATCGGGTGTTCAGTTCCAGGTTGGGCAGGTTGGTGATGGGATACCAGCTGCTGAGCATATGATGCCATTGGAGCACCTGGTGCAGCACGATCCCGTCGAAGAAGCCGCCCAGCCCAAGGCCAAACAAGATGCCGGCAAGAGTGGGAAAACGTGGCGTCGTCTGCATTACGTTCATGGCCACTTTCATTGATAACGGAGCGGTTTCCAGCTCTTTGTCGGGCAACAACGGTTATCGGGCCACGTCCGCTTCGGAGGCGCTAGAAAACTCCGTGAGATGTCCGGGATCGGGCGCAAAGCGGTCGTTGAACGCTAGCCGAACAACATTTCCAAGTCGGCTTCGGTCAGCTCCAGTGTTGTCCCATTGCCAGCGCCTGCTTGCGCCTTTTAAGCACCTGCATTTTCTCTTCGACCGTTTCAGCAGTGATCAGCCGGTGCACGAACACCGGTCTGTCCTGGCCGATGCGGTGGGCGCGGTCGGTGGCCTGGTTCTCGACGGCAGGGTTCCACCACGGATCGTAGTGGATAACCGTGTCCGCCGCCGTAAGATTCAATCCAACCCCGCCGGCCTTCAAGCTGATCAGGAACAATGGCACCGCACCCGATTGGAACTGACGCACGGGATCGGCGCGATCCCGCGTGTCACCGGTCAGCAGCGCGTACGGCAACGACAACCGCACCAGTTCGGCCTCGATGAGTGCCAGCATCGACGTGAACTGCGAGAACAGCAGCACGCGCCTGCCCTCCTCCAGCAAAGGAAGCAGCAGTTCGAAGAGTCGTTCGAGCTTGGCCGACTTTGCCTTCGCCGTTTTGGCCGCCGTCAGCTTCAGCAGACGTGGGTCTCAGCAGGCCTGCCGAAGCTTCAGCAAGGCATCGAGGATCACGATGCCAGACCCGGCCACGCCGCGGCGAGCCACGGCAGCGCGAACCTTGGCGTGCATGGCCAACCGGATGCCCTCGTAGATGGCGCGCTGCGCCTCGCCCATCGTCACGGTCTCGGTGATCTCGGTTTTGGCTGGCAATTCCGGCGCTACTTGCTCCTTGGTTCGCCGCAGCAAAAAGGGCGCGATCCGCCGTGCCAGTAGCGCCTGTTTACCATGATCGCCCCCCTTCTCGATCGGGCCGCGGTATCGCGATCCGAACTGCCGTCGGTCGCCCAGGAAGCCCGGCATCAGGAAGTCGAACAATGACCACAACTCGCCGAGATGGTTCTCCAACGGCGTACCGGACAGACAGAGCCGTTGCCTCGCTTTGAGCGTGCGGGGCAGCTTGGAGATGGTGGCCTGTGGGTTCTTGATCGTCTGTGCCTCGTCCAGCACCACGAGGTGCCAGTCCTGCGCAAGCAGCACCGCGTGGTCGCGCGCCAGCAACGGATAGGTGGTGATGACCACGTCATGCGTTCCGATCGCCTCGAACCGGCGGCGATGTTGCTGCCGGCGCTGGCCGCCTCCAGCAGGGCGAGATCGCCAGCGTTGCGCCGGGTCAACCGCAGCGTTCCGGCAGCCTCGTCGATACTTGTTTCGGCGAACAACTCGAAGAGCGGGGTCAGCACGGGCCGCAACCGCTCGAACGGCAACACCAGCAGCCGACCGTCAGGAAGCGGCAACAATAGAGGCAGCTCCTCATCGTCGGTGTCGCTGCCTCCCTCGATGTCTAGCCGCGCCGCTTGCTCGATCCCGACGTTGGCGATGAAGTCGAACAGGGCAGGCACCAAGCCGATGCGCTGCCCGTCGATCATCACCCCAAGGTCCACGTCGAACCAATCGACCCCGAACGCCTCGGTGACCATGATGTCGATGTCGCCGGACGGCTCTGCCAGGCGCAGCGGAAAGTTCTTGGCGACATCGACGATCCACCCTTTGCGGCGCAGGTATGGGACGTCACGCAGCACGAACTCCAGCCATGCCCCGGGGTCGGGATCGAGTAGGGCCAAGTCACGACAATGTGGATTCGAGTCTGGAAGCACATGGAAGCGGTCCAGCCGCTGGAAGCCGAACTCGCCTAGTGTCGCCGCAACCTGTTCCTCGACCGTAGGATCACGCTGAAGCTGGAACAGTTTGCCGTCACGCTGCACGATCGAGTGCGGCTGGAACGGAGTGCCGGACGGTATGGTGATGGGACCGTAGCGCCAGGACAGCCTGATCAGCGACACCGGATGCAAGTCTGAGGACGAGACGTGGCGATACCTAGCTAGGGTCAGGATCGCTGCAGGATCGAACGGCAGCTCTGCTGCCCGCAGCAGCAGGTGAGGTTGCAACGCTGTCCGTAGCGGCTCGGGGTCTGCCAGAACCCGGGGAACCGGAACGGCATGTCCGGGCCACCGCCGATCGATCTCCGTCCGGAGCCGTTCAACCAAATTAGGCGGGATGGCCGGGGCGGCCAGCAAGGTGCGAACCAGACGAGAAGGCAGCCCCGTCTCGATCGGCCCCATTACTCCAGTTGCCGGGTCAACGTACCAGGGTCGCGTCAGCCGAAGCGTCCGCAGATTATCCGGCAGGATCAAGACAGGCGACTGGCTGGCGTTGTCGCCCAACTGCCATTCCATCGCGCCTGAAACGGCTGGTCCCTCAGTCAGAGTGGGTCCATCCCAGCGACCCCATCGACCACGGCCTGTGGCGATGATGGCCTGCAGAGTAATGATGAACCCCTCGCTACCCTCGGCACCGGTGCTGGTGAGTTGGACCAGGATCATGCGATCGGAGGGACGTAGGAACTTGGGTTGCTGTCCCGGGCGGAGTAGCTGGGCGGCCTGATGCGGGGTGGCGGCCCCGCTGGGGACATCATCACGTCTGAGTTCGATCGACTGGAGATGAACCATCAGCCCACCGGAGTGCGCACCGTGTTCAATTACGTACAGCAGGCGCTTGCGTACGGTGAGCGGGTAGTCCTCGCTGTCCTCCTGCTGGGCCGCATCCAGACTGCGCAGCCAGATGTCGATCTCACGCGGCAAGGCTGCAGGTTCGGTGTCGGCAGATGGGATTTGCGGCGTCCCGGTTCCGGACTTGCTTGGTCTGGTTCGAACACCTGCGCTGCCGATCAGTGGTGGCCCGTGCCCTGCCAGGCCTGGGCTAGTATGTGTCCGCGCCTGATACTCGAGCAGGACAGCGGCGATGTGCTTGCAATTGAACCCGACAGGACAGCTGCACAGGCCATGGACCTGCAGCTTACCGTTTCGACCCCGTTGTAGTCGGATCGATTGCTGGTAGACATTGTGGCCGCTGCTCAAAACCAACGCATCGATCGTGGTGCCGTCTGCCGCCACGCTGAGTTCCTGCACGCGACCATCCAAGTAGTATCGCACGCCTGCTGCGAACGAACGCTCGGGCACGACGCGGCGGATGTCGTCATCGGTGATCACCCTGCGTTCAAAACCATGACGCCGGCCGCCCAGGCATCGGCGGAAGTGCGAAAGGCCGCCGCAGAACGGCGGATGACCTTGGCATCCTCATCGTCGAAGATCTCCCACCTATACGGACGCACGTCCGTCCCGCTCAGCTGCACACGCAGGCAGAACCGGGATCGACCCCTCGCGACGGGAGTGTGCTGCACGGTGTGGGCGCTCATGGGCTCGTCCAGATTTCTACTCTGAAAATTCCAGAGCCGACATAGACCTTTGCTGGCCTCAACACTGCAATGGGTTCGATGCCTGCGGCCGAACGCAAGCGTTCAACACGTCAACGATATCGCAGTGCAGGTTAGAACTGCCAAGCACAATCCTGCGCCGGAGCCGCTGCACACGCCTATGCTTGTTGCGGACAGTGCGTGGCGCGGTGCACGGTGCAGTTCAGGCGTGGCTCGGTTCACTCCG
>JBPBQE010000356.1:0-4880 GCA_050954595.1 Janthinobacterium lividum | reverse complement strand
CTTGATCTGAGTTTCAGAGGTGTTGCGGGAAATTTCCGCTATTCGCGTCATCGCGCTGACCTACCTCAAAGCGCATGGCGGGACCACCAGCTAAGCGATGACGGTGACACCTTTCCAGAACGCGACACGATCGCGGATGTTGGCCGCAGCTTCTTTCGGCTCCGGATAGAACCATACTGCATTCTCGTTACGCTTGCCGTCGACGTCGAGCGAATGGTAGCGCGCCGTTCCCTTCCAGCCGCACACCGAAGTGTGCGAACTTGGGTGGATCAAAGATTGGTCGAGGCTACCGACGGGGAAGTAGTGGTTCCCCTCCACGGTGACGATGTCATCGCTTTCGGCGATGACCTGCCCGTTCCAGACCGCCTTCATTCGACGGTCTCCGGCTCCTTTTCGACTCCACCCTCGTCGCCGTCACCTTCGTCCTCTTTCGGCGGAGGCGCGGCAGCCGAAACGTAGTCGAACTCGAGTTTGCCGTCCTTGAGCGTAGCCTTGACCGCACCGCCATGGACCAGCTTGCCGAACAGCAGCTCTTCCGCCAGCGGCTTTTTGATATACTCCTGGATGACCCGGCCCAACGGCCGTGCGCCATACAGCCGGTCATAGCCGCGCTCGGCCAACCATTCCTTCGCCGCCGACGACAACTCGATCGTCACGTTGCGATCAGCCAACTGGGCCTCGAGCTGCATGACGAACTTCTCGACCACCTGAGCGACAATCTCTGGCGTAAGACCGGCGAAGGTGATGGTCGCGTCGAGCCGGTTACGGAACTCGGGCGTGAATAGCCGCTTGATCGCCTCCTCATCCTCACCTTCGCGGGCTTCACGACCGAACCCGATGGCCTCCTTGGCCATGTCGGATGCGCCCGCATTGGTCGTCATGATAAGAATGACGTTGCGGAAGTCGACGATCTTGCCGTTGTGGTCGGTCAGCTTACCGTGGTCCATCACCTGCAACAAAATGTTGAACAGGTCCGGGTGAGCCTTCTCGATCTCGTCCAGCAACAGCACACAATGCGGGTGCTGATCGATCGCGTCCGTGAGCATGCCGCCCTGATCGAAGCCCACATAGCCCGGTGGTGCACCGATCAGTCGCGATACGCTGTGCCGCTCCATGTATTCCGACATGTCGAAGCGCGTGAGCTCGATCCCGAGAGTGGCCGCGAGTTGCTTGGCGACTTCCGTCTTGCCGACGCCGGTCGGGCCGCTGAACAGGTAGTTGCCGATCGGCTTCTCGACCTCACGCAATCCGGCGCGGGACAACTTGATCGCCGCGGCCAGCGCCTCGATCGCCTTGTCCTGGCCGAACACCATGCCCTTCAAGTCACGCTCGAGGTGACGCAATGTTTCCTTGTCGTCAGCCGACACCGACTTGGGTGGGATGCGGGCGATCTTGGCTACGATCTCCTCAACGTCCTTCAGCGTGACGTTCTTGCGGCGCTTACCCTCGGGCAACAGCATGCGGCTGGCGCCCACCTCGTCGATGACATCAATTGCCTTGTCGGGCAGCTTGCGGTCGTTGATGTACTTGGCCGACAGCTCGACGGCGCCACGAATGGCCTCCTCACTGTAGCTGACCTTGTGATGCTTCTCGTAATTCGTCTTGAGGCCGCGAAGGATCTTGACGGCGTCCTCGAGCGACGGCTCGTTGACGTCGATCTTCTGGAACCGGCGAACCAGCGCACGATCCTTCTCGAAGTAGTTTCGATACTCCTTGTAGGTCGTGCTGCCGACACAGCGCATCGAACCGGATGCCAAGGCTGGCTTCAGCAAGTTGCTGGCGTCCATGGCGCCGCCACTGGTCGCGCCTGCGCCGATGACGGTGTGGATCTCGTCGATGAACAGGATGGAACCCGGGTGCGCCTCGAGCTCGGTTACGACTGCCTTGAGCCGCTCCTCGAAGTCACCGCGATAGCGGGTCCCGGCCAGCAGGGCGCCCATGTCGAGAGCGAAGATGGTGCTCTTGGCCAGCACCTCGGGGACGTCGCCTTCGACAATTCGCTTGGCCAGGCCCTCGGCGATCGCTGTCTTACCGACGCCGGGATCACCCACGTACAGGGGATTGTTCTTGGTGCGGCGGCACAGAATCTGGATGGTCCGCTCGATCTCGGTGTCGCGACCGATCAGCGGATCGATCTTTCCGGCAGCGGCCTTCTTGTTGAGGTTGACACAATAATTCGACAGCGCGTCTTGAGCGCGGCGGCCGGGCTTCTCTTCGCGTTCGCTTTCCGTGGCACCCTCCTCTTTCGCCGCGCCCTGAGCCGGCCGTTGCGCGGCGCGCCCCGGAGCCTTGGCGATACCGTGGCTGATGAAATTAACAGCGTCGAGCCTCGTCATGTCCTGAAGCTGCAGGAAGTAGACGGCGTGGCTTTCGCGCTCGCTGAACAGCGCGACGAGGACATTGGCACCGGTGACTTCGTCTCGACCGGAGCTCTGCACATGGATCGCGGCACGTTGAACGACGCGCTGGAAGCCGGCTGTGGGTTTCGGGTCGCCGGCGCGATCGGTCGCTAGTCCAGAAAGATCCTTGTCGAGGAACTCGCTCAGGTCCTGCCGGAGCTTGTCGAGGTCAACTCCGCAGGCTCGCAGCACGGTGGCCGCATCGCTGTCGTCAGCGAGGCCGAGTAACAGATGTTCGAGGGTTGCATATTCGTGCCGGCGCTCGCTGGCGAGCGAAAGAGCGCGGTGTAGCGTCTGCTCTAGGTTACGGGACAGCATTTGATGACGCTCCTTCGCACTGACCCTCGTTCGTCCGCGATGTGATGCGGCTGGCGGGGATCACGACCATTCGGTGTAGGTGACGGCTCAACGTGGGACCGGGCTCATTCCTTCTCAATAGTGCATTGCAGCGGATGTTGGTTCTGCCGCGCAAGATCCATCACTTGAGTGACCTTGGTTTCCGCCACTTCGTAGGTGAACGCGCCACACACGCCGACGCCACGCCGGTGAACGTGCAACATGATGCGCGTTGCTTCATCACGATTTTTTTGGAAAAAACGCTCGAGCACATGCACGACGAACTCCATCGGCGTGTAGTCGTCGTTCAACATAAGAACCTTGTACATGGCAGGTTTGCGCGTTTTTGGCCGCGCTTTGACCACTACACCAGTGTTCGGTCCTTCTCCGTTTCCGCGTTTGTCGTTATCGCTCATCGGTCCCAATACCCTGGCCGCAACCACCGCTCGCCGCCGCTGGCGCTGCTGGAGCGGCTACGACCCCAATAATCAGCATATCGGAATGCAAGGCACCGGGAAAAGCCTTCGCATAGCTATCCCTGGATATTCGCCTGGGGAGATTGATAAAGCGTGAACGCGACGGCGGCCGGGTCGCACCATAAACGAGAAAAGGCCCGGATGTTGCCATCCAGGCCTTTTTCGTTGGACGCGAACGCGCCGCCAGGGCGCTGTTCGCTCTCCGATTAGACGCTGAAGCCGCTGACCGCGACGTTGACGCGCCCGGCGATCGGCTCAAAGGCCTGGCCGGCAAGCTTCATCGAAGCTTCCGTCAACTGACCGGTCTGCGTCATGACCTTCTCGACGCTCGAGCGAGCGAAGTTCGCCTGCATCTCGAACGCTTCCTTGATCGAGCGGATGCCCGACATGGCGCGGAAGGTGGACATGCTGTCGTCCATGGCGGACTGGGCGTTGGCGGCCATCTGCTTGCCAAGATCCTGCAACCCAGTGGCGACGATCTGGCTCGACTTGACCATGGCTTCGATGTTGCCTTGGCCGAAGGAGAGGAACTGCTCTGCTGACTTCATTTCTTTTTTTCTCACTGAAACGCGCTTGCGCATGAAGCTGCAAGCAGCCGAGCCCGCCGAGTTGGGCAATGCTGCGGTGCAACAATCGCCGTATGCACTGTCTAAGGGCGAAAACAAAGCAAATTGTGCAATGCACAATCGAAATCATTCAGTGTCGGAGTGCCAGGTGCGGCCGGCCAATTGATCGACTAAAGCAATGTGGCCTCATAAGCCGTTGACGCGGTTGTGAATGACATGGACAGCATGTCGCCTTTGACGTAGGATGACGGTCCGCAAACAGAGGGCGGCGTCGATGAGTTTTGCGTCACAACTGCGACGTCGGTTGTTTGGTTTGGTCGTGTTGATGGCGTTCATCGTCGCGATTCCGGGCGGTGCCCACGCCCAGATCGGGTCGGATCGATATTCGTCCATCGTTGTCGACGAGCGGTCCGGTCAGATCATCTCCGCCGCCAATGCGGATGAATATCGCTTCCCCGCCAGTCTGACCAAGATGATGACCATCTATATGGTGTTCGAGGCCATTCGCGACCGGCAGCTCAGCTTCTCGGACGCGGTGCCGGTATCATCCTGGGCCGCTTCCATGCCGCCGACAAAGCTCGGTTTGGTGCCTGGCACCACCTTGTCGGTCGAGCAGGCGATCATGGGTCTGGTGACGAAGTCGGCCAACGACGCGGCTGCGGCGCTCGGAGAGCTTCTCGGCGGGGACGAGGACCGGTTCGCGCAATTAATGACGACCCGTGCACACGCGCTCGGCATGTCGCGCACCACGTTTCGCAATGCTTCCGGCCTGCCCGACTGGGGCCAGGTGACCACGGCGCGTGATCTAGCCACGCTGGCGCGGCACCTCATTCAAGATTTTCCGCAGTATTACCACTATTTCAGCACGCCTTCCTTCGTCTTCCGCGGCCGCTTCGTGCCCAACCATCAGACGATGCTGCGATCCTATGCCGGGGCTGACGGGCTGAAGACCGGATATACCGAGGCGTCGGGCTACAACGTCGTGACCTCCGCTCTGCGTGGCGATGTGCGGCTGATCGGCGTCGTGATGGGTGCCAGCAACGGGTGGGAGCGCGATCAGCACATGACGGCCTTGCTCGACCAGGGCTTCATGCGCATGGGGG
>JBPBQE010000201.1:0-4900 GCA_050954595.1 Janthinobacterium lividum | reverse complement strand
AGATCAGGATGTCGCTGAACAGGATCGCTGCATCGAAGCCATAGCGCCGGATCGGCTGCAGCGTGACTTCGGCTGCCAGTTTCGGCGCCGTGCACAATGCGATGAAGTCGCCCGCCTCGGCGCGGATCTTCCGATACTCGGGCAGGTAGCGTCCCGCCTGCCGCATAAGCCACATCGGGGGTGGCCAAACCTCGTGACCAGCAAGGACGCGCAAGACGGGGTGAGTCATGTAATTCCTTTTAGGAAGAATCTTAAGACTCTGTGGTGGGGGTGAAAGGGGGTGTGAAACCAGGGGTACCCGGTGACTCATGTTCTATCCCCCCCTTATCCACAGCCAAGTCACGTCGCAAGGCTTTGACTCCGCCCGGCATCTTCGACTCATGCCCATATTTCGCCCACACCCTGCCAAAATCGTCCCGCGTACCGCCGACTCATGACTCTATCCCCGTTTATCCCAGCTCATGAGTCGGCGACCCCTGACAAACCCGACTTATCCCCGTTATCCTCGCTCTTATGGAGCATCGTATCGACCTGCATCTGGTCTCTGACGCGACCGGCGAGACCCTCAACAGCATCGCCCGCGCGACGGTGTCCCAATTCGAAGGAGTCAGTATCCAGTACCATCGCTGGAGCCTGATCCGGACCCGCTTCCAGCTGCACCGCGTGCTGGAAGGTATCGAGGCTGATCCCGGCCCGGTGCTGTCCACCGTGATCGACAAAGCCTTGCGCGACGATCTGGAGAAGACCTGTCATCGCCTCGGCGTCCCGGTCATCAACGTGCTCGATCCGGTGCTCACTTTGCTGCAGGAGCATATCGGCGAGCAGGCACAGGCGCGGCCGGGCCGGCAATACGTACTCGATGCCGATTATTTCCGCCGCATCGACGCCATGCATTACGTCCTAGCTCATGATGACGGCCAGGCGCAGGCCGGGCTGGCAGAAGCCGACGTCGTCCTCATCGGCGTCTCGCGCAGCAGCAAGACGCCAACTTCCTTTTATCTGGCGAATCGCGGCATCAAGGCCGCCAATATTCCGCTGGTCCCCGGCACGCCGGACCCGCCGGGCCTGGAAGATCCTCGTGCCCCCGTCATCGGCCTGACCATCGACCCGCTCGCGTTGATCGAGATCCGTCGTCACCGACTCAAGCTGATCGGCAAGGGCGGCGACACCGGCCGCATCCGTGACGAGCAGACCGACTACGTCGATACCGAGACCGTGAAATCCGAATTGCTCTGGGCCCGCCGCCTTTGCACCCGCCGCGGCTGGCCAGTCATCGACGTGACCCGGCGCTCCATCGAGGAAACCGCCGCCACCGTGCTGCAACTAATGGATGCCTGGCACGAGCGCCGCCGCAAGACCGACGTCAAACCGATGCCCAACGTGCCGCCGCTACCGCTATGATCCTGGCCAGCCAATCGGCGGCGCGCGCGTCTCTCCTGCGCGGCGCCGGGCTGACCTTTGAGCAACGCCCGGCCCGGATCGACGAAGCCAGCGTCAAGGAGTCCTTTGGCGGCACCGACCCCGAGGACTGCGCTCTCATGCTGGCCAGCCTGAAGGCCGCCCGCATCCGTACGCCGGACACGCTGATCATCGGCGCCGACCAACTCCTGGTCTGCAACGACGAGTGGTTCGACAAGCCGCCCGACCTCCCGGCCGCCCGGGACCAGCTTCAGCGCCTGCGCGGCCAGACCCACACCCTGGTCACCGCGCTCGTTTGTCACAAAGACGGCGCCGAGGTCTGGCGGCACGTCGCGCGGCCCAAGCTCCGCATGCGCCAGTTCAGTGACGGCTTCCTCGACGACTACCTGGCGATGGAGGGTGACGCCGTTCTTTCCAGCGTCGGCGCCTACCGTCTCGAAGGCCCCGGCATCCAGCTGTTCGACGCCATCGACGGCGAATATGCCGCCATTCTCGGTTTACCCCTGCTCGCTTTGCTCGGTTTCCTGCGGCAACATGGCGTGCTCAGGACATGAGACCACAAGGTCGGGGAGAGAAATGGCGAACAAGGTTTACTCGGACGCGACGGCCGCATTGGCCGGCCTGCTGCGCGACGACATGCTCATCATGGCGGGCGGCTTCGGCCTCTGCGGCATTCCCTCCGCCCTGATCGAGGCGATCAAGGAAAGCGGGGTCAAGAACCTGACCTTCGTGTCCAACAATGCCGGCGTCGACGACGCCGGGCTCGGCGTCCTGCTGCAGACACGGCAGGTCAAGAAGATGATCAGCTCCTATGTCGGCGAGAACGCCACCTTCATGCGCCAATACCTGGCCGGCGAGCTGGAGATCGAATTCAACCCGCAGGGCACGCTGGCCGAACGCATCCGCGCCGGCGGGGCAGGCATCCCCGCCTTCTTCACCCGCACCGGCGCCGGCACCAAGATCGCTGAAGGCAAGGAAGAGCGCGAGTTCGACGGCCATCGCTACATCATGGAGCGCGGCCTGTTCGCGGACCTGGCCATCGTCCACGCCTGGAAAGGCGACACGGAGGGTAACCTCGTCTATCGCCGCACAGCGCGGAACTTCAATCCGCCCATGGCCACCGCCGCCAAAGTCACAGTCGCCGAGGTCGAACACCTCGTCCAACCCGGTGATCTCGACCCCGACCACATCATCACCCCCGGCATCTTCGTCAAACGCCTGATCGAGGTGTCCGACGTCAACAAGCGCATCGAGCAGCGCACCGTCCGCAAGCGCGCGGATGCGGCACCGGCCGCGGCCGGCAGCGAAATTTAGGGAGACCCGATCATGGCATGGACACGTGACGAAATGGCCGCCCGCGCCGCCCGCGAGCTCGAGGACGGCATGTACGTCAACCTCGGCATCGGCATCCCGACCCTGGTCGCCAACTGGATCCCCGACGGCATCAGTGTCCAGCTCCACAGCGAGAACGGCATGCTCGGCATCGGCCCGTTTCCCTATGAGGGGGAGGAGGACGCCGACCTCATCAACGCCGGCAAGCAGACGGTCACCATGCTGCCCACCACCAGCATCTTCGACAGTGCCCAGAGCTTCGGCATGATCCGCGGTGGCCACATCGCCGTCAGCATCCTCGGCGCGCTGCAGGTGGCCGAGAACGGCGACCTCGCCAACTGGATGGTCCCCGGCAAGATGGTCAAGGGCATGGGCGGCGCCATGGATCTCGTCGCCGGCGTCGGCAAATGCGTCGTGCTGATGGAACACACGGCCAAGGGGGCGCCGAAGATCCTCAAACGTTGCAACCTGCCCCTGACCGGCGCCGGCGTGGTCAGCCTCATCGTCACCGACCTCTGCGTCTTCAACGTCGATCGTCCCGGCCAGGATGGTCTGACCCTGCTGGAGATGGCGCCCGGCGTCACGCTCGAGGAGCTCCGCTCCAAGACCGAAGCCGATTTCCACGTCGCTGCCGATCAACACGTATCTGCTTAGTTTCCGGAACTGACGTATTTAGGTCGGCGGTATCGCCCAAGGGGGATTGCCGCCGGCCGGATGCGACGGTATATGCCCGCTTCCCGAAGGTATGGGGCTGTAGCTCAGTTGGGAGAGCGCCTGAATGGCATTCAGGAGGTCAGCGGTTCGATCCCGCTCAGCTCCACCATCGTTCGGCCATTGTTGGTCATCAAGAGACGACCCGTTCGACGGCAATTCGTGATATGCTGTCGCTAACAGGGTGAGCCCACGTGACAACCGAACCAGCACAAGACGGCAGCGCCCCGCGCCGGAAATTCGACGACGTCGCATCGTTGTATGCCCCTCGCGCATCCGGTGTGGGGAATGCGTCACCTTTCCCGCCGCATCGGCCAGCCTTTATCCCGATGCCGCCGACATACACGGCGCCGGTCAAACGCCCCGAGCCCGCACCGCCGCAAGACCCGGCTGATCCCGAGCTTCCAACCGAGGGGCCTGCCAACACACTGGCAATCCCGCCGGCGCCGGTTTCTCCGCCGGTAACGCCATTGCCGCGCCCGCAGATCGAGTCCTCCCGCGGCCCAGCCATCGCGCCGAGCAGCGTCCCGACCGCTTCTGCCCGCACACGCCCGGCTGAAATCCCGTGGCCCGATGCCTTCGAGCCCCGTCCGAATTACCGCAAGCGGGACGGCAGAAGCTGGTCCTGGTTGCTGCTCCTCCCGGCTGGCCTGGTCGCGGCTGCAGCCATCACCCTGGTTGATGCCCGCAGCGTCCGCACCTGGATCGATACGACGATCTTGCATCGCACCCCCATCGCCGGACGCATGGACAGTCCGCTATTGCCTGGTGCCTTCCGCGCCGCCACCACCAACACGCCGACCACCAACGCGCCATCCACTGGCACCCCACCAACCGACACGACCGCTTCCAAGCCGGCGGAGGCGAACATCCCCTATCCGGCCCTCCCGACGTCGCCGGTTCCGGTGCCGCCCGGCACCGAGGTGTCGCCGCCTCCCTCCGAACCGGCCGACCCTGCCGCGGCTGCCGTGCCGGTCCACGTCAACATCCAATTCCGCCGCAACATTCCCGGCGCCGACGGCGAGGCCCGTCGCATCGCTGCCTTGCTGCAAAGCTACGGTGGCAGCATCGAACTTCATCCAAATACGGCAACCGCTCGCGTGGCGACCATCAACTACTACAACGCCGCCGATAAGGACGCCGCCGCCGCCTTGGCCACCACCCTGTCCAACGAGGCCGCGAGCTGGATCGTCCGCCTCGGCACGGCAAAGAATCCGCCGGGCACCCTCGACGTCTGGTTGCCATGACCGTGGCCGATGACGCCCGTGCAAACGGGCTTGCCGAGTCCAGCGGCATCGCGCAGAGTTTTGCCATGCGCGCTCTGCTCCCGATCCTGCTCGTTCTCGCCGGCTGCACCTCAGACCATGTGATCACCACAGCGTCCGGCTCGGCCTATCAAGTCGATTGCGGAGGCTTGTTGGACACCAAGCTGTCCTGC
>JBPBQE010000095.1:0-4921 GCA_050954595.1 Janthinobacterium lividum | reverse complement strand
CGCTCGCGGGCTTCGCCGACCGCCTTGTCGGGCAGGCCGACGACGAGAAAGGCGGGCAGGCCGGAGGAGATCTGGACCTGAACCTCGACCGGAACCGCATCGATACCGCTGAATGCAAACGATAGGATACGGGCGATCATGGCCTCTTCAGCGGGCGTAGGCGGAGAGGAAACGCTGCAACAGGGTGCCGAGCAGGTCGGTGTTGTAGCCGCCTTCCTGGATGATCGCGGCCGGCACGTTCAATGCGGCGATGCGTTCGGCCGCGCGGGCGAAACCGTCGGCGGTGATGGCGAGGTAGCTGAGGGGTTCGTGCTCGGAGGCGTCGAAGCCGAGACTGACCACCAGGGCGTCGGGGGCGAAGCGGGCGATGGCGGCCAGGGCGGTGTCGAGGGCGGCAAGCCAGGCAGCGTCGGCGGTGCCGCGGGGGAGCGGTAGGTTGAGGTTGGCCCCCTCCCCGGCTCCGCTGCCTCGCTCGGCGGCATGGCCGACATACCAGGGATAGTAGCCGCCGGGGTCACCGTGGAGGGAGGCGAAGAAGACGTCCGGGCGGTCCCAGAAGATGCCCTGGGTGCCGTTGCCGTGATGGCTGTCGATGTCGAGGATGGCGACGCGGGCGGCGCCGGCGCGGCGGAGGCGTTCGGCGGCCAGGGCAGCGTTGTTGATGTAGCAATGGCCGCCGGCGCGGGCGGGATACGCGTGATGACCCGGCGGGCGCACCAGGGCGTAGGCCGTCCTGCCCGATGCTGCGGCATCGGCAGCGGCCAGAGCGCAGGCGGCGGCGGCGCAGGCGGCGTCCCAGGTGTGGGGGCCGATCGGGCATGCGGTGTCGGCGGAGAACCAGCCGGCGCGGCCGATAATGGCGGCACTGGGTTGGGCCATGTGGGCGAGCATCTCGGGGGCCGGGTGCATGTTGGCGACGACCTCCGGGCCAGCACCGTCCATGGCGGACCAATCGGCATGGGCGGTGCGGAGGAAGTCGAGGTAGGCGGCGGTGTGGACGGTCTCGAGGGCGGCCGGGTCTAAGGGTGGCGGAGCTTGCAGCGGGAGACCGAGGGCGTCGACGCCGCTGAGGAGCGAAACGGCGCGGGCCGGCACCTCGAAGTGCGGGCGGACCTGGCCGCGTTGGAGAAAGAAAACGGGCGTGTGCTGGAGCTGCACCTCGTCCCAGAACACGTCCATCTCAGTTTTCTCCTGTTGGCCTAGTAGCCGACCGGCGTGGCGCGGAGGCTGTCGAGCAGATACGGCGACGGTGCGCCGTCGGGTGGGAGGCCGTGCGCCTGCTGGTAGGCCTGGATGGCCTGGGTCGTACCCGGCCCGTCGATGCCGTCCGGACGGCCGCTGTAATAGCGACGGCGACCGAGTTCGATCTGGATGTCGCGCACGAGGGGGTCCGCACCCGGGGCTGCGTAGGCCGTGGGTTGGTAGGCGGAGGGCTGGTAAGCGACCACGGGGGCAATGCCGGGCAGCTGGTTGCCGCTGGCGTACATGCATTGCGCATAGACGGTGTCGTACTGGGCCTGGATGCCGCCCTGTGCGCCGGAGCTGGCGCCCGCGCCCAGGCCGGTTCCGATGCCGGCGCCCGCGACGGAGCCGACGGCCGCACCGCGTCCGCCACCGACGATCGCACCGAGCCCGGCGCCGAGGGCGGTGCTCAGGACGGCACCGCCGATGGCACGGTTGTTGGCGATCTGCGCCTGACCGGCGACGGCGTTGCTCGCGGTTGCGCGGCATTGATTGTCTTCGGCGACGAACTGACCATAGGGCTTACCGGGCGCCGGAATCACTTGAACCAAAGGACCCAAAGGTGGCGCGGCACAGCTGACGAGCAGGGTGGCGCCCGATGCGGCGCAGAGAAGTGCGAGATGGGTTAAACGCATGGGCGTTCTCTCCGTGACGTAGTTGGGGGTGAGCATGGGGGGGCGGGGCGCGATGTTGCAACGCCGGGTCGGCTGCAGCAGAAGGCGGCATGTCCTTGACGCTCCATGACAGCATGACCCACCGGCGCACACGTTTCGTGCCGATCGATCCCCAGCATGTACGGCTCTATGTGTGCGGCCCCACGGTTTATGATCTGGCGCATATCGGCAACGCCAGGACGTTGACGGTGTTCGATGTGCTGACCCGGCTGCTGCGGCATCTGTTTCCGCGGGTGACCTACGTGCGGAACATCACGGACGTGGACGATAAGATCAACGATCGGGCGGCGGCCAGCGGCGAGACGATCGAGGCCGTGACGGCACGGACGACGGCGCAGTTCCATGCCGACATGACGGCGCTGGGCAATCTGCCGCCGGACCAGGAGCCGCGGGCGACGGAGCATATCGCCGAGATGATCTTGCTGATCGAGAGCTTGATCGAGCGGGAGCATGCCTACGTGGCCGAAGGGCACGTGCTGTTCGCGGTGGCGGCATTCGAGGGATACGGGGCGCTGTCGGGGCGCAATCCGGACGAGTTGCTGGCCGGAGCGCGGGTGGAGATCGCGCCTTATAAGCGGGATGCGGGGGATTTCGTTCTGTGGAAGCCGTCGCCGCCGGAGCTACCGGGTTGGGAGTCGCCTTGGGGCCGGGGGCGGCCGGGATGGCACATCGAGTGCAGCGCGATGAGCTGGAAGTATCTGGGGGCGACGTTCGACATCCATGGCGGCGGCGGCGACCTGATCTTTCCGCACCACGAGAACGAGCGGGCGCAGAGCTTGTGCGCCCTGCCCGGCAGCGGGTTCGCGAAGGTCTGGATGCATGCGGGGATGCTGCTGTCCGGCCATGAGAAGATGTCGAAGTCGTTGGGCAATTTCTACACGATCCGGGACGTGCTGGACCGGGTGCCGGCTGAGGCAGCGCGGGTGCTGCTGCTGCGGGCACAGTATCGGTCGACGCTGGAGTTCAGCTTCGAGGCGCTGGCGGAAACGCAGGGGGAGTTGGACCGGTTCTATCGCGCAGTGGGGGATGTCGAGGCGGGCGACGTGCCGGCTTCGGTGCTGGACGCACTGTGCGACGATTTGAACACCCCGGCGGCGTTTGCGGCCATGCATGAGTTAGCGGGGCGGGCGATCGCGGGCGATCGGGCGGCGGCGGCGGCGCTGAAGGCGGCGGGTGGGTTGATGGGGCTGTTGGCGCAGCCGGCGTCGGCGTGGTTTCAGCGGGGTGTGGACTCGGCTGCGGTCGAGGCCGCCATCGCGGAGCGGATCGCGGCGCGCAAGGGGCGGGATTTCGCGCGGGCAGATGCCATCCGGGATGAATGGCTGGCCAAAGGGGTCGCGTTCGAGGATCGGCCGGGCGGTTTGACCGAATGGCGCCGAGTGTGACGGGCCGCGACGGCGGCGCCGTGCTGACCCCGATCGCGGGGAGCCCGGTGGTGATCCTGGTGCGGCCACAACTGGCCGACAACATCGGCTCGGTGGCGCGGTGTATGGCCAATGGGGGGCTATTCCATCTGCGGTTGGTGGCGCCGCGGGATGGCTGGCCGCAAGATCGGGCTTGGCGGACGGCATCGGGGGCGGATGCGATCCTTGAGGCGGCAACGCTGTTCGACAGCGTGCCGGCGGCGGTGGCGGATCTGCACCGGGTCTATGCGACCTGTCCGCGGCCGCGGCACATCATCAAGCCGGTGCTGACGGCGCGGGCGGGGGCGGCGGACATTCGGGAGGCGGCGAGCCGTGATTTGTCGTGCGGGATTTTGTTCGGGCCGGAGCGGGCCGGGTTGGACAGCGACGACATGGCGGCAGCGGATACCTGGATCAGATACCCGCTCAATCCGGAGTTCGATTCACTGAACCTGGCGCAGGCGGTGATGGTGATGGCGTACGAATGGTGGACGGCGGCGGAGCCGACGCCGGGTCGTCAGATGCAGATGCACAAGACGCAGGTGGCGACGAAGGGGGAGTTGGACGGGCTGCTGGACCATCTGATCGATCAGCTCGACGCGTGCGGGTTCCTGCGCAATGCGCCGAAGCGGCCGGGGATGGTGCGGAATTTGCGGCATCTGTTCGAGCGCGGGGAGATCACCGAACAGGAGGTGCGGACTCTGCGTGGGGTGGTGACCGGATTGGCGCTGGGGCGGCGACGGTTGGGTCGGCTCGAGGATACCGAGGCTACGCCGGAGGAGTGAGTTGCTTGGCCAGGCGGCGGGCCATGAGCCAGCCGATCAACGCCGAGCAGGGGCCACCGACCGAGACTAGCAGGATGCCGATCGGCGCTCCCTGGGTTGCGAGCATCATGCCGACGCCGAGCATGCCGCCACCGATAAGACCGCCGGTGACGCCGGAGGCGATGCCGAGCCAGAGAATGTCGCCGCGGGAGATCATTGGATCCGTCCTTCAAGCCGGGCGAGACGACGTGGCTGATCGCTGTGTGATGGAGGCGGTTCAGTAGCGTCGAAATCTGGAGTGTTGGCCATGATCTCCGTTATCGTTCGTCTGCCGGCTTTGACAAGCGTCGTTCAAGCGCTTAGAGGCACCGCACTACCGGGAACGAGGACATGCGATGGTCGCGTGCGCCCGCCGCAATTCTGTGCGGACTACCGGTGCAACAAGCCCAATGTGGCAACAGATGATGGAGACCGCGCATGACCAAGCGCGCCGAAAGTAAGTATAAGATCAATCGCCGTCTGGGCGTGAACCTTTGGGGTCGGGCGAAGTCGCCGATCAACAAGCGCGAGTATGGTCCCGGCCAGCACGGGCAGCGCCGCAAGCAGAAGCCGACCGATTTCGGCATTCAGCTCATGGCGAAGCAGAAGCTGAAGGGCTATTACGGTAACATCGGCGAGAAGCAATTCCGCAAGTACTATGACGAGGCCGTGCGCCGTAAGGGCGACACCTCGCAGAACCTGATCGAGCTGCTCGAGCGCCGGTTGGATGCGGTAATCTACCGCATGAAGTTCGCCATCACGCCGTTCGCGGCGCGGCAGTTCGTCAACCACGGGCACA
>JBPBQE010000088.1:0-4921 GCA_050954595.1 Janthinobacterium lividum | reverse complement strand
TCTCCAGCCCGACGATCACCGCCGCACCCGCAACCGGGCCGAAGATGGTGCCGAGGCCGCCGAGCAAGGTCATCAGCACGACCTCGCCGGACATGCCGTAGTTGACGTCCGTCAGCGTCGCGATCCCGAACACCAGCGACTTAGTGCCGCCGGCAATGCCCGCGATGAAGCAGCTCAGCACGAACGCGATCAGCTTGTAGTCGTCGGTGCGATAGCCGAGCGACGTCGCCCGCGGCTCGTTCTCGCGGATTGCCTTGAGCACCTGACCAAACGGCGAATGCACCGTGCGGTGGATGATCAAGAAGCAGATCACGAACACGGCGGCGGTGACCCAATACATGGTCATGTCCGGCTGCAGCGAGATCAGGCCGAACAGATTGCCGCGCGGCACCTGCTGGATGCCGTCTTCGCCGCCGGTGAACGGTGCCTGAAGGCAGAAGAAATAGACCATCTGCGCAAGCGCCAGCGTGATCATGGCGAAGTAGATGCCCTGGCGACGGATCGCCAGCCAACCGAACACCACGCCCAGCCCGGCCCCAGTTACGCCGCCCAGCAGGATGGCGAGTTCGGGCGACAGGCCCCAGTTCTTCGCCGTCCAAGCGGTGACGTAGCTGCCCATGCCGAAGAAGGCGGCATGGCCGAAGCTCATCAGGCCGACATAGCCGATCAGCAGGTTGAAGGCGCAGGCGAACAGCGCGAAGCACAGAACCTTCATCAGGAACACCGGGTAGATCCCGACGAACGGCAGGATCCCGATCAGGGCGAGCAGTATCAGGAACGCGACCGACTGCGCGCCGCTGAACCCAAATAACTCGAAGCCCGCCTTGCGCGGCACCGCGACCCGAGGCTGGACGGTGGCGCTCATCTCAGCTCCCCTTTCCGAACAAACCGGCCGGACGCATCAGCAGCACGATTACCATGATGACGAAGATCACCGTGGCCGAGGCCTGCGGGTAATACACCTTGGTCAATCCCTCGACGATGCCGAGCCCGAACCCGGTGATGATGCTGCCGATGATGCTGCCCATGCCGCCGATCACGACCACGGCGAACACGGTGATGATGAAGTTCGAGCCCATGTTCGGGTTCACCGAATAGATCGGTGCCGCCAGCACGCCGGCGAACCCCGCCAGAGCGAGCCCGCCAGCATAGGTCAGGCTGATCATGCGCGGCACGTTGACGCCGAAAGCCTGCACCAGCCCAGGATTCTCGGTCGCCGCCCGGAGTCTGGAGCCGAGCGTGGTCTTCTCGATGATAAGCCAGGTCGCCAGACACACCACGGCGGCCGCCACCACCACCCAGCCACGATAATACGGCATGAACATGAAGCCGAGATTGACGCCGCCCTGCAGCGAGGCCGGGATCTTGTAGGGCATGCCGGAGCTGCCGAAGGCGTTGCGGAACAAGCCTTCGAGCACCAGCGCCAGGCCGAAGGTCAGCAACAGGCCGTAAAGGTGGTCGAGCTTGTAGAGCCGACGGATGATGGTCTTTTCCAGCAGCAGCCCGAACGCGCCGACGATGATCGGTACCACGATCAGCGCCGGCCAGTAGCCGAGCGTCAGCCACTCCGGCACGCCGAGGCCGGGCGAGATCATCTGCAGCCAGATGTTGGGCGATAGCAGCATCCAGGCCACGAACGCGCCGACCATGAACAGCGCGCCATGGGCGAAGTTGATGATGTTCAACATGCCGAAGATGATCGCCAGCCCGAGCGACAGCAGCGCGTAGAACGCCCCGTTGATCAGCCCCAGCAGCAGTTGCCCGAGCAGCAGCGCCGGCGGCCGATACAACCAGGTCCACACCACCCCGGTGCCGACGAACAGCACCACCGCGATCGCCGCGACGACGATGGCCCCAATCCACAGGAGCCAACCCGGAACGGCCGGGCCACTCCGCCTCGCAGCGAGCGCGCCGGACATGTCAGCTCTTGACCAGCGGACAGCCGCCATCGGCCATCGGCTTGCCGGCCTTGTCCCCCGGCGTCTCCTGCACGAGCTTATAGTAGTCCCAGGGGGCCTTGCTTTCCTTGGGCGTCTTGACCTGGAACAGCAGGCCCGGGACTTCCGCCCAACCGTCGGCGCGGATCTTGGTCGTGCCATAGGCGTCGTCTTCAGCCGGCACGCTTTTCATCTGCGCGACCACGGCGGCGCCGTCACCCTTCTTGTCGACGCCGATCGCCTTGACCGCCTTCAGGTAATGCAGGGTTCCGGCATAGCCGCCCGCCTGGTCCATGTTCGGCACGATGCTCGGATCGACCGCCTGGAGCCGCTTGGTGAAGGCGCGGGTCTTGTCGTTGAGATCCCAGTAGAAGCTCTCGGTCAGGAACAGGTTCTGCGCCGCTTCGAGGCCAAGGCCGTGCACGTCGGTGATGTACATCAGCAGCGCTGCGACCTTCATCTTCTGCGTCAGCCCGAACTCGGCCGCCTGCTTGATCGTGTTGATGGTGTCCGCGCCGGCATTGGCCAGGCCGAGCACGTCGGCGCCGCTGGACTGAGCCGAGATCAGGAAGGAGGAGAAGTCGGTCGTGCCGGGGAACGGATAAGCCGATGCGCCCAAGACCTTGCCGCCCTCGCGGGTCACGAAAGTGCTGGTGTCACTCTGCAGCTGTTTGCCGAATACATAGTCGGCGGTGATGAAATACCAGTTCTTGCCGCCCGACCGCACCAGCGCGCCGCCGGTGGATTGCGCCAGGTAATAGACGTCATAGGCCCAGTGGATCGTCACCGGCGTGCATTGCGGGCCGGTGAGGTCCGTAGTCCCCGCCCCGTTGTTGATGTACGTCTTGTTCTTCTCCTTGCAGACGTTGTTGACCGCCAGCGCCACCGAACTGGTGTTGACGCCCAGGACCATGTCGACGCCCTGCTGGTCGATCCACTGCCGCACGATGCCGGCGCCGACGTCGGGCTTGTTCTGGTGGTCGGCGGAGATGACCTCCACGTTCATGCCGCCGCCGAACTCCTTGACCGCGAGCTTGGCCGCGTTGACGGAGTGCATGCCGGCGATGTCGCGATACGGGCCGGACTGGTCGTTCAGCACGCCGATCTTGATGGTGTTGGACTGGGCGCGGCTCCGGCGGGGCAGGATCGCGGTGGACCCGGCGGCGACAGCGGTGCCGAGCAGGGTGCGGCGGTCGATAATCATCGGGACGGTCTCCGAAAGATGTTGGGCGTCAGACGCCGAGATAGCCGTGAAGCTTGTCCATGTTCTGCTCGAGCTCGGCATTGGGGATCATGTCCACGATACGGCCATGGTCCATGACGTAATGCCGGTCGGCGACGGTGGCGGCGAAGCGGAAGTTTTGTTCCACCAGCAGCACGGTGAAGCCGCGCGCCTTGATGGCGCGGATGGTGTGGCCGATCTGCTGGATGATGACCGGGGCCAGGCCTTCGGTCGGCTCGTCGAGCAGCAGCAGACGGGCGCCGGTGCGCAGGATGCGGCCGATCGCCAGCATCTGCTGCTCACCGCCGGAGAGCTTGGTGCCCTGGCTGTTGGCGCGTTCCTTCAGGTTGGGGAACAGCGTGTGGATCTCGTCCACCGTCATGCCGCCCGGCGCGATGATCGGCGGCAGCATGAGGTTCTCGGTGACGTTGAGGCTCGAGAAGATGCCGCGCTCCTCCGGGCAGATCGCGATGCCGGCGCGCGCCACCAAGTCGGGCGCCATGCGCACCGTCTCGTCGCCACGGAAGCGGATGGAGCCCTGGCGCTTGGGCACCAGGCCCATGATGCTCTTCATGGTCGTCGTCTTGCCGGCGCCGTTACGGCCCAGGAGGGTGACGACCTCGCCTTCCTGCACGTCGAAATCCACCCCGTGCAGGATGTGGCTCTCGCCGTACCAGGCGTTCAGATCCCGTATTTGGAGCATCGGATCAGGCATCGGGCGCTCCCAGATAGGCGGTGACCACGTCCGGGTTCTTGCTCACCGTCGCGTAATCGCCCTCGGCAAGGATCTGCCCCCGCGCTAGCACGGTGATCTTGTCGCAGAGCCCCTCCACCACCGACAGATTGTGCTCGACCATCAGGATCGTGCGCCCGACGCGGATGCGCTTGATCAGCGCCACCACCCGGTCCACGTCCTCGTGCGTCATCCCGGCGGTGGGTTCGTCGAGCAGCATCATCTCCGGCTCGAGCGCCAGCGTGGTGGCGATCTCCAGCGCCCGCTTGCGGCCGTAGGACAGCAGCACCGCTTGCTCGTTCTCGTATTCCTCGAGCCCGACATCGGCGAGCAACGAACGCGCCTGGTCGTCGAACTGGGACAACAGGGTCTCGCTGCGCCAGAAATCGAAGCTAGCCCCCCGCTTGCGCTGCAGCGCAAGGCGGACGTTCTCGAGCGCGGTCAGATGCGGAAACACGGCGGAAATCTGGAAACTGCGCACCAGCCCGAGCCGGGCGACCATGGCAGGCGCCATGTCGGTGATGTCCTTACCCTTGAACGCGATTGCGCCGCGGGTCGGCTGCAGAAATTTAGTCAGCAAATTGAAACACGTCGTCTTGCCGGCCCCGTTGGGGCCGATCAGCGCGTGGATCGTATGCTCCTCGACGCGCAAAGCGACATCCTTGACGGCGACAAAGCCGCGGAACTCGCGCGTCAGCCCTTCCGTCTCTAGTATCGCTGCGGCCAAGCCGTCCCTCCGGTTTTCTAGATTACTTGTCTTGTTGATTTGCATATCGTCACTTCACACGCAAGATTGTTTCAACGGTGGCGCCTGCCGTGGGAAAGCCACGAACCTCTCGTAAGAATGACGATGACGGCCCATGTGAGCGGCGATGCTGAGTGACGAAAACGATGAGGATTTGATGCAGCGCAGCGCCGCCGGTGATCGGCGTGCGTTTGATGTGCTGGCTGGTCGATACATCCTGCGGTTGCGGCGTGCGGCCATGCGCGTCCTGTCCAACCCCGCTGCGGCCGAAGACGTCGCCCAGG
>JBPBQE010000057.1:0-4930 GCA_050954595.1 Janthinobacterium lividum | reverse complement strand
AGCGCATCGGGCGGCAGCAGCAGGTCCTGCAGGATCACCTCGTTGAAATGGTGCCCGCCGCGCATGTCGATGATGGGCCGCACGACCATACCGCCGGCCTGCGCCTGCTTCATGTCCACTAGGAATTGACTCGACCCGGCGTGACGGTCGTCCGACTTGCCGTCCGTGCGGCAGAACAGGATCATGTAGTCGGCCGTATGCGCCGACGACGTCCAGACCTTTTGGCCATTGACCAGCCAGCCGCCCTGTACCGGCTGCGCCTTGGTGCGCGCAGCCGCCAGGTCGGAACCTGAATCCGGCTCGCTCATGCCGATGCAGAACGAGCAGTCGCCGGCGGCGATGCGCGGCAAGATGGCCTGGCGCTGCTCCTCGGTGCCGTTGCGCAGGATGTTCGGGCCGCTCTGCCGCTCGGCGACCCAGTGATGACCGACCGGGGCGCCGGCGGCCAGCAACTCTTCGAGCACGACGTAGCGCTCGAGCGCGGAGCGGTCCTGGCCGCCATATTGCTTGGGCCAGGTCATTCCAAGCCAGCCACGCTCGCCTAGTGTGCGGCTGAAAACGGCGTCGTGGCCGCTCCAGGACTCGGCTCGTTGCTGCGGCGTACGATCCTTCAGCGCGTCTGTGAGGAAGTCGCGCACCTCGTGCCGCAGGGTCTCGGCGGCATCGGTAGTCTTGGGTGGCGTGGCGAAGGCGAGTGCCTGCATCGTCCTATCCTCCGGTGGGCTCGGCTGGCGACAGCACCAGCAGAGCGTCTGCCACCGTGCAGCCCCGGCCTTGGGGATGGACGATGACGGGGTTGAGTTCCAATTCCGATATGCGGTCGCGCCCGGCATCTGCCAGGCGGGACACCAGCGATACCAGCCGGGCCAGGGCGGCCATGTCGGCCGGCGGCGCACCGCGGAAGCCGTCCAGCAAGGCGGCGCTGCGCAGGGTGCGGATCAGGGCCTCAGCGGCGGCCTCGTCCAGCGGCGCCAGGGCGTAGGCGACGTCGCGGAACAGCTCGGTGGTGACGCCGCCGGCGCCTACCGTCACCACGGGGCCGAAGGTCGGGTCGCGCACTACGCCAACGATGATCTCCACGCCGGGTGGCGCCATCTTCTCGATCAGTACGCCATCAATGGCAGCACCGGGTGCATGGCGAGCAGCGGCGTGCATGATGTCGTCGAACGCGGTTTGCAGCGTCGCCAAATCCGGGATGCCGAGGCGCACGCCGCCTGCCTCGGTCTTGTGCGGGATGGCGGCGGACTGGATTTTGGCTGCTACCGGGAAGCCTAGCGAGGCCGCAGCATCCAAATTCTCCCGCGCGGACACCAGCCGGAATGGTGCAATGCTCACGCCGCACTCAGCCAGCAGCGACTTGGCTGCATGTTCGGTCAGCGTGCCGGATCCGGTCAGCGCATCAGTCACCACCGCGGGCAGGTCGAGCGGCAACGGCTCCTTGTATTCGGTTGCGCGGCCTCGATCGCGGAGCACGGCGGCAGCGCGGGCAAGCAGCGCCATCGAGGGGCAGATCACCGCCCCCGCCTCGGCCAGCACGCCACGGCCGAGTGGGGAGGGGAGGGTGTAGCTGTAGAATAGCACCGGCTTGCGTCGCTGCGCGAGCAGCGCGGCCAGCGCCGGTGCGTCCAGCGAGACGCGCGCGGGGTTGGCCAGGGTGGTAACCACGGCGACGATGTCGACTGCCGGGTCGTCCAGCAGAAGCGCCACGGTGCGTAGCGTGCCGCCGCCCTGGGCGCCGCCGGCCGTCAGGTCCACCGGATTGCGGGCGGACCCGTAGGAGGGGATGTAATCGCGGATCGCCGCTTGGGTCGCCGACCCCAGCTCCGGCAGCGACAGCCCGGCCGCCTCGAGCATATCCGCCGACCAGGCGCCGGCGCCGCCCGAGATGGTGACCACGGCCACGCGTCCGCCGGCGGCCGGTGGGTTGGCGGCCAGGGCAGCAGCCAGGCACAGTGCTTCGTCCAACTCGGACGCGACGACGATGCCGTGGCGGGCGAACATCGCGTCGTAGCCGGCGTCCCAGCCGGCCATGCTGGCTGTATGCGAGGCGGCGGCGATCTTGCCGACGTCGGAGCGGCCGACCTTGATGGCGACGATGAACTTGCCGGCGGCGCGGGCTGTACGGGCGGCAGCGGCGAAGCGGGCCGGGTCACGCACGCTCTCGAGGAACAGCAGGATGCCGGCCGTATCCGGGTCCTGCGCCAAATGCGCCATGATGTCGGCCGCGGTGAGGTCGGCTTCATTGCCGGTGCTGACCACGCTGCTGAACGACAGGCCGAGCGCACGGCCGCGGTTGAACAGCGCGAAGCCCATGCCGCCGCTCTGCGCCACGATGCCGATGCGGGCCCGGACGGCCACCGTCGCCGTGTCGGCGTCGCGGTCGACGGCCGGGCTGAAGGTGGCGCTGACATGGGCGATATCGTTGTGGAAGCCTTCCGCGTTCGGCCCCAGGATGCGCATCCCGGTGTGACGCGCCAACACGGCGACCTGCTGCTGCAGGTCCGGCGGCGCCGCGTCGTCCTCCGCGAAGCCCGACGAGATGACGACCGCGTTGCGGACCCCGGCGGCCGCGCACTCCTCGAGCACCGGCAGCACGCCGCCCGCCGGGATCGCGATCAGCGCGAGATCGATGGGCTCATCGCCGGCAGCCGCGATCGTGGGCACGCAGGGGAGGCCGTCGATCTCGGTGTAGGACGGATTGACCGGGACGATGCGGCCCGCGAACCCGTTTTTGCGCAACAATCCGAGCAATTGCCCGCGAATACGGTGTGGGTCCGGCGACGCGCCGATGATCGCCACCGAGGCGGGCGATAGCAGCGTGTCCAAGGCTGTCATCAGGCGACGTTCGTCAGTAGCGGCCACAGCCCTTCCGCCCCGGCCCGTAGCGCCGCGCGGCCGACCATGCCGTTCCACTCCGCCTCGTTGCCGAACTCGTCGCGCCAGGACCACAGCCGGCGGGTGGCGTAGTGCAGCTCGTATTCCTGGGTAAAGCCGATCGCGCCATGTGATTGGTGCGCCAGCCCGGCGGCAACGCTGGCGGCTTCCCCGGCCCGCGCCTTGGCGGCAGCAATGGTCAGCACCGGCAGTTTGCCGGTCCGCAGCCCTTCGTCCAGCGCCTCAGTCGCCATGTCGGCCGCGGCAATGGCGGCGGCGGACTGCCCGGCCATGATTGCCAAATTGTGCTGGATCGCCTGGAACTTGCCGATGGGCCGGCCGAACTGCACTCGCGTCTGCACATAGGCCACGGTAACGGACAGCGCCCGCGAGAGCGCGCCGGCGATCTGCACGGTGCGCAGCGCGGCGCCGGCGGCCCGCAGCGCCTCGGCCGTCATCGGCGCGGGCGCCACGGAACCCGCTGGCAACGCCAGGTCGAACGTGACCGTGTCGCGGGGCTCGCCGGCCAGGTTCACGTCTTGAGAGGTAACTAGCCCCATAGCCGGCACGCTGGCTAACATCGCGCCATCGGGGCCGTCGATCAGCACGACGAGCGCGGAGGCATCACGGCCCCAAGGCACGCGCTGAGCCGGGCCGGCTAAGCGCCAGCCGTCCCCGTCGCGCGTAAGGGTCAAGGTATCGGCCTTGCGGACCGGGGCGAGGGTCAGGACGCCGTCGGGGAGTGGAAGACCCGCCTTGGCCAGCAGCCAGCCGGCCAGCATGGTCTCCGCCAGCGGCAGCGGGGCGTTGAACGAGGCGGAGATCTGCAGGATGCGCATCGCCTCCGTGACGGTCGCGCCGAACCCGCCGGCCTCTTCCGGCAACAAGGCCGCGGTGAAGCCCGCTTCCGTCATCTCGTCCCACAGCGCCTGCGGAAAGCGGCCTTCGCCGGCCGCATGTAGCAGGGCCTTGTCGATATGGCCGCCGAAGAGACGCTCGGCGCTGTCGGCTAGTTGGTCGCTCATGCGGGCTCCAGTGTCGGGCGGGGCGGCGGGGCCGGGCGCAACGCATCCCATTGCGCGTTGCTCCAACCCAGCAAGGTTGCGGTGTCATTCTGCGCGGCGCCGGTGAGAAAACGCTTACCGCCGTCGACGGTGAGGCAAGCGCCGTTGACGTAGGAGGCGAGGTCGGAAACCAGGAAGGCACAGGCATCCGTCAGTTCCCGGTACTCGCCGACCCGGCCCATCGGAATGGTCCGCGCCGGAAGTGGCCGCGGCAGGGCGGCCGGCGACAGCCCGGCGTCTGCTCCCGGCGTGGGGAACGAACCCGGTGCCACCGCGACGCAGCGTATGCCGTGCGGGCCCCATTCCACCGCCAGGCTACGCGTCATCGCGAGCACCCCGGCCTTGGCGACCGCGGACGGCATGGTGAACGCTGCCCCGGACAGGGCTGAGAGCGTCAGCACCGAAAGCACGACGCCGGGTCGCCCCGCCGCGATCCAGCGGCCCCCGCAGCCGAGCGTGCAATAAGTGGTTCCGTGCAGCACGATGCCGAGCACGGCGTTCACGGCGCGCACCGAGAGCCGGTGACTTTGCGCCAGGAAGTTGCCGGCGGCGTTGTTGACCAGGATGTCCAGCGGCGCCTCGGCCCAGATCGCGTCGAGCATGGTGTTCACTTGTGCCGGGTCGCGCACGTCGCAGCGGAGGGCGGTGACGCTGGCGGCGGGGTAGGCGGCCCGCATCTCGGCGACCGTGGCCTCCAGCACCGGCAGGCGCCGGCCGCAAATCACCAGGGACGCACCGAGCGACAGATATCGCTCGCCGATCGCGCGGCCCAGCCCGGTGCCGCCGCCGGTGATCAGGACGCGGCGGCCCGCCAGCATGTCAGGGGTGAGCATCGCGCTCCTTTAGGGCGGGCGCCGCGCTATGCATCGGGGGGCGCTGGCCGTCGAAGCTGAGCGGGAAGCCGATGGTCGGCATGTCCAGGCCCGGCACGTCCTGCAGCATGCCGAGCGCCTGCACCTGCGGGTCGGTGAGCAGGGAGGCGATGTCGTTGA
>JBPBQE010000382.1:0-4975 GCA_050954595.1 Janthinobacterium lividum | reverse complement strand
ACGCCCGATCGCCGCAGCCCGGCGCCGCACGTCGGCGATCTTCTCCGCCACCGCGGCCGGCGGCTCGCCCCAGGTCAGGTAAACATCGCACTGCGTCGCCGCCAGCGAATGACCCGGTGCCGAGGAGCCACCGATGTAGATCGGCGGATAGGGCTGCTGCACCGGCGGGAACAGCAACTTGCCGCCCTTGGCGAACAGATACTTGCCTTCGAAATCGACCGTGTCGCCGCGCATCAGGCCGCGATAGATCTGCAGGAACTCCTCGGTCTGCGCATAGCGCTCGTCATGCCCGAGGCTGAGCCCGTCGCCGGCCAAATCCAGCGGCGTCCCACCGCTCACGACGTTGACCAGCAGGCGCCCATCGCTCATCCGGTCGAACGTCGCCGCCTGCCGCGCCGCTTCTCCCGGCAGCGTCATTCCCGGCCGCACCGCTACCAGGAATTTCAGCCGCTCCGTCACCGACGCCAGCCCGGCGCCCACGGTCCACGCGTCTTCGCAGCCGCGCCCGGTCGGGATCAGTACGCCATGGTAGCCGAGCGTGTCGGCAGCTTGGGCGATCGAACGGAGGTAGCGATGATCGATGGTGCGCTGCCCGACCTTGGTGCCGAGATAGCGGCCGTCGCCACCGGTCGGCAGGAACCAGAAGAAGTCTAGCGGGCGGTCGGGCGGGCTTATGGAGTTCATAGTCGGGCGTTCCTCAATGAAATGTCAGCGTGCGTCCGCTGCCTGCCAGGCGTGTTGCCAGACGGCGGCGCGGACATCGATGCGCGACGGAATGATACGCAGGCGGGCGAAAGTGTCGACGATCTCCTGCTGCTGGGCGATGATCCGGTCGTCCATCGGCTGAACGGCGTAGATGCCGCGCGCGGCCGAGATGCGCTGCGGCACGATCGGCACGCCGGTGACCGTGCTCAGCACCTGAGCCAGCGCCTCCGGGTTGGCACGCGCCCAAGCGGCGGCCTCGTTGATGGTGGTGAGCACAGCAACGATCGTCTCGGCCTGCGCATTGGCGAAGTCGCGATTGGCCATGAAGAAGGAGTTGCTGGGGGCAATGCCTTCCGCCGTGGTCAGCGTGCGATTGGCCGGGTCTTGCTGCGCGATGGCGAAGAACGGGTCCCAGATCGACCACGCATCGAGCGCGGCGGAGCGGAACGCCGCCGCGGCGTCGGGCGGCTGCAGAAATACCTGCTGCACGTCTGCCGGAGTCAGCCCGGCAGTCGCCAGCACCTTGATCGCCACGTTGTGCGCGCTCGATCCCTTGGTGAACGCCAGGCGCTTGCCGCGGAGATCGGCAATCGTATGAACCGGACCGTCGGCGCGGACCATTACGCCAGCATTGGTGCCGACGATCGGTTGCCCGCCGACATAGACCAATGCGCTGCCGGCAGCCTGCGCGAAGATCGGCGGCGTATCGCCGGTGGCACCAAAATCGACTGCGCCGGCATTCAATGCCTCGAGCAGCGGCGGCCCGGACGAGAACTCGACGAAGGTCGCCGCAATGCCTTTTTGCTCCAACAGCCGACGCTCGCGTACGATCACCAGCGAGCCGTTCTTCTGAAAGCCGATCCGCAGGGGAGCCGCCGCCCGGGCAATGGCCGGCATGGCGAGCAGCCCGGCGGTGGCCGCCAGCAGCGCGCGGCGGCGAAGGGCGATCGGCATCGGTGATCTCTCGGTAGGAATGTCAGGCGGCATGCTGATGCACCCCCAATTGATTCAGCAGCCGCCCCCGGAGGGCGACGAAGCCGGGATGGGCGCGGTCCCGTGGACGAGGCTGCGGGTTCGGCAAATCGAGCGTGATCCGTCCGTGTTCGAGCACCAGCAACCGATCGGCCAAAGCAACGGCCTCGTCGACGTCATGAGTAACGAGCAAAGTCGCCGGGCGATGGCGCGACCACAAATCGATGATCAACTCGTGCATGCGCAACCGGGTCAGCGCGTCAAGCGCGGCGAACGGCTCGTCGAGCAGAAGCAAGGCGGGTTCGCGCACCAGGGCCCGGGCCAGCGCCGCCCGTTGCGCCTCGCCGCCCGAGAGCGTGCCGGGCCAGGCGTCGAGACGATGCGCCAGGCCGACTTCGCGCAGCGCTGCCTCCGCCCGCAGGCGGCTGTCGGCCCCGTGCTGGCCAAGTGCGACGTTCTGCCACACCGATTTCCAGGGCAGCAGCAATGGTTGCTGGAACACGACGGAGGCGGGCTGCGGTATCTCGACGGTGCCGGCGGGTGCCGGATCGAGCCCGGCCAGGGTGCGCAGCAAGGTCGTCTTGCCGGAACCGCTGGCGCCAAGCAGGGCGACGAACTCGCCGGGCGCGATATCGAGATCAAGCCGATCCAGCACCGGAGGCCGGTCGGCAGCAAATTGCCGCGTCAGTTGCCGGACGCGCGTGGTGCCGGTCATGCCCGCACCAGGCTCGGCCGCCAGGCCAACAGCCGTCGTTCAAATATGCGCACGATCGTGTCGACGGCGAGACCGAGCAGCGCGTAGAGCACCAGCCCGACCATGATGATGTCCGTGCGCAGGAAGTCGCGTGCATCGTTGATCATGTAGCCAATGCCGGAATGGGCATTGATCTGCTCAGCCACCACTAGCGACAGCCACGCCACACCCAGGCTGAACCGCAACCCGGTCAGCGCCGCCGGCAGGGCGCCCGGCAGGATCACGTGCCGGATCAGCCCGGCGCGATCGAGCCCGAAGGTACGGCCCATCTCCACCAGCTTGGGATCGACGCCACGAATGCCGGAAAACAGATTGAGGTAGATCGGAAACGCGGCACCGAGCGCCACCAGCGCAATCTTCGGCGTCTCGCCGATGCCGAGCCAAAGGATGAACAGCGGCACCAGCGCCAGGAACGGCAGCGTGCGTAGCATCTGCATCGGCGCGTCGATGATGTCTTCGCCCAATCGCGACAGCCCGGCCAGGATCGCCAACGCCCCGCCGATCGTCACGCCGATGATCAAGCCGGCCGCCACCCGAGCCAGCGACACGGCCACGTTCAACGCAAGGTCACCCGATAAAGCGAGATCCCAACCGGCGGCCACGATCTGCAGCGGCGAAGCCAACGTACGCGGTGACAGCAGCCCGGCGCTGGAGGCTGCCTGCCAGACCAGCAGCAGCACGAGCGGCGAGACGACCCGACGGAACGGCACCGCCCAAGTAAACGGAACTGAGCGCCGGCGAACGCTCGATGCGAGGGCCGGCGCGGTGGTGAGAGAATGCGACATGATCTAAGGGTCGCGATCGGCAACGGTTAAAACAACAGAACAGATTGGCAAAAGCAGCGCCGCGAGAGAAAGTTTTACTCTGCTGCGGCACGGTTCGATGGAGACTTGTTCCAGGAACGCTGGAGCTGCCAATCAATAGACAGAACCATCGATCTCCTACTCGACGCCGCTCGGAGGAGCGTTTCTCCAAAAACAGCGTCACGGGAGATTAAAGTCGCTTTTGGACCGGGTTAGACACCAGCACTCGGCATTTCGGGCACGCACCCGCCGACCGATGGTAACCGAAACGACGTTTGCTTGTAACAGAACTGACACCGGCGGCGCTTAGGAGAGCGCCGTGTCCGACGTTGTCCTGCCGCTACCCGCCCTCGCCGCCCCCGCCCGACGCCGCAGTCGCGCCGCCGGCACCAGCGCCCTTCTCCTGCTGCTGCCGTCGCTCGGCTTCCTGCTCGCGTTCACCTATTGGCCCATCGTCCAGGTCACGGCGCGCGCACTCTTGGTTCAGCGTTTCGGCACCGTGGGGACGGTCGGCATGGGCAACTTCGCCCGCCTCTTCTCCGACCCGGCCTTCGCCCAGGCGGCGGCCAACACCGCCATCTTCGCCGTCGCCACGGTCGTGCCCAGCATCGTGCTCGCGCTGTTGTTCGCCCTCGCCCTACAAGGCACCGGCGCGCTGACCGGCCTGCTGCGCAGCCTGTTCGTGCTTCCCATGATGGTGCCGCTGGTTGCCGCGGCGACGCTGTTCACCTTTCTGCTGTTGCCCGGCGACGGCTTGGTCGATCACTATCTCGCCCGCTTCGGTCTCGGCATGACAAATTGGCTCGGCGACCCCAGCCTCGCCCTCGGCGCCATCTCGGCCATCACCGTGTGGAAGAATGCCGGCTACTACATGCTGTTCTTCCTGGCCGGGCTGGCCGGCGTGCCGCCCGAGCTGCACGAGGCAGCCACGCTGGACGGCGCATCGGCCTGGACGCGGGCGCGCTGCATCACCTTGCCGCTGCTCGGCCCGACCTTCGCCTTCGTGCTGGTGATCGCCGCGGTCAACGTGCTGGTGCAGGTTGACCACGTCATCGTCATGACCGGCGGCGGCCCGTCGGGCAGCACCAACCTGCTGCTCAGCTACATCTATCAACAGGCGCAGCAGAACAACGATCCCGGATTGGCTGCGGCGGCCACCGTGGTCAGCGTGGCCTGCCTGCTCGGGCTGGCGCTGGTCAGTCTGCGCACCCTCGAGCGAGGTATACACTATGAAAGCTAAGACGCTGCCCGTCGGCTTGCTGCTGGTCGGTGCGCTAGCGGTGCTGTGGGCGATCCCGTTCATCTGGATGCTGGTGGCCAGCGTTCGGCCGGGCTTTTCGCCCGACATCGCGAGCCTCACGCCGCCGCCGCCCTATGTGACCGGGAACTACACCGATGCCTGGGGGAGTGGCAGCTTTCCGTTGTGGTACCTCAACACCGCGATCGTCTGCCTTGGCATCCTGCTGATCCAGTGCGTCACCGTTTCGCTCGCCGGTTATGCCTTCGCGCGTCTGAACTTCCGCTTCCGGTCGCTGATCTTCGGGCTGTTCCTCGTCCAGCTCTTGCTGCCACCGCCGTTGCTGCTGGTGCCGAACCTGTCGACGCTGGTGTCGCTGCACCTCTACGACACACTGCCCGGCATTATGGCGCCCTACTGCGCCAGCGCGTTCGGCGTGTTCCTCATGCGCCAGACGTTTCGGCAGTTGCCGCGCGACTACGAGGAAGCCGCCCTGCTCGACGG
>JBPBQE010000458.1:0-5024 GCA_050954595.1 Janthinobacterium lividum | reverse complement strand
CCCGGTCACCACGCAGTCCCCGGCTTCAACGACCCGGCCTATCCCATCGAAGGCCGCCCCACCCGCACCTCGGCATAATCGACCCCCTCGGCAAATCCTGCCGCTCGAATCCATCCGGTAAGGCGAGGTGAAACCCACCATCCCCGGCACCCCGAACCCTGGTCCGGCCCTTGCATCGTCCCACCCGCACAATCCCGTGCAGGAGAAGGCGATGTACGCCAGCCTAGTCACCGCGGGGGCCTCGGCCCTCTACGACCTCTACAAGAGCGCAACCAGCAAGACCGGCAGCACCGACGCCGCGTCATCCACCGCGTCCGACCAGTCGTCGGCCACCAGCTCCACCGACGCCAGCACCATCGGCGCCGTTGGTAGCACCAGCACCAGCGGCTCAAAGTTCAGTGACGCTCTCAACAAGCTGTTCACCGACATCCAGTCCAGCACCACCGGCACGGCCAACGCGACCAGCAATGTCGCCGACGATCTCCAATCCCTCTCCAAGGGCCTGAAGACCGGCGGCGCCCATGGTGGTCATCACCATCACGGTGCGGCTCCAGCCGACGATGCCCAGTCCGCTGATGCCCAGTCCGCCTCCACCGACGGCTCGTCTACGTCCAGTCCTTTCCAGGGTCTGGCCTCGTCCCTCGTCGCCTACGCCAAGACCCAAAGCCTCGGCGCCTCCACCTCGACCTCGCTCACCGCCTGATCGCCCGCCGGAACCGCAAAAAGCCGCTCCGGCCCGCGCCTTCAATGCTAATCTCCCCCGCGAGGGGGACCGATGCTCGATCCAAAGACGTTGCTCGACTGGCCGTTCAAAGAAATCGTCCAGACCTATACCCGCCGCGACATGGCGCTCTACGCCCTGGGCGTCGGCTACGGTGCCGATCCCATGGACGAAGGCCAACTCCGCTTCGTCCACGAGGAGGACAATCTCGGCGTCCCCACGATGCCGGCCTGCATGTGCCTAAGCCCGCCCTGGTCCGCCGACCCCCGCTCCGGCGTCGACCGCGCCATGATCGTCCACGGTGAACAGGGCCTCGAACTCCTCCGCCCCATGCCCGCCAGCGGCACCTTCCGTTCCCTCACCCGCATCACCGACATCGTCGACAAGGGCCCCGGCCGCGGCGCGATCGTCTATTCCGACAGCACCCTGATCGACGACGCCACCGGCGAACCGGTCGCCCATCTCTGGCGCAGCACAGTCGCCCGCGCCGACGGCGGCTTCTCCAACGGCGCCGCCGCCGGCAGCCCGGTCCCGCCCCGCACCCCGCACAAACTCCCCGACCGGGTCCCGGACGCGACCTGCACCCTGCAGACCTTTCCGAACCAGGCCCTGATCTACCGCTTCAACGGCGACCTGAACCCGCTCCACTCGCACCCCGAAGCCGCCCGCGCCGCCGGCTTCGACCGCCCCATCCTCCACGGCCTCGGCACCTATGGCCTCGTCGGCCACGCCGTCCTGCGCACCTACTGCGGCTACGACCCGGCCAAGCTACGCGCCCTGGACGTCCGCTTCTCCGCCCCCGTCTACCCGGGCGAAACCGTCACGGTCGAACTCTGGCGCGACGGCGAGGTCGTCTCCTTCCGCGCCGTTGTCGAAGCCCGCGGCGCCAAGGTCATCGACAACGGCAGGGCCCTTCTCGGCTAGACGTCCTCCATCCAGGTCACGTGCCCCTCCTGCAAAGCGTAATAGGCCGCCACGACCTTCACCTTGCCCGAACCCGCCGCGCCCTGGATCACCTGGCTCTGCGTCTGCAACCGCGTCGCGACCCGGCGCGCATTCGCCCGCACTGCATTGTCCAGCAGGTCGCCCCCTTGCTCCCGCACCGACAGCACCGCCGGAATGATCGGCTGGATCATCTCCCCGATCACCCCCGGGAACGTCGCATTCTTCCGCACCACGTCCACCGCCGCCGACACCGCCCCGCAACTCTCATGCCCCAGCACCACGATCAGCGGCACCCCGAGCACCCCCACGCCATACTCGACGCTTCCCAGCGCCGCTGTGTCGATCGTGTTGCCGGCGTTGCGCACGATGAACAACTCGCCCAGCCCGCGCCCGAACAACAGCTCCGGCGGCACCCGGCTATCCGAACACCCGACCAGGATGCAGAACGGCGACTGCCCCCGCGCCAACTCGATCCGCCGCTGCCGCCCCTGTTCGGTCAGAAACGGCGCCTCGAGCTGGAACTGCTCGTTCCCGTCCTTCATCCGCTGCAGCGCCTGCGCCGGCGTCAGGCTGGTATGCGGCACCGGATCGGCCGCCAACGCCCGCCGCGGCGCCCCGACCATCCCCGCGCCCACCAAGGCCGCACCGGCTGCCATTCCCAGCAAGCCGCGCCGTCTCGCCTGCACGTGAAATCCATCCGCACAGCAGAAACATCCAGCCATCGAAACCCCTGAAAACTATGGAACCCGCCACATTCCATTGCTTTCGGAGGTCGTCAATTCTAATCGAGAGCTGGATTCACGGGCTACGCTGTCAAAGCAAACCGTTCCGCAAGTAAAAACGGCACACCAGGTCCGGCCTGGGTATATAAACAAATCGATTCTACTCGCCGTGTCTGCCGCAGCGCCGCATCGAAATGCGCCTCCGCCGCCTCGGTCCAACCAGCCTGCATCTCCAACCGCCGGGTCAGCGTCATGTGGAACCGCCACCGCCCGAACACCCCCGGATACCCCCACCGCAACAGCAGCTGGTCCGCATCCGCCGGCAGACCCTTCCCCCGCCGCCGCGCCAGCTCCGCCGTATCCGGCAGCGCCCGATGCCGATCCGGCCACGCCACGCACGCATCCGCCAATGCCTGCAGCTCCGGGCACGGCGCCGTCTCCCGAATCGCCAGGAACCCCGACAAATCCGCCACCGCCAACCGCGGCATCTCGAACGCCCGTATCGACTGCACCATCGCCGTCACGTCGTCCCGGAACGCCCCATACGACGTCGCCAACCGCATCGGCGGCTTCAGCGTGCAGTGAAAGCCATAGCCCCGCGCATCGGACGTGACCTCCGCGATCCCGTCGATCCCGGGCTGCGCCACGTCGACCCCCCGCTCCGGGTCCCGCCCCAGCCACGAGCATCCCGCCGTCCAGAGCGGATCGTCCAACTCCGGCGCGTAATACAGCGCGACCCGGACGCTCAGATCACGCGCTCCCCGGTCCGCCACACCTGCCGCACCACCGGCACGCCCTCGAACTCCCGCACCCGCACCAGATCTGCCCGCAGCCCCGCCGCGATCCGCCCCCGGTCCCGCAACCCGGCCATCTCCGCCGGCGCCGCGCTCACCATCGCCACGCCCGCAGCCAACGTGATCCCGGCCTTCTCGACACAGGCGAACGCCGCCTCCACCAGGCTCGCCGGCACGTAGTCGCTCGCCAGCCCATCGACGGCCCGCTCGCGCACCATCTCCGCCGCCGACACGTTCCCCGAATGCGATCCGCCGCGCACGATGTTCGGCGCCCCCGCGATCACCATCATCCCCCGCGCCCGCGCCGCCTTGGCCGCGATCATCGACACCGGGAACTCGCTGATCCGGATCCCGTCGCGATGGTTCTCCTCGATCTCCTCCTCCGTCCGGTCGTCATGGCTCGCCAGGATCACGCCGGACCCCTTCACCCGCGCCAGCAACCGCTGCCGGTTCACGTCCCGCATCTTCGCCCGCTGCGCCTGCAATTCGGTGATCCGCTGCTCGACCCGCTCCGCGCTCACCCCCTCGCGCATCCGCATCTTCCGATACCGCGCCAGGTCGGCGTACTGGCCCACCCCCGGCGAATGATCCATCAGGCTCACCATCCGCACCAACCGGTGATCCGCCACCGGCTCGAACAGCTCCATCACGTCGTCCGCCGGCATCTCGCAGCGCAGATGCAGGAAATGGTCGGACTTCAACAGCCCGGTCCCGTCCAGCGCGTCCAGGTCCTTCACCCCATCATGGAACGTCTGGATCCGGTCTTTGTCGAAGCCGAGATCACCCAGGCACAGCGCGTCTAACACGGTGGTCACACCGCTCACCGCACACTGCGCATCATGCGTCAGCATCGCCGACCGCGACGGCCACCGCGCATTGTTCCGCGGCTGCACCTGGCGCTCGAGGTTGTCGGTATGAACGTCGACGATCCCCGGCATCAGCACGTCGCCCTCGAGATCGATCGCGCCAGGACTATTGCTTCGTCCCGGCTGGAATTCCACGATGCGCTGACCGTCGAGAACCACCGTCCCCTCGATCACCTCGTCCAGGAGAACCACCCGCGCATTCGTCAATATCGTCATGCCGCCTCTCTTATGGGAGCGATCATCAGCACGCTATTCGCCACCGCCTCGCGCACCGCACCGTCATGGAAAATTCCCGCCAGAGCCGCTCCCCGCGCCTTCGCTTCGGCGATCAACCCGATCACCACGTCCCGATTTTCCGCATCCAACGACGCCGTCGGTTCGTCCAGCAGCAGCACCGGATGCCCCCCGATGAACCCGCGCGCCAGGTTGACCCGTTGCTGCTCACCCCCCGAGAACGTCGCCGGCGGCAGCCCATGCAGCCGCCGTGGAATGTTCAGCCGCAACAACAGCGCCTCCGCCCGCTCCCGATCCCCTTCGGCCGCCTCCGCCACGATCTGCAACGCCGACACCCGCGGCACCACCCGCAGGAACTGGCTCACATACCCCAGCGTCTCCCGCCGGACCTCCAGCACCACCCGCGGATCACCTCCCGCGATGTCCACCCAAGCCCCCCGATGCCACACCCGGATCGCCCCGCCATCGACCCGGTAGCTGCCATACAGCGCCCGCATCAGCGTCGACTTGCCCGCCCCCGACGGCCCCGCCAGCACGCAGCACCGCCCCGCCTCGAGCGCGCAATCCACCCCGTCCAACACCGGGATCCGTACGCCCCCTTGCAGATGCAGCACGAACGCCTTCCGCAGCCCGGTCGCCTCCAAACGCCTCATGCCTGCAACACCGAACTGACCAGCAACTGCGTATACGGATGCTGCGGGTCCTCCAGCACCTGGTCCGTCAACCCGGTCTCCACCACCCG
>JBPBQE010000431.1:0-5041 GCA_050954595.1 Janthinobacterium lividum | reverse complement strand
GTTGGACTGCGAGTGGCCCCGCGGTATAGGGCCTGAGAGAAAGCAACAAAGCCGGGCGCGTCAAGCCGGCGCAGGCGAAGGCAGAGATGCGGATCACGCGACGTGCGGCAATAGTGAGCGGACTGGCGGCGATGACGGCGGGCCGTGCCCAGGCCGCCGTGCAACTGAAGGCCACTTGGAATGGCTGGCCGGAGAGCCAGGTCAAGCCGATGTTCGACGCCTTCAACGCCGCGACGCCGGACGTGTCGGCGAGCTACGAGCTCATCCCGTTCTCCGACCTGTTCCAGACGTTGGAGATCCGCCTGGGCGCCCGCACCCCGGAGCCTGATATCTACTCCTGCGACAGTCCGCTGACGGCGAGCTATGCCGTGCGCAGCCAAGCCATGAGCCTCGACGACGTGCTCGACAAATCGCAGTTCTCCAATGCGGCGGTGACGGCCGCGAGTTGGCGCGGCAAAATGTTCTCGGCCCCGTTCTCTACTTCCTCACAGCTTCTGTTCTACAACCGCGCCTTCTTCAAGGAGGCTGGAATAGAGCCGCCGGCCGCCGACGTGGCCCAGCGCTGGACGTGGGAGCAGGTTGTCGAAGCAGGGCGCAAGATGGCCCGGCCGGCGGAGAACCGTTGGGGTTTGATCATCGAGCAGGCCGAGCGGCCCTATCAGCTGTTGCCGTTCGGCCAGTCCCTTGGCGGCGTGGCGCTCAGCCCCGATGGTCTGAAGGCGTCCGGCTATCTCGACGACCCGGCCTTCGTCCAGGCATTCACCTTCGTCCAGCGCCTCTACACGGACTGGAAGATTGCGCCTCCCGGCGTGTTCGACAACAACGTGACACCCGACCTTTTCGGCTCGGGCAGGATCGGCATGTTCTTGGGTGGCACGTTCAACCTCGACCTATTCCGGACGAAGTACAAGGATCTCGACTGGGGCGTTGCGCCACATCCGTATTTCGCTGGGGGCAAGCCGGTGACGCCAACGGGGGCCTGGCATATCGGTGCCAATCCGCGGACGCGGAACAAGGCCGACGTGGCGAAGTTCCTGCAGTTCATGACCTCGTCCGACACACAATTGGAGTGGTTCAAGCTTCGCCCGTATGTGCCCGTTCGCAAGGACGTCTGGGACCGGTTGCCCGAGGTATTCGCCACGCCGACTTGGAAGATCATCCGGTTTGAGATCGACAACACGGCGGTGCCCCGCCCGGCCACCCCGGGCTGGCGGGAATACGAAGACCTGCTGCGGCAGACGCTGCGCGACATGCAGACCGGGGGCGACGTCAAGACGATGCTGACAGAGACCGCGGCCAAGATCGATCGGGCGCTCGTGAAATACAAGGGGACCTGATCATTTGAAGACTTCGGCGTGGGTGCCCTTCGCGTTTCTCGCGCCCGCGTTGGCCGGGTTGCTTCTGTTCCGATTCGCGCCGATCGTCCTGTCCCTCGTGGGCGGGCTATATAGTACTGGGCTCACGGGCGAGACGGCGTTCAGTGGGCTCGGCAACTATCAAGGCCTGGCTGACGACCCCGCGTTCTGGCGCAGCATCCAGGTCACGCTGCTGTTCAACATCATCATCAATCCGCTCCAGGTCGTGCTGGCATTCTTGCTCGCGCTGCTGATGGTCCGACCGGGCCGCGGTATCGGCTTCATGCGTACGGCAGTCTTGCTGCCGATCACCGTGTCAATCGCGTTGACATCGGTGTTGTGGAATTTGCTACTCGATCCGGGGGTAGGGCCGGTGAACGGGTTGCTGCGCAGCATGGGCCTACCGGCCCAGCCGTTCTTCCGAAGCGAGGGACAGGCCTTGCCCTCGCTGATTGCCATCTGCACCTGGCGTGGCGTCGGTTACTGGATGCTGTTCATGCTGGGGGGCCTGGGGGCGATCCCGCAGGAAGTGAACGAGGCGGCGATGATCGACGGTGCCGGCTGGTGGCGCCGGCTGATCCACGTGACGATGCCCCTCATGCGCCGGACCTTCGGCTTCGTGCTGGTGGCCGATACCGCCGCGAATTTTCTGTTGTTTGCGCCGGTCTACATCATCACCACTGGTGGCCCGAACGGCAGCACCTCGCTGTTGATGTACGAGGCCTATCGTGCGGCGTTCAGCTTGCTTGATGACGGACGCTCCCTGGCGATCTCCACGGTCATCCTACTGATCGTCGGAACTGTCGCCGCTTTGGAGTTGCGGTTGTTCCGAGCGGAGGAAGGCGTTTGAAAGTGCTGCGCTACGCCACGATGATGGTCTTGGCGTCGCTGGCGTTGCTCCCGCTCTACTGGTTGCTCATCTCCTCCATTCGCCCGGCCGCAGACATATTCCGCTACGGCGGTCATTTCTCCTGGCGCACGCTCTTCCCATCGCAGCTCACGCTGGAGAACTATGCTGAGTTGACACACGGCGACTTTCCGCGCGCGCTCGGCAATTCGATGTTCGTGTCGCTGACGACGGTGGTGGCGGCGGTGTTGGTCAACTCTATGGCCGGGTTCGCCTTCGCGGTGTTTCAGTTTCCCGGCCGGAACGCTCTGTTCGTGCTGGTGCTGGCCAGCTTCATGATGCCGTTCGAGTCGATCGTCATGCCGCTCTACACGCTGATGCGGTTTTTTGGGTGGACCGATACATACGCGGCCTTGATCCTGCCGGAGGTAGCTAGCGGGCTCTCAATCTTTCTGTTCCGGCAATTCTTCACAGCCGTGCCCAAGGAACTGTACGAGGCAGGCCGGATCGATGGCGCAACTTGGTGGCAAGTCTATTGGCGCCTCGTCATGCCGCTTGCGGGACCCACAATCGCCACCGCTGCGCTAATGCAGTTCGTGCAACAGTGGGACGCATTCTTCTGGCCCGTCGTCGCGGCGAGCTCACCGGACAAGGTGATGATCCAGGTGGCGATCGCCCGGCATGCAAACCTGGAAACCGCGAACTGGGGCGGGCTGTTCGCCTCCGCCTCGGTGTCCGTGCTGGTCGCGGCTCTGCCTTTCCTAATGCTGCAACGCTTTTACGTTCGAACGATGATGCACTCGGGCAGTAAATGACTAGACAGCAGAATGAAGTGCGAAACCAATCCAGCGGATCATGGGTGACGACAACAAGCCGTTCGTCGCCCGGCCGGGCGATCACCGCCTCGATCCGGCCGCGCGTTCGAGTGGGGTGAACCGCGATGTCGCCTACGGTCGTGGTCCAATCGCCGTCGACGACTTCGATCCAGATGGCGCCCGGGCCGCTGGATAGGAATCGCAGGCGTTTGAGCCGCTCGGGCGGCGTGAGCCGGATCTACCCGCACGGAGTGCAGCATTAGACTGGAGGGCCGTTTGCCGTTGTCGCCTCGGACTGCGCTCGCGATCCGCTGCTTTAGCCTCTTCAGCGACGCTCTCCCTTGCTGTGCCTTTGCGCCATCAAACTGAGCCCGGCCGCATTACGCTCTGCTCGCCGCATTCAAGCGGCACCGGAGATGTGTCATGGAGCATCGTTCCCCACCAAGAGTGTCACCGACGACCCGGCCCACCGTACCCTGGAACAAGGGCGCCTTTGTCGGACCGAAACCGCCGCTCAAGCCCAAGCAGGTCTGGTCAATCCGACTCACCTTGCAACGCGGGGGCCGTATCCGCGACCTCGCCATGTTCGACATGGCGATCGACAGCAAGCTGCGCGGCTGCGATCTCGTGCAACTCCGGATCGGGGCTGTCGTGGTCAACGGCGCTGCCCGGCATCGAGCGACCATCGTGCAGCAGAAGACGGGCAAGCCGGTGCAGTTCGAACTGACGGAGCAGACCCGCGAGAGCCTGATCGCCTGGCTGACCCATCGAGGGGGTGGACTGGCCGACTACGTATTCCCGAGCCGGGTCGGCGGCGATGACCATATCAGCACGCGGCAATATGCCAGGTTGGTCGGCGATTGGGTCGAAAGCATTGGGTTGGGCCGCTTGGCCTACGGCACACACAGCATGCGACGGACCAAGGTTGCGCTAATCTACAAGCGGACCGGCAATTTGCGCGCCGTGCAGATCCTGCTCGGCCATACGAAGCTGGAGAGCACCGTGCGCTACCTTGGCGTCGACGCTGAAGACGCATTAACCCTTTCGGAAGGGACGGAGGTCTAGCGCGGTTGTGGTTCTGAGACGGTCCGAGACAGACGCCTTGGGCCGTCACCTCGTCCGGCCGATCTATGCTTTGGGGTCTCACTGCTGAAGCAGTGCGCGGAATGTGCTATGCTCACTTCGCGTGCTGGGGCGAAGCCATGAACGACATGACCAAAATCGAAGTTCCGGTTGAGAAGGCGACGGCCCTCGCTCTAAGCGACAATCGTCGGTTGGCTGCTATTGGTCGACTGGTCGACCGCCTCGTTCAGCCCGGAAGCGACGATCCCCTCGTCACGCTGTTTGAGCGGACGTCGAATGAAGCACGAAGCCTCGGGCTCTCGGATGAAGAAATTGAGGCGGAGCTGGACGCTTACAACGCCGAGCGTCGGGTCTGAGCGTCTTCGTTGTCGACGCAAACGTCGTTGTCTCTGCCGCTCTCTCGCCTTCCAGTATCTCTCGACAGGCAATCGCCACAGCTCGTCGACACGGGACGATCGCGCTTTCAGAAGCTGTATTCGGCGAGGTCAACGAGGTGCTGTCGCGCCCGAAGTTCCGTCGCGCGATTTCTGATGATCGACGGCGCGAGGTGCTCGAGCTTTTGTCAGCGGCAGCAGCGTGGTTTGAACCGGCTCAGACGATCGCCGAGTGCCGCGATGCCAAAGATAACCGCTATCTGGAGTTGGCCCTGGTCGCGGGAGCAAAGGTAATCGTCTCAGGCGACGATGATCTGCTCGTGCTCGACCAATGGCGCGGAACCCGCATTATGAAGCCGGCCGCGTTCCTGGCCTGGGTTCCGCACATTTCCTGAACCCAGACGACAAAACCGACGCCGAAGATGTCCGCTTCCCGCTTGTTCATACTCCAGACCGGACAGTCCGCTTGCGGCCAAATCAGGCCGCAAACGGAATGTCCAGTTCCTATTGCGGCACTGGGGACCGAAGCGGCAACTCTTCGCCGCACCCCAAACACCGTCATCCAGC
>JBPBQE010000263.1:0-5043 GCA_050954595.1 Janthinobacterium lividum | reverse complement strand
GACCGAAGGGTTGATCGGCTCCATCATTGCCCTGCTCGGCCTCGATCTCGCGGTGCCGGATCATACAACGCTCAGTCGCCGGGCTGAGGGCCTGGAGGCGGTCCGCCCTCGGCCGGACTCTGGTCGCGTGCACCTGCTGGTGGACAGCACGGGATTGAAGCTGTGCGGGTCCGGCGAATGGCTGCACGAGAAGCATGGCACAAAGACCCGACGTGCGTGGCGCAAGCTGCACATCGCGGTTGACGCCGACACCGGGCAGATCGCGGCGGCGACGCTGACCACCAGCGACGTCGACGATGCCTCGCAGATCGGCGCTTTGCTCGACCAGGTTGATGGCCCGGTCGCGTCGTTCACCGCTGACGGCGCCTACGATCAAGACGGTGTCTACGGTGAGGTCGTGTCGCGTCATCCCGACGCCTCCGTCATCGTGCCACCGCGATCCAGCACCGTGCTAAGCGAAACGGCGCAGACGGCGCCCACGATGCGAGACGGTCACCTGCAGAGCATCGCCGAACGTGGCCGCATGGCTTGGCAAAAGGCCTCTGGGTACAACTGGCGGGCTCTCGTCGAGGCCGATATCAGTCGTTTCAAACGGGTCATCGGTGATGGTCTACGATCGCGCACTGATCGACGTCGAGCGACCGAGGTAGCGATTGCCGTGAGTGCATTAAACCGGATGCTGGAGCTCGGACGTCCGGAGTACGTCCGCATCACGTAACAATGAAAACGAGATGACCCAACTGCGGCCGCCCAATGACCCATGCAACACAGTCGTCCTAGATGATACCCTCATCGCTGGTCGACCAGAGTTAGAGATTCGATGTGACGTTCGGCACCTTGCTCAGATCGAAGCGACATCGCCGGCCGAAATGGATATCAAGTGGCAGGCCCTCACTCTCATCGAGGAAGTCCTCGGCGATCAAAGCGATTGCTATCGCGCTCTCTCTCGTAAACTACGCCTGCCGCGCCCATGCGTACGCCGTTCCTCGTGACACGGTAGTGATAACGGGCACAGAGGGCACCTTCTCCTGCGCATTGCTGACCACTGCGAAGGGCAACACGACCGAGGGCTGGCTTCCTTCGGCGGCCCTGGCGCTGGCCCTCCCGATGCAACCGGCGCACGATGCCTGGGTCGGTCACTGGCGGACGGAGGACCAGTCTCTCACGATTTCGATGTTGTCCTCCGGCCTGCTACACGTGAAAGGGGACGCTACCTTTGGCAGTCACGACCCCGACCGGGTGCGCCGCGGTGCCGTCAACCTCGGCGAGGTCAAGGGCACGGTGGGGCCGCAGGGCAACCTGCTTGCCTTTACCCAGGGCGACAACGACAAAACCCTGCCGTTCAGCGACGCGGATCCGTACTCCTGCCGCATCCGGATGCAACTCGCCGGGCCGTTCCTGTGGGCGTGGGAGAACGGATGCGGCGGAATGGGCGTGAGCTTCATCGGGGCCTACGCACGCACGTCGCGTTGAGGCCAGCCATCGCTCGATGTGCAGCACGTAGCCCCGCGCCACCGGGTGGGTGCACGGGGCAGCCTACCGCCGCAGCCAAAGGCCAAGATGGTGGAACAAGTGCCAGTCACTCCCCGAACGCGTAAGCCTGTGGATCTGGTAGCCGCCGCCCTGCACACGCCCGACCCTTGTCTTGGCGCGCGTGGTGTCCAGCCCGGCATCCGGCTCGTTGATGCCGAAGCAGGCGCGATCGGCTCCGGCGATCAACGGCGGCAGCCGGCGCTGCTTCTGCTCCGCCGTGCCGTGCACCACGATCGGGTGGTGGCCGAAGATGTTCATGTGGATGGACGCCGCCGCCTGTGCCCCCGGCGAGCGAGCCACCGCGTGCATCATCAGCGTCGCCTCGGTCAGCCCCAGCCCGACGCCGTACTCCTCCGGCATGGTGACGCCCAGCCAGCCGCCTTCGGCCATCGCCGCCGCGAACGCCACGGGAAAGGTGGCGGTGGCCTCAGCTATCCCCTCATTTTTCATTGGGCAAAGTCAGGGATTTAAATCACCCCGGGGCCGACGACTGCCTACCTGCCTGCAGGGCTGCCCTAAGCCATCCCACTGCTTTCGAAGAGGGTATGCATGGGTTCGGAAAGAGGATCAGTCTCTTCCAATAGATGCCTTATGGACCGCAGCAAACGTTAGTATAAAATGAGGGGATGGCTGAGGGCGGTGGCGTCCCGTTCGAGCCAGTAGCGGTCGCCAACTCCTTGCACCACCCGGCCGACCGCCTCGGTGAGCGCCTGCTGCTCCGGCGTGAGCGCGAAATCCATGTTGTCTCCCCGACTGGATGCGCCGCCGCTTCCTACATTACGCCATTTGCACGAGCTTGATCCCAATCCGCCGGGTCGTCAAAACCCTGGCCTGTCAGCCGGGCTCGCGCAACAGCACTTGGTGGGTCGTGCGCAGTGGCGGCGGCCGGTCGGGAAAATGCCTGCCCCGCCCTACATCAACACCAAGCCGGCGTTGCAGGCGCCCCGGCCGGACCACCGCAAAGAACAGCGCCAAGCGCGCTTCGCCTGACGGCGCTCTTGCCTCGACTGACACGGCTGCGGGGCGGGGAGGTGTTCAAGGAGGATACCCGACGAGACTGCATTTCGATCTCGTGACGCAGCGCCTGCTCGACCAAAGAAGGCTGCGACGAACGCCGCCGTGGTCGGCTCGACATCAAGTATGATGACGATTTCGGGTCGATGAGGTAGCTTTCGGTTTAACAACAACTATCGGAGATAGAGACGGGTGCCTTGCGGCGATCCGCCAATTTGTTATAAATGGCGTGGCTACAAAACTGCCCGTGCATACCAGTAGTCGGCCAAAGCCTCGACAATGCTGTATTCGACAGCAACGCCATCCCGCTCAACGCGCCACTCGAGATACGAACTATAGCGGCTGACTGTTTCTGAGTGAGACCGTCCCACCGAGCGCGTGCGTAGTCGCTCCATGTCATCTCTTGTCGAGGCCATATTTTTTGCCCACGTGACAAGTTGCTAAAGCCGTTAACTAACGCGAACGTCGGATCTACCCGATGAAGCGCTCCCATAAGGTCCGCTGTGAGATAAGCAGGAATGTAGAAGCGGATTGCTTCGTTGGAGAGGAAGCTCAGCGCTGATGCAAACCCATCTGGCACCGCATCCAGCCATTCGGGCCTGAGCTTCGTCCAATCGTCCTTGTCAGCGAAGTCCGCTTCGACTTGTAGCGGCTCCTCGCTTTGAACACTGTTCACCAGCGGGGAAACCGGACCGCTTGCCTTGTCGGAAAGGCGTTTAGTAGCTCATCAGCGATGAGGGCAGTGGTTGAAATCATGCTCAGCCTTTGACCACATCAGGTAGCAGATTGCGGTCCACTACGCCGCTGCTATCGCCGCGTCTGCTGTCCCACCACCATCCGGATCAAGGGCTACCCGTTAAAGGTGGCTCGCCGGAACCCCGCCCAGCATCGTGCTTGCAGACTAGGTAAAAAGCAAGGACTGGCGCGGGCGCAAGGTGAACCGGAAGAAGTAGGTCAGCGCGGCCGAGCTGCCCGAGGTGCGCGAGAAGTTCCGGGCGTTGACGGCTGACCCATGGAGGACTGCCTCTGCTACAGAGTTTCCATGAACCTCCACGTCCAGCTAGGCGGGCCGAAGCGCCAACAAGCGCATGATCAGCCCGGAATGCTTCCATGTGTCCGTTGACCCGGCTTGCTGTCGTCGCCGCCGTATTTCTGGGAGCGTCTGCCCGAGCCGCACCGGTGCCGGACAGCCTCGCGATGTGCACAGATAGCCAGAACGTGTCTGTCGCGCTGCCGTCCTGCCTCGCAACGGCCCGGAATGAAGCACGCTCTGCTGCCGATCGTGCAGTCGGCTACGTCACTGCCGGGCTGATTCGCCTGTCCGCGCAGGATTCCGATACCGCGATGGCGTATTTCGGGCAGGCACTGGCGCTCAATCCGAACTCGGATGCCGCCTATGCGGCACGGGCAGACGCCGAGTTGGCCAGCGGTGACTACGACGCGGCCGCTGCCGACGCCAGGAAGGCAGTTGCGCTGAAGCCGAACGAGCACCCTGACGCCTACCTGGTGCTGGGCACGCTGACCGAAGGCGATGCCAGGGTCCAGTTCATGAACAGGACCATCGCGTTGGCGCCCGACTACGCGCCGGCCTATGCCGGACGCAGCAGGGGTTACGAGCAGGAGCAGCAATATGACCTGGCCCTCGCGGACCTGGACAAGGCGGGCGCGCTCGACGCGAGCCTCGTCGCCGGGTTGAGACAAAGATACGAAATCATCCTTATCCAACGCGGCGACTTGTCCATGGAGGGACGCCAGTATCAGGCGGCCATCGACGACTTTACACGGGCGCTCGGCATCAACAATGCGAGCGTGCGCGCCCTGAACGACCGTGGTGACGCATACAACGTGACCAGACAATTCCAGAAAGCCATTGCCGATCTGAGCCGGGCAATCAAGATCGACCCATCCTATGCTGCCGCCTACGGCAACAAGGGCGTTTCATTTGTTCAGACCGGCCAGGACAGCCTGGCGCTTCCCGATCTCGATGAGGCGATCAACTCCGGTGGCGCGACTGCATCGCTCCTCGTCGTCCGCGGCAAACTCCATCAGCGCGCATCCGATCCGAAAGCCGCCCTCGCCGACTTCCACCGCGCGCTCGCCCTAATGGCGGCCGATGCCCCCGGCCGGCCCGGCATTCAGGCGATGGTTGATGCGCTTGGCTCCATTCGATGATGGCGAGTCATGTGGCAACAGGCTCCGGACCTGTTCCACGCTTGGAGGGAGGATCAACCAGGGCACCGGCAAGCCTACCCCGGCGCAGGAGTGCTCCATTTCAAGTGATCGGCTGGCGGTAACTCGTCGGTGGGGCACCCGGCGGTCGCAGCGGACGGAATTAGCCATGTCTGATTATAGCAGCGCGGTCGGGCTTGCGGTGGTGAGCGATGTGAGCCGGATCGGAGCCGATGTCGTGCTGTCTCTGCGGAATGCTGTGAGGGGAGTACAGCTCCGCTACAACGGCCGTGTCACCCTTATCGGCGTGACGCACATCGAAAGTCT
>JBPBQE010000489.1:0-5093 GCA_050954595.1 Janthinobacterium lividum | reverse complement strand
TGTCGATCAGCCGCTCGACCAGGTAGTTGCTCTCCGGACGGCCGGCGCCGCGGTAGGCGTCCACCGGGACCGTGTTGGTGAACACGCCGATGACGTTCACGTAGGCCGACTGGAAATTATAAACGCTGGCCAGCACCTTGGTGCCAGCACCGGTCGGGATGAACGGCGCGTAAGTGCTGAGGTAGGCGCCCATGTTGGCGACGTTGCGGCTGCGAATGGCGAGGAACTTGCCATCGGCATCGAGCGCGATCTCGCCCTGGGTGATATTGTCGCGGCCGTGGGTGTCGCACAGGAAGGCTTCCGACCGCTCGGACGTCCACTTCACCGGGCGACCCAACTTGCGGGCGGCGTAACAGGTGAGCGCATGCTCTGCGTAGAGGAACAGCTTCATGCCGAACCCGCCGCCGACGTCCGGAGTCACCACACGGAACGACTCGGCACCGGTCTTGAACACGACGGTTCCCAGCAGGTTCTTGATGCCCCAGCCGCCCTGCGTGTTGGTGTGCAACGTCCAGCGCCCGTCGTCGTAATCGGCCAGCGCCGCGCGCGCCTCCATCGAATTCACGACGATACGGTTGTTGACCACGGTCAGCTTGGCGACGTGGGCGGCGCTGGCGAACAGCTCCTCCGTCTTGGCTTTGTCACCGGTTTCCCAGTCGAACACGACATTGTTCTTCACGTCTGGCCAGACCAGGGCGGCGTCGGAATCCATGGCGGCGCCGAGATCGGTGCAGCTCGGCAACGAGTCATACTCGATTTCCACTAGCTCGGCCGCATCGCGCGCCTGCTGGTGCGTCTCGGCAACGATGAACGCGACGGGGTCACCGACGTGACGCACGGCGCCGTCGGCCAGCACGCTGTGCGGCGGGTCGGCCCGGTCGCTGCCGTCCCGGTTCTTCAGCGGGATGCCGCACGGTAGCGGGCCGATGTCGTCGGCCTTCAGGTCGGCGGCGGTGTAGACGCCCAACACGCCTGGAGCGGCCTTGGCCGCGGTGACGTCGACCCGTGAAATCGTGGCAGCGGCGTGCGGGCTACGCAGAACGATGCCGACCGCGGTGTCGGCCAGGGCGATGTCGTCCGTGTAGTTGCCGTTACCCAACAGCAAGCGAGGGTCTTCGACGCGACGAACCGGTTGTGCGATGCCGAACTTAGCCATGAGAACGAGCTCCTGCCGATGTTCGTCATCATATCTGGCTGGAACGGCACACGCCAAGGGGGCGTCGGATGCCCCCCTGGCGCAATCCGATCAGGGAACCAGGCCGTTGTCGCGCTGAACGCCGATGCCGGTGTTGATCTCCGCGCCGACGCCGGGGCCGAAGCTCGGGGCGCTGGGGGTGCCGACGGTGCTCAGCGACGGGGTCGGTGCCGGCTTGAGATTGCGCTGAGTGGAGGGGGTGATCGACGCCCCGGTGCCGATGGATGCCGGATTGACATGGCCGGGCTCGCCCTGCGTGCAGGCCGTCATCAGGCTGATCATGCCGACGGCGATCGTGGTCGTGAATTTCGAAACTCTGTCGTGCATTCGTCTTGTCCTATCCGCGCAAAGGTCGCGGGTAGCAAAGCCAGCCCGGTCTGAAAGGTTCACGCGCTCACTGCGGAAACTGGGCGGAAACCAGCGGCTTGTGCTTTTCCGGGGTCACTCGGCGGCATCGGCGTGTTCGTGGTTGGGCATGCCGGCAAAGCGGGCCTTGGCCCATTCCCGGGCGGACTGGAACCAGACATACAGCATCGGGATCAGGAAGATGCCGAACGCCGACGCCGCGAGCATGCCGGCGAACACCGGCGTTCCCACCGAACGGCGGCTGATCATGGCGGCACCGTTGGCCGTCACCAGCGGGATCAGGCCCAGGATAAAGGCGATAGACGTCATCATCACCGCGCGGAACCGCGTCTGCGCTCCGAGCCGGGCGGCCTCCCGGATGCTCTTGCCGGCTTCCCGCTGTTCCTTGGCGAACTCGACGATCAGAATGCCATTCTTGGCCGCCAGCGCGATCAACACCACCAGTCCGATCTGCCCATACAGATCCAACGACAACCCGGCGATCAGCAGCCCGGCGAACGCCCCCAACACGCCCACCGTCACTGACAGCAGCACCGGGATCGGGATCACCCAGCTCTCGTAGAGCGCGACCAGGAACAGATAGGCAAACAACACCGCCAGCCCGAGGATGTAGGCGGTCTGTCCGGAGGCCGAGACCTCCTGGTAAGCGGTGCCGGTCCATTCATAGGCGTAGCCCGGGGGCAGCACGGTCTTGCTGACGGCGGCCATCGCGGCCAGCCCGGCACTCGAGGACACGCCCGGCTTCGGCGTGCCGTTGATGCCGATCGAGCGGTAGTTGTTGTAGCGGCTGATCGTCTGCGGCCCCAGCACGATGCGGGCCGAAGCGATGCTGCGCATGGGCACCATCTGGCCCTTGTCGTTGCGCACCTGGATCTGCCAGATCGACGGGATGTCGGTCCGGTCGGCGGCCTCGCCCTGGATGTTGACCTGCCAGATGCGGCCAAACAGGTTAAAGTCGTTGACGTAGATGCCGCCCAACGTGGCCTGCAGCGCGGTGAACACGTTGCTGATCGACAGGCCGAGCGCCTGAGCCTTCTCGCGGTCGATGTCGAGGAAGATGGTCGGGGTCGTGGCGCTGAAGGTGCTGAACACGCGTGCCAATGCCGGGTCGGCGTTGGCGGCGGCGAGCAGGCCGTTCAGCACGCCACCCATGACGGCCGGGTCGGCGCCCTCGAGGTTCTGCAGTTGGTATTCGAAGCCGCCTGAGGTGGACAGGCCGATGATCGGCGGCAGGTTGAACGGGAAAGCGTTGGCCGAGCGGATCTGTTGCAACTGCCCGAACATGCGGCCGATCACCGCCTGCACCTTGTCGGTCGTGGCGGCGCGGTCGGCGAACGGCTTGAGTCGCATGACCATGAAGGCGGCGTTGGACTGGTTGCTGCCGTCGAGCAGCGAGAAGCCCACGATGCCGAGCACGTTCTGAATCTGCGGAATGTCGCGGGCGATGCCCTCAATGCGCTGAACCACCTCGCGAGTGCGGGTAACGCTGGCGGCGTCCGGCAACTGGACGGCGACGAAGAACGCGCCCTGGTCCTCGTCGGGCAGGAAGCCGGTCGGTGTCTTGAGGCTGAGGGCGAAGATGCCGGCGACCGACGCGCCGACCAGGACGAGCGAGATGACGGAAAAGCGGATCAGCCGGGCGACGATGTTGGCGTAGCCGTCGCGGGCCCAGTCGATACCGCGGCCGATGCGGCCCATGATGCCGCGGCGTGGCCCATGATGCGGCCGCAGGAACACGCCACACAGCGCCGGCGACAGCGTCAGCGCGTTGATCGCCGAGACGAGCATGGCCACCGAGATGGTCACCGCGAACTGCCGGAATAGCGTGCCGGAGATGCCGGGGATAAAGCCGATCGGCACGAAGACGGAGAGCAGCACCAGCGTGATGGCGATGATCGGCGCCGTGATCTGGCCCATCGCCTTTTTCGTGGCCTGCTTGGGGGTGAGGTGCGGTTCCTCCTCCATCACCCGCTCGACGTTCTCGACCACGACGATGGCGTCGTCGACCACGATACCGATCGCCAAAACCAGGGCCAGCAGCGAGACGGTATTGGCCGAGTAGCCGATCACCAGCAGCACGGCGAAGGTGCCGATTAGGCTGACCGGGACGGCAAAGGTGGGGATCAGCGTCGCGCGGAAATTGCCGAGGAAGATGAACACGACAAGGACGACCAGCACGAATGCCTCGGCCAGCGTGTGGATGACCTCTTCGATCGTGTCGGAAACGAAGCTCGAGCTGTTGTAGAAGACGGTCGATTTCAGCCCTTCGGGGAACCGCGTCTGCAACTCGTTCAACGCGTCCTGGACGCGCTGGCTGGTCTGCACGGCGTTGGCGCCGGGTGCCAAATAGACGCCGACGGTAACGGCCGGGTTGCCGTTCAGGCGGCTCTCGCTGTCCTGCGTAGCCGCGCCGAGCTCAACCCGGGCGACGTCATGTACCCGCAGCAGCGAGCCGTCCGGGTTGGCGCGCAGCACGATGTTGCCGAACTCCTCCGGCGAGGTAAGGCGGCCCTTGGTCTGCAGGTTGATCTGGAACTGTGTGTCGTTGCTCGTCGGCCGCCCACCGACCCGGCCCACCGGCGCCTGCACGTTCTGCTGCTGGATCGCGGTGATGACGTCGTTGGGCGACAGGTTGAGGCTGACCAGCCTCGCGGTGTCGAGCCAGATGCGCATCGAGTAGTCGAGCGCGCCGAACAGCGACGCCGAGCCCACGCCCGGCACGCGGCTGAGGCGGTCGAGCACGTTGATGGTGACGTAGTTGCTGATGAACAGCGGGGCCTGCTTGGCGCCTTCGCTGCTGAAGGCTAGGAACTCCAGGATCGCCGACGAGCGCTTCTGGACGGTGATGCCTTGGCGCTGCACTTCCTGCGGCAGGCGCGACAGTGCGGCCTGGACGCGGTTGTTGACGTTGACGGTGTTGATGTCCGGGTTGGTGCCCAGCTCGAACGAGACGGTCAGCCCGTAGCTGCCGTCGTTACCCGAGTTGGACTTCATGTAGATCATGCGGTCGGCGCCGTTGACCTGTGCCTCTAGCGGCTGCGCGACGGTGGCTTCCACTACGGAGGCCGAAGCGCCGGGATAGCGCGTGGTGACCTGCACCTGCGGCGGCACGATGTCGGGGAACTGGGCGACCGGAATGCGCAGCATGGCCAGCGCGCCGGCCAGCGTCATAATGATGGCGATGACGATCGCCAGGCGCGGCCGGTCGACGAAGACGGAGGAGATCATCTCAGGTCTTCGGTGTGAGGGTCGGAGGCGTGGCCGCCGGGCCGGGGTTGACGACGGCGCCGGGTCGGACGCGTTGGACGCCATCAACGACGATCATCTCACCCTCCTTGATGCCGGACGACACGATGGCCGTCTCGGGCGTGCTCTGGCCGAGCTGGATTCGGCGCTGCTCGGCCTTGTTGCCGTCGCCGATCACCCAGACGTAATTGCCCTGCTGGTCCGACAGGATCGCCGCGCGCGGAATGCCGATCGCATCGATCGGCGCGACGCCCTGCAATAGCACGCTGACGAACTCGCCGTCGGT
>JBPBQE010000002.1:0-5116 GCA_050954595.1 Janthinobacterium lividum | reverse complement strand
CAATCCCGATTGGTCATTCCAGCCGACGCATTTTCGACGGGAAGCGACGCTTAGTCATCGACTAGTTAAATAAGAATACCCCTAAGATCGTTGGCAGATGGGACCGGGATGGACATTTGCATGAGCGGATTGCAGCTTGAAAGCGTTCGGCGCCAGCGAATTCTATATGCCGAGGATGATGTCGACACAGGGCATCTGGTGACTGAAATGCTTCTTGATGAAGGATTTGACGTCACCAAAGTCGAGAGTGGTGACGACGGAGTAATCAGCTTTGATAATCAGCCATTTCACCTGTTGCTTACCGATGTGCGGATGCCTGGCGCTAAAGATGGTCTTGATTTGGCGGCGTATGCTTTGGGACGAAACCCAAACCTTCCAGTAGTTATTGTCTCAGGATTCGCAGAAGGGCTCGGAACGCGTCTAGCAATTCTAGGGCAAAGAGCCACCTTGCTGCGCAAGCCTTTCCTTATGGGGGAGCTAATCTCAGCGATACATAATGCCCTGCTTTCGGCGTCGGCAGCGGTCATCATCATCAGCTTTGGCATGACGACGATCTGCTCCACGCCGCCTTGATCCTCCCCCAATTTCCCGGACACGGGGGTTAGCTCGTGTTCCGTTCGGCCTATTCGGGTGTGATGTAGCCGAAAGCCGAGTGGATGCGCTGCCGATGTGCCTCTGGCAGGAAAGGATCTACGCCTTCCTGACCCGAAACGCCGTCAGCGCGCCGGAATATTTCCTGATCCCAACTTCACAGGTGGTGGAACTGGGAACTAAGGTCGAGTTGTAAGGCATATGCCTCAATCAGTGACGCCCAAACAGTTCAGAAAGGTAGAAAGGGGATGGCCAAATGAAGTTTGATGCTTGGATTCCTAATATTAAGGCCACTATCGACTTTGATATCGACGCGGAGTTGTGACGGAAATACTTTGACGCAGGCCTGAAACCACTTGAAACCATTGACCAGCATCGGGTTGATGAGGAAGTCTGAGTGTCCGCCCGAGATCATTTTAGCCAACGATAACGCGTTGGAAGAGGACGAGAACCGGAGCGTCTACCACTCGATTTCCCTATAAACGGCGGGTTGTTCGTTCCTGCTGAAATGTCGGCCGGTTGCATCCGGTTGAGATTGAATAAAATGATTTCGGACGGACACTGAAAGGTTTGGGGACGAGCCATCAGGTGTGTCGACCCAGTTGCCTGATCTCCGCCGTAAGTTCCTGCATGCTGACGTCACCCTTGCGCAGAACTCGATCCGCTTGCCCTAATTCTTCCCGCTCGGCTCCTGTGATGTCGCGGGCACTCAGCACTACGACCGGTATGTCTGAACAGCCCGGTGTTTCGCGCAAGCGATGCAGAAAGGCGAAGCCGTCCATCACCGGCATAGTGAGATCCAACAGGATCATCTGAGGTGGAGCGTGCAGGACATGTGCAAGTGCCTCCGCTCCATCTTGTGCCTCGTCCACCGTCCACCCACCACGCTCCAGCACCGTGCGCAGGCGAGCGCGGACGTCGGCATCATCGTCCACCACCAGCACATCCCGCCCGGGACCGTGGAACTGACTCATCACGTCTTTCAAATGCATCCAATTCACCGGTTTGGGCACAGCGTCCGCTGCACCCAGCGCTGCGCTTGTTGCTGGATCGGCGACAAAGCTGACCATGACCACCGGGATCTTGGCGGTCTCGGAATCAGCTTTCAGCGCATTTAACACCGCCCAACCGTCCATGCCCGGCATCATCACGTCTAGCAGGACAACCCGGGGCTTCAACGCGCGCGCCAGTTCCAACCCGGACTGGCCATCACTGGCAGTTCGCACGGCGAAACCCTGTCGCTGCAGGAAGCGGGTGGTCAGCTCGCGCTGTGCTGCCTCGTCATCCACGACCAACACCAAGTCGCGCTCCTCTCCCGGGGCATTCGGCGCGGCGAGGGGCGAGGACAATACAGCCTCGGCCGGTGCCTCCTCCGGCACGTGCTCGGGCAGGGTCGCAGGCACACTTAGCGTGAAGCAGGTACCCACGTCCGGCGTGCTGTCCACGGTAATGTCACCCCCGAGCAGGCGCGCGAAGGCACGGCTAAGCGCCAGGCCCAGTCCGGTGCCGCCAAATTGGCGGGTGGTAGTGTCGTCCGCCTGGGTAAAGCGCTCGAACAGACGCGCCAGCTGCTCGGGCGTCATGCCGATCCCAGTATCCCGCACGGCAAAAGTCATCCAGTCGCCGCCGGGTCTGGCCTGGCGTTGCACGTCCAGGGTAATGGTGCCGTTCTCGGTGAACTTGGCGGCGTTGCTGAGCAGGTTGAACAGGCACTGGCGCAGCTTCACCACGTCCGTACGCATCGTCCCAAGCCCGGCGCCTGCCACCAGATCCAGCGTGTTGGACTTGCGATGGATCAGGCTGTCCACGGTGGCAGCGGCATCCTGCACAAAGGCCAGAACACCGATCTCTTCCACGTAGGTGTCCATCTTGTTGGCTTCGATCTTGCTGAGATCCAGCACATCGTTGATCAAGCTCAGCAGGTGCTTGGCATTGGACTTGATCTTGCCGAGGTCGCCGAGCATGGACGATTCCTCGAGGTCGCCAGCTTCCTCTTCCAGCATCTCGGTGTAGCCGATCACCGCGGAGAGCGGCGTGCGCAACTCGTGGCTCATGTTGGCCAGAAAGGCACTTTTCGCGCGGTTAGCGCCCTCTGCCGCCTCTTTGGCTTCCGCCAAGTCCTGCTCGGCCCGTTTGCGGTCGGTGATGTCGATGGCGACAAACAGCAGCGTTTGCTGAATACCACGGGTATCGATCAGACTGATGGTGTTGGCGGCCCACACTACTTGGCCACTACGACGTAGAAAGCGGGTTTCAACTGTTTCCGGCTCCCGATCCATCACTACCCTGGAGAGCGCGGCTGCCTGAAGCGCCCGCTCACCGGGATGGACGATGTCTTGAGCGGTCAAGCCCAGCAGGTCCTCCTGCGTGCGCCCGACCAAGTCGCAAAAATGTCCGTTAACGGAGGTAAAACGGCCGTCCAGCGTGGTTTCTGCAAAGCCGGCACCGGTTTGGGCGAAGATGCCGGCCAGATGCGCCTCGCTGTCTCGCACGCTGGCCTCGGCAGCGTCGCGCCTACGAGCCTGTTCTTGCAATTGCAGGGCGGCCGTTTGCAGATCTTGTCCAACCTGGTTTACCTCGGTCACCGAGCTGTCAATCGCCGTCACCGGCTGTCCTTTCGCGATGGCCGCCGCCACGGCACGCAGGCGTAGGATGGCCTTGTTGACCCGTCTCCCGACCAGCATGGCGCACACTGTGGCCAATAGGGCGAGCAGGCAGCCTAGCGCTAAAAGGACGAAAAGGGAGCTGCGGAGTGGAGCGGATACGGTATCCGCCGCTATGTTCACGGCCACCAGCCACCCAGTGAGCTCGGACCGAGCATAACCGACCAAGCTTCGTGCACCGCTGGCATTGTGGCCATAGTAGAAGCCGTCACCGACGGTCGTTCGCTCCCGCAGCTCAGCCGTGGACTGGGTTCCGACGAACCGGTCCTGATTTTTCGTGCGGGCGACAAAGAAACGGCTGCCGTCCAGCACGGCCCCTATCCAACCCGGCAGCAGGCTCTCCCGCCGGAAGACCGCCGATAGGTAGTCCGGCTCCAGGCTGGCACCGAGCAGGTAGGTTGGCTTGCCAGCGACCAGAATGGGAGCGGTAATGACCTGGAACACCGGCTTGTTGATAGTAGCACTGGTGAACACGTCCGTGACCTTGGCAGCACCAGTGCGCAGCACCTCCTGGTCCGTTTCCGCCAGCTTGGCCGGCACGGGGATCGGCGTGCCAAGCGGCGCCCGTGTGCTCAGCAGCAGACGCCCCTGTGTATCTCGCAGGCTGAGTTGGATGCCTTGCAGATGGCTGAGCGGCAGCACTTGTTCGTAGAAGGTTGCCAGGTCGCCGGTTTGCAGGCTGCGCGATGTCGCCAAGGCTTCCAGCGTCGTCAGCACGCCGATGATCTCGCGATCAAGCGATACAGCCAAGCTGTGCGACAAGCTCTTGGCGAGGTCCTCCGTCCGGGTCCGCTCGGAATGCGCGTAGTTCCAAAGCAATACGCCCACGAACAGCAGTGTTGGCAACAAGAGTACGACGCAAAGCGCGCTGAGGTGCCACTTGAGGGAATGTCCGCGCTTAATAATCTTTGCCTCCACTAATCGCTGGGCCATAACCTAGTGGTCAAAACCTGACAGAAGAGTCCTGAGCACGTGGGCAGTATGATCCAATTTCATTGACGCCCTGCGTTTCTGGCCGGGAACCAAGCGTTAGATTCTTACCACTAGGATCACCTCGTAGCTTATCCGAAACTGCGGCTAAGCAGAATGAGGGGGTTCAATTGTTGCCAGCTTTGCCTGAGTTGCGGCTGAGGAAAGCCGCCGTGTCCGACATACCAAGTGTGTAGAGAAGGCTGCTACCTGAGCGGCTTTGGCTTTTTAGCGTCTAGTAGGAACTCCCTGATGTGGGCTCGCGCCATGCCCGAGGTGAACGGCTTGGCGATGAAGCGCTTCTTATGCGGCATCGAGCCTAGGACAGGTCTGGCGTGACGAGGGGCGACGACAATCAAGATCTGGGCCAGGATGTTGCGACACGGCCAGCTAAGGCGAAGCCGTTGGCAGCCTATGCCCGCTACTGTGGTCGCCCTTCATAGCATAGGCTGCGGCCCCGGCCTGGATAGGCTGGCTCAGACAGGGTCACAAACCACATTACCAGGCGGTGGTCGGCCGATGCATGGGCGTGGACGACGGCGGCTTCGGTGGGTGTCACGGGCACCATGAGAATGTCGTAGAATGTGCTGGAATAAGGATTAATTATGGCAGAGCTTGAGGATGATACTGTTGACCAACTCGCAAAATTTTACAGTCAACATGATCAGAAAACTACGCGAGTTCAGCGATTAGCAAATAGGCTAACTTCTGTGCTAGGACGACCTGTTTCTCTTGTAGTCATTTTTGGTTTAGCCATTGCGTGGATCACCGGAAACTACATTGCGCAATTGATGGGGTCGGTTTCCCTGGAGGAGTTTCCATTTCCTGACCTCGGCTTTGTCTCGACCATAGCGGCACTGTTGGTCACCTTGCTGATCCTGACCACGCAGCGA
>JBPBQE010000384.1:0-5135 GCA_050954595.1 Janthinobacterium lividum | reverse complement strand
ACGCCTTTAAAGCAGGCATATTGCTGTCTGAACTATTTCCCAGACAAATATTTGCCTTTTAATAAGGCAAAACCTATTATTTGTGCATTACACAATAGATTTGCTGCCGCTCGCCTTAGGTTCGATGAACCCGTTTTCGATCCAAGCGGGGATCTCAAGCAATCACGCATCGCGTCCTCGTCGGCCAACGAACTGGACTCCGATCGGGATCTGGTTTGGCCGCAACGCTCCGGCCAGGCTTACGCAAGGACTGGGCGCCCTCATAGGCCGAGATTCAGCGCAAGGCGTCGCTCAATCGGCCGAACGTGGCCGACAAGGCCAGGTCGCGACGCGTCGCGACCGTCCTGCACGTCGCCGCGGGCTGTACCACCTTAAGACAGCCCGACCCGGCAATGCCCGCGAAGGGAAGAGGCCACACGCCGATCCGAGGCGCACCCTACAAGTTCGGCGCCAATCGGATCGGGCGGCTGTCGATCAGGACCGCGCGACACAGCGCGATGTCCACCAGGCTACGGACGTGGATACGGATCATGTCCAGCGTGCCGAAGGTCAGGATTGTCTGACGGAACGGGGTGGGCGACGAGAAGTCGAACGGCATGCTCCGATGTGCCTATGGCAGCGTCAAAGGATCAACAGCAGCCGTAGATTGTCTGCAATCTTGGCAACTACTAAGGCAGTTGCGTTTGACTAAGTCATTCCGAATCCGATCTTGCAGCGGCCAGCCCGTTCTCTAGGCGGGACCGGCCGGACAAGACATGCGCGTGAAATTGCTCCCGGATCGTCGCCGCGCTCTCCACGCTCAGCACTTCGACGAGCCGTGCATGCTCGGCCGCCGAGGCCGGCAGGCTACCAAAGCGGTCCAGGCTTTCGCGTCGGAACAGGTGCATGTCGCGCACCACCGACCGGTATAGAGCCACTAATTTGGTGTTGCTGCATGCGCTGGCCAGCAATTCGTGGAAGCGGAGGTTCAGCTTGTAGAGTTCGGCCATCGCGTCGCGCTTCGCCGCGCCGCGCATCAAGCGCACCACGTCGCGCAGCCGCTTCAGCAACTCCGGATCGGCACGTCCTTGCAACGACGCCGCCATCTCGCCCTCAAGCGCCGCCCGCACGTCGTACAAGTCCAAAACTTCGTGTAGTGCCATCTCGCGGACAAACACGCCCCGGTTCCGCACCGCCACCAACAGACCCGCTTGCACCAGCGATCGAAACGCCTCGCGCACCGGCCCGCGGCTCACGCCCAGCCGCGCCGCCATCGCCTGCTCCGATACGTGGCTGCCGCCCTGCAACTCACCCTCGACGATCATGCGCTCAACCTCGCGCTCGACTGCCTGCGTCAGCGAGGTGCTGCGCAGAATGTCCAACGGCGTCAATCGTTCCAGATCGGGCGCCTCCTGATTCATCCCCTCCCCCGCTTCGTTTCTCCCGCCTATACGATGGCTTCGCCGCCGCTCCAATCCGGGTGGCCCTTATGTTGCAACGCAATGCGGCGACCTGATCCGGAGACGCCCGATGTGGAGCCGACGCAACGCCCTTCTTGCTATCCCGGCCGCGCTCGCGACCGCCGCCGTGCCGCGTAACGCTTCGGCCGCACCGGAAACCGTGCTGCGTGTGGCGTGCACCTTCGCGGACATCCCGCTCACCACCGGTCAGGCCAGCCAAGGCGCCGAGGGCCAGCGCTTCATCGGCTATCAACTCTACGACGCGCTCATCAACTGGGACCTGTCGCGGGCCGACGTCGTGGCCACCCTCCGCCCCGGCCTGGCCACGTCCTGGTCGGTCGATGATGCGACCAAGACCGTCTGGACCTTTGTCTTGCGTCAGGGAGTCCGTTTCCATGACGGCAGCCTGTTCGATGCCGATGCGGTCGTGTTCAACATGGCCAAGCTGATGGACAAGGACGCGCCACAGTTCGACCCCGCTCAGGCCGCCCAGGGCGCGGCGTACGTCGCTCCGATCAAATCGGTTCGCAAGATCGACGAGTTCACCGTCGAGATGACGGCCAAGCGCGCCGATGCCGTCATCCCCTACCAGATCGCCAACATCAGCATGTCCGGTCCGGCCAATTGGGAGCGGCTCGGCCGGGATTGGAGCCGCGTCGCCAACCAGCCCGCCGGGACCGGGCCCTGGAAGCTGGACCGCCTGGTCCCGCGCACGCGCGCCGAGCTGGTCCGCAATGCCGATTACTGGGACCCGGCACGGATCCCGAAAGTCGACCGGCAGATCCTCCTTCCGGTGCCGGATCCCAACACGCGCGTCTCCGCCCTGCTCTCCGGCCAAGTCGACTGGATCGAGGCGCCACCGCCGGACACGCTAGACCGGCTCCGCTCCTCCGGCATGCAGGTGATGACCAACAAGTATCCGCATATCTGGCCCTATATCCTCAGCTACGAGGACGGTTCGCCCATGCTCGACCTCCGCGTCCGCAAGGCCGTCAACCTAGCCATCGACCGCGACGGCATCGTCGAACTGCTCGGCGGGACCGCGATGCCGGCCAAGGGGATGGTGTATCCAGGCCACCCCTGGTTCGGAACGCCGTCCTTCGACATCAAGTTTGACCCGGCGGCAGCCAAAAAGCTGCTGAGCGAGGCCGGTTACGGGCCGCAGAAGCCGCCAAATCTCCTGTTCGCCATCTCCACGGCCGGGTCTGGGCAGATGCAGCCAGGGCCGATGAACGATTTCGTCCAGCAGAACTTGGCCGAGGTCGGGATCAAGCTCGAATTCCAGGTGCTGGAGTGGGAAGCGTTGCGGGCCCGCCGGCGAGTCGGGGCCGGCGCACCCGACAACAAGGGTGTCGTTGGCCTGAACAATAGCTGGGGGTTCTGGGATCCCGACATTGGCCTGGTCAACGCGAGCTGGAGCGTGATGACGCCGCCCTCGGGCTATAATTGGGGTCATTACTCCGACCCGGAGGCCGATGCGTTGGCCGCCCAAGTCAAGACCACCTTCGACCCGGCCGAACAAGACAAGGTACTCGCCAAGCTGCACACCCGACTGGTCGACCAGGCCATGTGGGTCTGGGTCGTCCATGACCTCAACCCGCGCGCACTGGCCGCCAAGGTCCACGGCTACGTCGAGGCGCAATCCTGGTTTCAGGACCTCACTTCGGTTACCGTGGCATGAGCGACGACCTAGCGTTCCTGTCCGCCGCGGAAGCCGGGCGGCGTATTGCTGCGGGGACGCTCTCCCCCGTCTCGTTGGTTCGGTGCATGCTGGACCGTATCGCCGCCCTCAACGATCGGCTGCACATCTACATCACCGTCGTGGCCGAGGCAGCACTGGAAGCCGCCAGCCAGGCCGAAGCCGAGATTGCCGCCGGCCGTCATCACGGCCCCCTGCACGGCGTGCCGTTCGCCGTGAAGGATAACTATTTCACCGCCGGCATCCGCACCACCGGTGGCTCCCGGCTGATGCTCGACACGGTGCCCGAGACCAGCGCTGAAGCCGTACTGCGGCTGCAAGCGGCCGGCGCCATCCTGCTCGGCAAGCTCAATACCTGGGAATACGGCACCGGCAATGGCGGCGTGTATTTCGACCTGCCATTCCCGCCGGCCCGCAATCCCTGGAATCCCGATCGCTTCACCGGCGGCTCCTCCACCGGTGCGGGGGCGGCCATCGTCGCCGGACTGGCGGCGTTCACCATGGGCTCGGACACGGGGGGCTCCGTCCGTCTACCAGCGGCCGCATGCGGCACGATTGGGCTGAAGCCGACATACGGCCGGGTCAGCCGGGCTGGGATGCTGCCGAATTGCTGGTCGTTGGACGTGGCCGGCCCCCTGTGCCGCACAACGGAGGATGCCGCCCTCGTCTTGGCCGTCCTCGCCGGGTCGGACCCGAAGGACGAGGCCACGCGAGACTTGCCGGTGCCGGACTATGATGCGGGCCGTTCCGGCGGCGTCGCAGGATTGCGCATCGGCGTCATTCGCGGGGCCGGAGACGAGATGCCTAGCCCGGCGCAGCAGCAAGCGCTTGAGGAAGCGGCGGCATCCCTGGCCGACGCCGGGGCCGTGCTGGTTCCGACCTCGTTTCCCGCCGACCTCGCCCTGTATCGCCGGGCGAACAGCATCATCAACTGGAGCGAAAGTTTTTCGATCCACGAGAAGGACGCGACGGAGCGGCCGCATTTGATGGGTCGGGCCTTGCGGGCGAAGATGGTGGCCGGCGCCACCGTCCGCGCCGCCGACTATCTCGCTGCACTCCGGCAACGCCGCCTGCTCGCCGCCGGCATCGAGACGATGTTCGACGACGTGGACGCGCTGTTGCTGCCCGGCACGCAAGCCGTCGCGCCGCCCTTCGAGCAGGCCGAGGCGGTCGTCGACTTTACTCGGCGGAGCTGGATGGCGCCGTTCAGCTTATCCGGTCATCCCGCGCTGACGTTTCCTGCCGGCTTCGATCCGGCCGGGATGCCCCGCAACGTGCAGCTTGCGACGCGCTGGTTCGACGAGGCGACGCTGCTGCGCTGTGCCGCTGCCCTGGAGACATCCGGCACCTGGCCCCCGCGCCATCCTGCCCTCGCATTGGAGCCGATCCCCGAATGACCGACTTTGCAACCGACTATGCCGCCCGGCATGGGCTGACCGACCTCCGCGCCGTCGACCCGGCCGGTTTTGCCGCCGCTTTCGTCCAGACCGCTGACGCCGGCGCCGCCATGCCTCGGCCGCCCGATAAGGAAAGCGGTCCCGCGCCGATCTTCCGCCCCGTCCCGCAGCGAGCCCCTGGAGAGATTGCCTGATGGACGCACTGACGATCGACGATCCCTCTCGCCTCGGCGCCGCGGCCGCGGCGCAAGCGATCCGGGAAGGCCGGCTGACCGCCGAGGCGCTCACCCGTGCCTGCCTCGATCGTATTGCTATGCGTGACCCGGTCGTGAAGGCCTGGTCCTACCTCGATGCCGACTATGCCTTGCGCCAGGCGCGCGAGCTCGACAAGCGTCCGCCGCAGGGGCCCCTGCACGGCGTGCCGGTGGGCATCAAGGATATGATCGATACGCGGGACATGCCGACCCAGCACAACTCGCCCATCTACGTGGGCCATCGCCCCGGTCAGGATGCCGCCTGCGTCGAGACCCTGCGCGCGGCGGGGGCCGTGATCCTCGGCAAGACCGACACGACCGAGTTCGCCGCCGCCGGCCGCCCAGC
>JBPBQE010000349.1:0-5136 GCA_050954595.1 Janthinobacterium lividum | reverse complement strand
GTGCACGCCGTCTTGGACGCGCTGCGCGACCGCGGCATCGAGCGCGGGCCGATCGGGCTCCTGGCCACCGAAGGCACGATCAAGGCCGACATATATCAGTCCGTGCTGAGGCAGCAGGGTCTGGAGTGTCGGCTGCCGAGCGATGCCGCGCCGGTGGATGCCGGCATCTATGCTGTCAAGGTGGGGCGGTTGGACGAGGCCCGCATTGGCCTGGCTGCGGTCGTGCGTTCCATGCTCGACCAGGGTTGCACGGCGATCATCTTCGGCTGCACGGAGATTTCGGTCGCCCTGGGTGACGTGGCCGAGTTTCGCGACGTGACGGTCGATGCCAGCGCCGCTCTCGCCCGGAGCGCGTTGAAGCGCTGCGGCGCGCGCCTGAAGAAGACCGACCGGTAGGAGCGGAAACCTCATGATCAAGCGCAGAACCCTGCTCGCCGCTACCGCCGCCGCTCTCGCCACCCCGGCCATTGCGCAACAGAAATTGCTCATGCGGTTCGTACCGGAAGGCGACGTTGCCGTGCTGGATCCAATCTGGACCACGGCCACCGTCACCCGCAATCACGGCTACCTCGTGTTCGACACGCTGTATGGCCAGACCGCCGATTACACCATCGAGCCGCAGATGGTCGCCGGGCACACGACCGAGAACGACGGCAAGCTCTGGCGTTTGACCCTGCGCGATGGCCTACGCTTCCATGACGGCGAACCGGTGCGGGCGCAGGACATCGTGCCCAGCATCCGCCGCTTCGCCGCCCGCAACGCCTTCGGCCGGGCGTTGATGGACGCAACCGACGAGCTGACCGCCGCCAGCGATCAGGTCATACAGTTCCGGTTGAAGAAGCCATTTCCGCTCCTGCCGAACGCGCTCGGCAAAACCGGCACCAGCATGCCCTGCATCATGCCGCAGCGCTTGGCCGAGACCGATCCGAGCAAGCAAGTCAGCGAGATGGTCGGCAGCGGCTCGTTCCGTTTCAGGGCCGACGAGCGCATCCCGGGCGCACTCGTGGTGTACGAGCGCAACCGCGACTACGTCCCACGAACCGGTGGCACGGCGACCTTCACCGCCGGGCCGAAGATCGTGCATTACGACCGCGTCGAATGGCGCGTGATCCCGGACGCGTCGACGGCGGCCAACGCACTCACCGCAGGCGAGATCGATTGGTGGCAGAGCCCCACGCCGGACCTGCAGCCCATGCTCAAGCGTGGTGGCGACATCGGACTACGCATTCTTGATCCGGGCGGCGGGCTAGGCTGCCTCCGTTTCAACTGCCTCTTCCCGCCCTTCGACAATCCGGCGATCCGTCGCGCCCTGCTCGGCACGGTCGACCAGACGGAGATCATGACCGCCGAAGGCGGCGACGACCACACGCTCTGGGAGGTCAATGCTGGCCTGTTCAGCCCCGGCACCCCGCTCGCCACGACGGTCGGAACCGAGCAACTCGTAGGCCCGATCAATCCGGCCAAGGTGAAGCAAGCGCTGCGCGACGCCGGCTACAAGGGCGAGCGCGTGGTGATGCTCGACCCGACCGACTATCCCACCACGCACGCCATGACGCTGGTGATGGCCGACGCGCTCCAGCGCTGCGGCATGGATGTCGACGTCGCAGCCAGCGACTGGGGCACCGTCGTGCAGCGTCGCAGCAGCCGCAAGCCGCCGGCGGAAGGCGGCTGGAACATCTTCCTCACCAACCTGAACGGCACCAACAACCTCGATCCGGCCAGCCAACTCGGCCTCCGCGGCAACGGCAACCAGGCTTGGTTCGGCTGGCCCACGGCGCCGCGACTGGAGCAGCTCCGGCAGGATTGGTTCGACGCCGCGACGCTCGACGACCAAAAGCGGATCTGCGCGGAGATGCAACGCGTGTTCTTCGAAGACCCGAGCTATCTACCGCTCGGCGCCTACTACGAAGCGACCGCGTTGCGGAAACTGCGTGACGTGCGCATCGGCTTCCCGCAATTCTACGACGTCTGGCCGGCGTAGAGCGGCGCTACCATGCCGACCACGATCGCCGCCGATGGCTGCCGGATTTACTATGAGCGGACCGGCACCGGGCCAGCCGTCGCGCTGATCCCCGGCCTCGGTGGCGGCGGGAGGTTTTGGTCAGGTGTCGCGTCCCGCCTCGCCGACCGTGTTTGATCCCGGGGTTTGATGGTGCACTCTTCACACGCGAATGGAAGGATGCGCTATGGGCCAGGTTCTCCACGGGTGCGCCACAACGACAGAGGCAGTCCGTCGAGCGATACAGCATAGTCAAGCGAGCCTGAGATCGCTGGCAAAGCGTTACGGCATCAACCAGAAGACGGTCGCCAAATGGAAACGGCGCTGCTCGGTCAGCGACGTTCCGACCGGACCGAAAGAGCCCCGATCGACGGTTCTGTCGATCGACGACGAGGCCGTTGTTGTGGCATTCCGACGACATACTCTCCTGCCGCTCGACGATTGCCTCTACGCGCTTCAGGCGACGATCCCGCATCTAACGCGGTCGTCACTGCATCGCTGCCTTCAACGCCACGGCATTTCTCGCTTGCCTAACGTCGACGGCGACAAGCCGGAAAGACGCAAGTTCAAGAGCTACCCGCTCGGCTACTTCCACATCGATATCACCGAGGTCCGCACCGAGGAGGGCAAGCTGCATCTCTTCGTCGCCATCGATCGCACCAGCAAGTTTGCCTTTGTTGAACTACATGAGAAGGCCACTACGCGCGTCTCTGGCAATTTCCTCCGCCATCTGATCCAGGCCGTGCCCTACACGATCCACACGGTGCTGACCGATAACGGCATCCAGTTCACCACGCCCGGCGCCGGTGGATCGGCAGTGCCTGAGATCCGCCAAGCGATGGCAGACGGTGAAATCTTCCGCGCTCACTCCTTCGAGCTCGCCTGTGCTGAGAATGACATCGAGCATCGAACCACGAAACCCAAGCATCCCTGGACTAACGGCCAAGTGGAACGGATGAATCGAACCATCAAAGACGCGACCGTCAAGCGCTTCTGTTATCAAGATCACGATCAACTGCGGCGCCATCTGGACGACTTCGTCTCAGCTTACAATTTTGCTCGTCGATTAAAGACGCTCAGAGGCCTCACCCCTTACGAATTCATCTGTAAAAGCTGGACAACCGAGCCGGAACGATTCACTCTTAATCCGCTCCAGCAAATGCCGGGACTAAACATCTAGGTCGCCAGTTGCTTGATCCTGAAAGCGGTTTTCCCCGTGTCGAGCACGTTGCGTAGCTCGGTGTGCCGTAAATCAAAACTTCGGGTACGCCTGGCTGGGGGTAAGTGGGATGTCCAGTCCTGGCCGAACCCGCTTCGTATACCAGCCGCTTCCGACGCGGCAGTTAGCCGGTCGCCGCTGGTATCGAGATGTGGATGGTTCCGCCCGAAAATAGGGCGGCGCTGGCGCTGGGAACGCTTGTACCATCGTAGGACGCGCCGCTGACGTACAGGTTGCGATCCGTGTCCGGTGTGCCGGCATAAGCGTCGTTCAGGAAGCTTACGACCAAATCGTGTGGCCCGGCCCCGAACGTGCCGGTGAACGTGAAGTCCTCCGCCTGGCCAAGACCGTGCGACGCCGTCACAGCTTGTGCCGACCCGAGCGAGTTGCCATCGAGGCTCGCCGTGAATAAAGCATCCCCGTTCCAAGCATCTTCCGAAAGCTGAAGGTCGATGCTGTCGGAAGACGGGGCTGGAGCGGCAACGGGGTTCTGGAACACGAAGCCATTCGAACCGTTGCCCCACTCCGTAAAGGCCGCCTCCCCAATAGTTTGGTCGTTGATTGTGGCATGGTCGAGGTAGAGGTTGCGGTCGGTATCCTGCGTGCCGCCGTAGGCGTCGTTCAGGAACGCGACCGACACTGAGTGCTGCCCGGCTCCAAACGCCCCTTTGATATCAAACTCCTGGTCCGTGGCGGACGTCCCCGCGACCCCGGAGTTCTGCAGACCATGGCTTGCGGTCGCCGTTTGGACCCCGCCCACCTGCGACCCATCTACCGTCACCGTGAACTGAGCGTCGCCTGCAAATGCGTCCTCGGAGATGAAGAGAGCCAGCGTGTCCGCACCCGTCCCGCCCACCAGTACAGAGGTATCTGGGGCTGGAGTCGGTGAGGGATTGGGGGCTGAAGGTGTCGGCGTGGGTGTGGGCGCGGAAACCGCGGCCGGCGCTCCATAGAGCGCCTGGATGCCAGCGACATCGATGGCGTCCAATGTCTGATTGTTCGGCCCTGCGGCGTAATACATCACCGCTTGCGGGTCGGAGGCATGTCCGAGGCCAAGCGCGTGCCCGATTTCATGCGTGGCGACCTGTTCCAGGGTCGCCGACGTTCCGGCGTAAGTGTAACTCCCGCTCCCGTCCGCGACCAAGCCGAGCTGCGAAGGATCCTCCAGTCGCACGACTTCGTCAGGCACGAGAAGGCTCTGCCCGTCGCTGATCGTGTAGCGGATGTTGGTCTGCCCGATCGTGCCGGTGGACAACGTATCGAAGTTGCCGAAGCCAACCCGGATGTCCGTCGCTGCATTGGCATCGGCGCTGTCAGGGATCTCTTGAAAATTGAGGTTGCTGACCGCGGCCCATCGATCGAAAGCCTGCTCGATCGTGCTCTGGTAGCCGCCGGTTATCGTGGCGCTGAATGGGTCAGACGAGTCGGAGGAGTACGTGCTCGTCGCGAAGCTCCAGGTGACGGTGGTCGTTCCCCACCTGGGGCCTTCAAGGCTGTAATCAGTCATGCGGCTTGAACTCCCTCAGCTGCCCAGTCGGACTAGCAAGCCGGGAGCGCCACGGCCAGACCCGCGCGCCGAACGCTCGCTCTTTTCGGAATGGGCCGATGTCGGCCGTTGCGCCCGCGATGGCACCGTCGGAGATTGCAGCCGCCCACGTCGGCGCTCGAGGTCCTCGCGGGCGACGCTTTTTAACCGTTCAGAGGCCGAGCATGAGCGGCCGGATGCGCTAGGTCCCGCTGCGGGACGGGATTGTGTCCGGTTCTCGACCCATGCCGGTCTTAGGGCGCCTGAATGCGTCAGCCGGGAAGCGGTCGTCCCTTGACACCGCGGCTCAGACACCCGCAGTCAGGCGTGCGTAAGTTTAGGAACCACGCACCGCACGGGCTTTAAACGAACTGGTTACCCGACGAAAGCGCC
>JBPBQE010000406.1:0-5142 GCA_050954595.1 Janthinobacterium lividum | reverse complement strand
ATCCTTGTCGCCGGGCAGGACGGTATCTGCTTTTGCGGCGCACACCCGTCATTGCCTTAACCCACCGAAAGCGGAGGCCCAGGCGAGCCACGGCACAAAGTTCGTCAATACACCGGCTGCCCGTTGATCTCGAGGTGCTCGGCTTCGATGCTGAGCGTCTGCTGTCCGCCCCCGCCGCTACTGTAGCCGATGGCCAAACCCGTGAGATGAGCGTTGCCGAGCTTGTAGACCGAGACATCTTTGCTGCTGTCACGGTCGTTGATGCGCAAAGTCACGGCATGAATGACCTCTGGATGTGTGAGCCAGGCGATCAGCACGGGATCGGGGGCCTGAATGCGAGCGGTCATGGTGAAGGTATGGGGCGCAGCGGCATCATCGCCGGACTGTTTGGCGGAAGGCGGCAGAGCCGGTGATCCGGCTGGCGTGACGGCCTGCGGCGGCTGCAACGAGAAAAACATGCTGTTGATGTTGACCGTATGGGCTGTCATCTCGTTGGCGGTCGTGACCGACAGGAAGCCGGCCGTATCGTCGTCGGCATAGGCCGGCGCTCCACCTGCAAATAGAAACGACACCAACATCGAACGTGCAAGGAAACGGTTCACCAGGGAACTCCTGTTGAAGGTCAGTCGATCGTCCGACTATTGATAGCCAGGGTAACATCGTTCGCACAGGAAGGCTGGCCCTCCCAGGCGCGGGCACGATAAAGCGTGCCAAATTCCGGCATCTCCGTCCAAGGAACATCTCTTGTCCTTCCCAACCCGCATCATCCTCGCTCTCGTCGTGGCACTCGTCGTCGGTTTTGGCTACCGCGCCTACGATACCGCCCATGGCGCCGAGTGGGTCGTGTCGCCCGAGCAGATCGCCGCGGCCAAGGCGGCGGGCAAGCTCGGTGTCGAGACCGCGCCCGGCACGGTCGCGGTGCTGCCGATCCGCAGCGAGCTTGCTGGCGTGCTGACCTTCAAGTGGACGTTCGCCGGCGTGGTCGCGGGCGCCCTGGTCATCTTCGCGACCCGGCGCCCCACCGTAAAGAGCTGATCGGGTCCGACCGCCCTATCAAGCCCTTGGTTACCGCCATACCGACGTTGTGGGTGGCGCTGGCGGCCTGCTGTCTGTGCAGTATCCACACCGCCGTCGTGAGAAGATGAGCCGATGATGTTGTCATGGATCTCCGTTCCGCCGGCCACTGCTGGGACCCATCCCCGCTTCGGCTTGTGGCGCGGCGTATTGCTGGTCGCCACATGCCTGCTGGCTTCAGGCTTGCTGCGCAGCTTCTCCGCGGCCGTGCAGGCGTGGCCAGACCCGGACGACACAGTGTTGAACCCGTCCTGGTTTGATCGTGCGACCATCATCATTGTTGCGCTGCTGCTGGCGGAGGTCGCGTTCCTCGTGGCCTGGCTATGCCGCTGGCGGTTCTGCCGTCCCGCCTGGGCGGGGCTGACCGTCATCGAGGCGGTGATCGGGCTGTTGCCCGCCTTCCTTGCCCTGGAGATCGTCTGGCGCGGAGACGCCACCCTGGCGAAAGCTGCGGGGATCATGGGTCCTTCCGTGATCCTGGTGGTGGTGTCCACCCTGCTCCGCGTCCTGTTCTGGCTGTTCATGACACGGTCGTCCGCCTACCGCGTCACCTTCGAATCCCGCGTGCGGGCAAATGATCCGACGCTGGCTCCCACCGCCGGCGAGCAGCAGGCTACGAACGGACCGGCAAGCGGTGGAGGAGCGGAAATCCAGCCCTTAACCTGATCGGATCGACTCGGTCATCGCCACCAGCACGACAGAAGCAGGAACGTCTCAGGTGGGCAGTTTGAGATATTTTAGTTTATCGGCGAGCGCATCTGGCGCAGCCCGCGAATGTGTGCCGAATTCCTTGCGGGTATGAAGGCACTCGCTCCAGCCAATAGATCCAGCCATTGCCGAACATCTCGACCATGTGGTTCCGTCCAATGAGGACGGCGCTCGCACACCCGGATTCGTCCTGAAACACCGGTGTGTCCTCCACTCCAAAACCGCGTGCGATCTCCGCCTTGGACAAGCTGAGGTTATTGAGCTGTTGCCCGAGCCAGAGCCTCGTTTCCAGAACACGGTTAGGCAGCAGCGTCACAGCGGGCTGCCGTAAACGGCAGGCGCCATCAGGGAACTCAATATCCGTGGCGGTCCAGCGCACAACCTTGCCGACGATGACCTTGGGATCCTCGCCAGTCAGGCCGCCTTGTGATGCACCGACAATACGTTTGGTTCTCCACGTGCCCACGAAGTCCGCCATGGGCGGAATGGGTATCGGTGAGGCAGACTGAGCCGCCGGACAGACAGACCCGAGCGTTACCAGCAAGGTGGCTGCAAGCAGCGCCCTTGTCGCCCACAACCTTGAGGCAGGCTGGGGCGGGCGTTCAGCCAGCGCTGTTGTGGCAGTCTTGGGCAGGCCAGTCATACGCTTAACCCGGTTCCAGAGCTGTCGCATTCGGCGACACGGCCGCAGTTGGCTTTGGCTTCGGTCATGGTGGCCCTCATCAAGATGGCTGATCGAGCGGCGCCACAGACCTCACCGGCTCCGTGAGAACTGGATGATCGCGGCAGTCAGCGGGCGCAACCCGGCCGGCAGCCGTACATCCAGCAATGTCACGCCATCCTGCGTGGTCAGCCGGGCCAAGCCGCTGACCGGCATCTCGCTCGGGCTGATGCGGTCCATCGCGGTTCCCATGCCTATACGTCCGGCCGGCGTGGTGAACTCGACTTCGGACCGGCCATGTCGGGTCATCTTGTCGGCCGGATAGGGTCCGACCAGGAAGGTCCGGGCCGGCTCCAACCCTTCCTGGATTACCCTCCGGACGAAGGCGCGGCACCACGGGAACAGGCGCGCCATTACGCGAGCCACGTCGAACCGGCCGGATGTCCAGCCATTCAGATACGATAGCTCGACGACCGGGCCACGCAGGGGCCGAACCGCCCGCAACTCGTTCAGGGCAAGCAGTTCGGGGGTGACCAGCAGGACGGCGCCGTCCGATCCGTATACCTCGATGCAGTGCCAGCCACGCGGGGCGAGCACGTCCATACCGTCCGCGGCGTAGTGTGCGAGCCGGGTTGCGAGCGCGACCGGCAGGCTGATCGGCATGCCGGAGCCGGTGGGCGCCGCAACCGGGCCCGACATGCCTTCCGCGGGACAACCAACGAACGGGATGATCTGGTTCGGCGTGGCGCTTCGAGCGGTCGGGCCGCCGAGGCAGGGCAGGATGGGCAGTGCAAGGAGAAAGACCCGGTTCATCATCCGAAGGCTACCATGCCGGTTTCGGCGTGCCAGGGTCTGCTTGCCGGGAGATGGCTGCGCTGCGGACCTTGGGTGTATGAAGCTGCCACGAGCCTGGCACAAGCGATGGCGCTCGGGCGCTCGTTCAGGGACACGTTACTTATGTAATCCTGGTCCCGGGATTCGCCGTGTCGGAGCAGGGGCGGCCGGCGTCCATCGCCGCCTCACGCGCGGCGTGCCATGGGGTGACTGGAAGGAGAGCTGTTGGGTACAAGCGTCATACAACGCCTGCGCGCGGTTTGCCTGCTGGGCTTCGCGGCGGTCGCCACGTACCTGGGCACGCTTGCGTCGGTCGGTCTGCTCCAGCAACCGCGCCCGGCGGACCTTGCGGTGGTGCCGGGCAACACCGTCACACTGGGTGGCGAACCATCCCCTCGGCTGCAGGCCAGGCTAGATACGGCAGTGCGGCTGTACCGATCCGGAACCGTGCGACGGGTTCTGGTCAGCGGCGGCATGGAGAAGCCCTGGTATCGTGACGAAGCCTCCGTCATGGCGACATACCTTCGCACCAAAGGCGTGCCTTCCGAAGTGATTTTGGAGGACCACGCAGGCATGGACACGTTAGAGACGGCCAGGCACACCGCCGCGCTGGTCAAACGAGGCGAGGGTGTTGTCGTGGTGAGCCAGTGGTTCCACCTGCCGCGCGCCATGCTGGCCATGCGGCGATTTGGACTGCGCGAGGTATCTGGCGAATGGCCACGCTGGTTCGAAACCAGGGATGCCTATTCCTTCCTACGGGAAGCGGTGGCGCTGCCGTTTTATGCGACGAGGTCTCTCTAACGGGATCAAACCACGATCGATGTCCGTTAAGGGCGCGGCCGGTGTCGGGTCGGACTCCGCCCTATCGTCCGTGGTTAGCAAGTTCGGCCGCGGTCGCCTGCCGCAAGTCACTTTCGGACACGACGAACAGAGCATCGGTGAGTGGATGAGGCTGTCTATGGATGTCCCTTGCGACCAGGGAGGCGAATGCCACGCGCTTGGAGAAATCATTGGTCCAGGCGACCAGGAAGTCGCGATTGGGAATGGCTGCAAACACGGTCGGGCTACCCAAGGCGTCACGCACGCGTTTCATGAAGCGGGGCAACAGCAATCGAGCCGCATCGTATCCGTCCCCGACATTGATCGTGACGTAAGCGCCCGTGCCAGTATGCCGTTCCCGCTGGACGGGAACCTGATCCGATTGTCCTTCAAGGTTGGCGACCGCCACCTGCTCGACTGCCTCACGGGGGCGTTGCCACGTGTCCAGCTGCGGTTGCAGCAGCGTGGCATAGCGGTAGGCCTGATCGACGGTGCAAACTCGCATCAGTCCAGCCATGAAATCCTGGTGGAAGATGGTTGGAACCTTTGCGAGGTAGTCGATCGGCTCGATCTGGATGCGCAGGCTCGAACCGACCGCATCGAATGTCGCGGTGGTGTCGAAGGGTGGCGAGAAGCCACGCTCGATTAGTGTGACGATCTCGGCGTCCCGCTGCTTGGCGGGCATTTCCCTGGTGTGCAGGTGAATGTTCCGCAAGAACACGGAAACGCTGCCGATCTTTATGGAGAGTGGGTCACCGTCGGCTGTCACGGTCCAGTCTGGATGTGACGCTGCCAGTAAAGCGACCACATGCTGAGCAAACGATCCATCGTCCAATGTTTCGGCATGTCCAGCAACAGGCTGTAGAACCAAGGTGGCTCCTCCCATCAGCATGGTGCGACGACGCATTGGGCGGAGAGCTTGCGAATAAGTCATCGGGCCCGAACTCAACCATGGAACACAGGCCCTGGATAGTCGTGACAGGCGGCAGGGCGCTGCGCCTACTGCCCCAAACGCCGCTGCCCGAGAAGCTTCACGAGCGCCGCAC
>JBPBQE010000284.1:0-5206 GCA_050954595.1 Janthinobacterium lividum | reverse complement strand
TGATGACCTGGCTGGGCGCCTGGATGCGGATGGTGCGCCCGGTGGTGCTGTCCACCGGGCTTGCGTTGGCAGCCGCGCCGTGTCTTTCGCTGGCGGCCGTGGTGGCGGCTGCGTATCGCAGCCCGCTGCGCGATCCCGGGACCGACCTGGCGACCCCGCTTGCCATGACGATCATCCTGGGCGTCACCCTGGTCTTCGCCTTGGCCGGGTTCGTGGCGCTGCGGCGGTCCAGTCTGCCCGGCGGTGGCCTGCCGCCCAGCTACCGGCAGCCGGGCACGCGGCCGCCGGGTGTGATCGACGTGCCGCCGATGACGACCAGCGCGCTGCGTATCGGTTCGCTGACGCTGAGCGGGGCCCTGGTCAACGGCATGATGTTCGCGATCATCCTGATGGTGGGGCGCATCGATGATGCCGCGCCGTTCTCCCTCACGATGTTCTGGCCCATGCTGATCCCGGCCGTCATCGCCGGAGCGATCGGGACCAGCGTGGTCAGGAGCACGAGGGCGCTGATCCGGAACCGGCCGGGCACCGAGCCGAGGCTGCGGCGCGCCTGGGTCGCCGGCGCGGTGGCGGCCTGGGGGTTCCTGGCCGGCCTGTGGCTGTTGCCGGGTGTACCGACGGTGATTCGGTTTGCGCTGAGCGGGTTCACCCTGCCCATGGCCTTGCTCGCAGTCTGGGGCGCCCGGCGGGCGCCGCTGCTGCTGAGCCGCGGTGGGGCGGGTTCATCGGCGCGGCGGTCCTGACCGGCATGTTCTTGTTCAGGCGCCGCGACACCCGGGCCATGGCGATCGGCCTCGGCCTCCTCGCCGCGGCCGCCGTGTGGGCCTGGCCCGGCAGCCAGCCCGGCCCGGAATGGTGCGTGGCCCTCGCCGCGATCGCCGGGCTCACTGCCGCCGCCGCCGTGGTCGTGACCCGGCGTAGCCTGCCGGCCGATATCGCCATCCATCCCGTTCCCGTCGAAGAGGCAGTCCGCATGCTCGCCGCTTGCGCGGAGGATGAGGCAACGGTGCTCGTCCAGTTCGAGCCCGACTGGCTGCGGCGGCACCGGCTGGACGTCTCGCTGGACGGCACGCTGGCGGCTCAGCTGCGGCCTGGCGAGGCGGTGCTGATCCCGCTGCCGCACCGGCTGTGTGCGGTGTCGTTCAACCTCGGGCTGCACCGGATCGCCGCCGCCGAGCGGATCAACGGCATCCCCGGCACGACGACCGGCGTCTGCGTCCGGGTGCGATTGAGCAGCCGCCCGCTGGTCATCGAGGTGACGCGGTTCGCCCCGTTGGCGGCGGCGTTCGAGGCCGGGCGGATCCGGCTCGTCCGCACTGCCGGACCGGCGGTGGCGCATCAGTCGAGGGCAGGGTAGAACCAGAGGTCGCGGCCCAGCGCCGCGGCCAGGGCGGCGTGCAGGTGATCGAGCTGCCGCCGTGCCGCCGCGGCCTGCACGGCAAGGTCGCGGCGCGGCAGCCGCAACGCACGAGCCTCCTGCCGCGGGTCGGCTGCCTCCCAATTCCATTTCAGCACCAGCACCGCCTCCCGTTCGACCAGGATGCGAAGGGCCCAGCCTTGATCCAGGTTGTCGTAGAGCTTGCCGGCCGGGGTCTGCACGTCGGCCAGCGCGTCCAGCAGCGCACCCGCCGCCTTCCAGCTCCCGGCGAACATCTCGACCAGCACCGGCTCCTGTTCGGGCGGGCGCAGCAGCAGGTTGACGCCCAGGCTGCAGAACGCCGCCGTTTCCCGGCGCCTGGCCCGGTCGGGCAAGGGCGGCAGCCGGGCGATCAACTCGGCCGCGTGGCCCATGGCGTCGGCCGTCAGCACGTGGCCAAGCACCTGCGGCAGGTCCGGCAAGACGACCGAGGCATCGTCTGGAGCGTCGATCGCAAGCATCCAACTCGGCACATGGGAGGTGACGGCGAAGCCGGCATCGATCTGCGTGCCGGGGGAGAGCCGGGCCGAGGCGACCCAGGCTCCGTCATCTGGCCAGGCCGACCCCGCTGGCACAGTGCGGCGCCGACGTCCGCGCAAGCCGGCCCACAGCAGAGAGCGCAACAGGTGGTGCGTCATCGCCGGACCCGGCGACTCCCGGGCTTTCGCGGCGCTGCGCCGGTGGTTGTCCAGCGACGCCCGAACGGCCGCACGAGGCCTGTGGCGATGGAGATCAGCAGGCCGAGGGGGACGGCGCCCGCTACGACGATCACCAGGTTCGCATCCAGTTCCACCACCGTGCCCAATGCCAGCACCCCTGTGGTGCAGAGCGCCACGAAGCGTGACCAACGGTGCAGGCGGAACAGCCAGCGCCGGGGCGCCGGGCCGGCCAGCACGCCGAAAATGAGGGCCAGCAGGCTGAACACGATCGAGACATACCCAACTCCTGCGAACTTGCCCGCGACCTGGAGCGATCGCTCGGCCGGCGTCAGTGTTGGCCCCTCGGTGAACGCGCCAGCGTGGCCGCCTGTGGGATGCAGCTGCTGCAGCGCCGCGTTCACCTGGTCGACGTTGCCCGGCACGTGACCGGGCTGCGCCATCCAGGTCACCCCCCAGAGACCGATCAGCAGAAAGGCCACCGGTGCCACGCAGCGCCGTCCGACCGGTTGCACCGCGCGATCGGGCTCGCGCTTTGCCTGGGTGGTCACCGCGGTGTCGGCTCCGGTTCCAGCCCGGACAGCGCCTTCGTCATGTTGCGGCGGGCAGCGGCGTCGGAGGTCAGATGGAACCGGTCGGTCAGGAACAGGCGCTGCCGCTTCAGCATGCCGCGCAGGAAGCGTGCACGTCCGGTGCGGTACGGCAGCAGGCCGTGAACGGGCACGTATTCCGCGGCAATGCCCCGCTCATAGGCCGCGAACGTCATGCAATCGGCGCCGAGCACCGCCATGTCGAGGTCGAGGAACAGCGCCGCATCGGATCCCAGCGCCACCGGCAGATCGGCCGACAGCGTATGGTCGGCCGTGGCGCGCACTAGGAGTTCGGCCTGGTCGAGCAGGGCGGGATCGGCGAGTCCGTCCATCTCGGCGCGGAGCAGCACCGCACTGCGGGCCTCGTTGTTGGTTGCCGCCGGGTCATAGATCGCGTCGTGGTACCAGATCGCCAGTTCGACCGCCGCGCCGTGGACGACGGCGTCCCCCAAGGCTCGCAAGCCCACCAGCATCGTATCGATATGCGCCTGGCCATGGTAGTCACGATGCGGCTCGGCATAGCGGGCGCGCAGACCGGTCAGGCAGGTGTCGATGGCGCGAAACATGGCCTGTGCAGCCTATCTCTGGTCCTGGTCCGGGTCACGGGATGGTTCATAGGGACCGGGAACGAGGACGATATCAGAGTAGAGATCCTGCTTCGCGCCAAGGCTTCACCGCTGCACCGGGTCCTTGGGGAAGGAGAAGACGCCGACCATGCCTGACCACCGTCTCGGACGCCGGAATGATCCGTTCTGGGAGCGTGCTGCCGAACGGGCCTTCCTGACGGAGGCCGAGACCGCGGCCCGGCACGTGCGGTGGTTCCTACGCGCCACCCTGGCCGTGGCGGCTGCCTACATGCTCGCAATCACCTGGCTTGCTCCGGACCTGGCTCCGGGATGGCTGCGTCACGTCGCGAACGGACTGCACCGATTGCTGCCGGCGTGGTTCGCGGCGGGCGATGCGCCGGCCGCCACGTTGGCGCGCCATCATGTTGGGGCGGCCGGGATCATAGGCCTGATCGCCATCCCGATCGCCACCGCCGGCTATGCCATGACGCGCTCGGATGAGCTGGCCAAGGGCTATGCCACGGCGGACGATCTCCTGCCCTATCCATTTCTCAGGTTGCCGGGCCATCTGACGGCCGCTTTCGCCGTGGCAGGGCTGGGCTGGCTGCAAGGCCTAAAAGTCCTATGGTGGCTTGCCGGTATCGTCGGGGTGGAGGCGGCGGCGGAACTGCTCACCCGACTGCTGACGGCACGAGGCAGTCGCCTGCGGCTTGGCGCCCGCCTGTTCCGGCGCGGCGTGCGCAGCCGGGCCTTTGCGGGCGCGGTGGCTGTCGGAGCGCTGCTCGCAGTCTGGTCGCCTGGGGACCGCCAGGCCGCCGGACTCCCGCCCCTGCAGCCGCGAACCGATCTGAACGTCATCGCAGCCGATGCGGAGGTCGAGCGGGCCTATCAGGCTGCACTACCCGAGAGCGTCGCATCCAGCGATCTCGTGCGTATGCACCACCTTTGGCAGACCGGGCACCTGTTTGAGGCGGATGCCTCCGCGGCGTTGCGCGCCGATGCGGCTTTTCGCGACCAGGTGCAGGCGAGTACGGCTGTCTGGGGCGCCGTGAGCGCTCGGCGCTTCACCGCACAGGAGATCCGGGCATCGTGCGATCCGTCGGTTGGCATCACGCCCTGCCAAACAACGCAGACCGGACTGATCGACGACGGCGCGCATCCGATGATGTTCCGTTTGACGGCGCCCGACTATACCGCGCTGCTTGGTCTTGACGCCAACGGCCGGACCGAGCCGACCGGTGTCCGAAACACTACCGTCGACCTGTTTCACCAGGCCGGGGAGGATCAGTGGCAGCTGGTCCTGCATGCGTCGTTTGATGCGGGCGAACCCGAGCCGCCGACGCTGGTCGGTTCACCACAAGGCCCGTTGCTGGTGATACCCGCCGGCACTTCGCCCACGCTCGACGCGACTCAGGTGTATACGGCGGGCCAGGATGGTCGCTGGCAGTGGCTCGATACCGAAGACTGGCTGCAGCAGGCCGCGGCGGCACTTCCGGATCAGGCGTGCCTGCTGCACACGCTCTACATCGGCAAACGGCCCATGTTCACGGGCTTGCATCCCGATTACCACACCATGACGGCGCGCGCGCCGTTTGGTCCCGACCCGGGCGGTGCCGATCGCACGGCGTTGGGCAGGCTTGACGTGCAGCTTGAGATCCAAGGTCACGCGATGATGGTTCGCCACGCCAGCGTCACCCGCTTCCCGGAGCAGGGATGGCTGGCGCGACTGTTCGCCACCCGGCCGCGGTGCTGACCGACGCACGGCGCGCCGATCTGGTCCTTCCCGGCAGGCGCCGTTCACCCTGGCGCAGATCTCCCGAGGCCTGGATAACGTCGCACCACCAGCATGGCCCCCGCCAGCCCGGCAACCATCGCCGGAACCGATGCATACGACCAGAGGAAAGCCGTCGTTCCAGCGACGTCTGGATTGCCGTAGCGACCGAGCCAGAGCCATGCGAGGCTCGCCATAGCCCATTC
>JBPBQE010000363.1:0-5211 GCA_050954595.1 Janthinobacterium lividum | reverse complement strand
GATGGCACCGCGATCCGTATTCCGACGCCGAACGTCTCGCTGGTGAGCCTCGACGTGAACCTGCGCGATCAGGCCACGGTTGAGCAGATCAACGCCGCCATGAAGGAGGCGAGCGAGGGCGAGCTGAAGGGTGTGCTGGTGTACAGCACCGAGAAGCTGGTCAGCATCGACTTCAACCACAGCCCGGCCTCCTGCTCGTTCGACGCGACGCAGACCGCGGTGGTCGATGGTCAGTTGACGCGCGTCATGGGCTGGTACGACAACGAGTGGGGGTTCTCGAACCGCATGATCGACACCGCCGCCTTGTTCGGCAGCCTGTAATGCCGTTTCGGACGCTCGACGGGGTTGAGCTCGCCGGCAAGCGCGTCCTGGTGCGCGCGGACCTCAACGTGCCGATGCACGATGGCGAGATCTCAGACACGACACGGCTGGAGCGCTTGGTTCCCACCCTCCATGAGTTGATGGATGGCGGCGCCAAGGTGATCGTCTGCAGTCATTTCGAGCGTCCGAAAGGCAAACGAGTGCCGTCGATGTCGCTGCGCCCGGTGGCTGATGCGCTGGGTGTGGTGCTGGCACGGCCGGTGGCGTTTGCCGGCGACTGTGTCGGGGCGGAGGCGGAGGCGGCGGTGGCCGCTCTGTCGGCCGGAGACGTGCTGGTGCTGGAGAACACCCGGTTCCACGCGGGAGAGGAAGCCAACGATCCGGCAATGGCGCGAGAACTCGCCGGGTTGGCGGATATGTACGTCAACGACGCGTTCTCGGCCGCGCACCGGGCGCATGCGAGCACGGAAGGGGTGGCGCGGCTGTTGCCGTCCTACGCCGGGCGGTTGATGCAGCAGGAGCTGGAAGCGCTCGATGCGGCGCTTGGACATCCGGTGCGGCCCGTCTGCGCGGTGGTTGGCGGCAGCAAGGTTTCGACCAAGCTCGAGTTGCTGGGCAATCTGGTCGGCAAGGTCGACATGCTGGTGATCGGCGGGGCGATGGCCAACACGTTCCTGGCGGCACAGGGCGCCGAGGTCGGGCGGTCGCTTCAGGAAGCGGACATGCACGAGACGGCGCGCGAGATCATGCAGCGTGCGAGCGCGGCCGGGTGCGAGATCGTGTTGCCGACGGACGCGGTGGTGGCGCGCGAGTTCAAGGCACATGCAGCGACGGAGGTCGTTTCGGCACGAGCGATCCCGGCGGATGCGATGATGCTCGATGTCGGGCCGGAAACGGTGCGGGCGTTGTGCGCCAGCTTGCCGAGGTTGAAGACGATCGTGTGGAACGGTCCGCTCGGGGCCTTTGAGACGCAGCCGTTTGATCGCGCGACCAACGAGCTTGCCCATGCAGTGGGCGATGCCACGGAAGCGGGAAGTCTTCGCAGCGTGGCCGGCGGCGGTGACACGGTTTCGGCGTTGAAGGGTGCCGGCGAGGTTGCGCGGATGACGTATGTCAGCAGCGCCGGCGGGGCGTTCCTCGAGTGGCTCGAGGGCAAGACCCTGCCCGGCGTGGCTGCCCTGGAAGGCTGAGGCAGCTTTTCCCCGCGTTCCGCGTTCAATGGCGGAACGCGGGGAATGTTATGCAAAAAAGCACAGCGGCCATGGTGGCCGGAGTCACGGCAGTTGGAGCGCTCCTGGGCGGAAGCCGGTTCAATCCGGGACCGCAGCATCCGGCGACGGCAGCTTGGTATGCGCATCTGGACAAGCCGGATTTCACACCGCCAGGTCCGGTATTCGGGATTGCCTGGACGGTTCTGGATGGGCTGTTGGCCTATACGGGGTATCGCCTGTTGAGCCGTCAGCCGAGCGGTAAGCGGCGGGTTGCGCTCGGGGCTTGGGTTTTGACCTTGTTCGGGCTGCCGGCATTTCAGTGGCGCTTCTTTGGTGCGCGTCAGTCCGATGAAGCGCTGGGGGTGAGTGCGACGATGCTGGCTTCGGCTGCCGGACTTGCTGCGGCATCGTCGCGAGTCGACTCCAAGGCGTCGGTGGCATCGGTGCCACTGATCGGTTGGCTGATTTTTGCGACGATACTTCAAGAAGAGGTGTGGCGCCGCAACCGGTAGTTGAACTTAGGTGTGTGTTAACCTAATTTTAAGGAATGCACGCTACAGTCCTTCGCATGTTGTCCACGAACTCCCTGTCGGCATTCTCTGCGGCGACGACGAGCGCCGTAAACAGTCGTAGCCCTGTTCGTTTGGTGCGGGAGGTTACTCCCGCACCGTCGGCGACGGCTGGAACGAAGAATGCGATGCCGAATTCGATGCCGTCGATTGCGCCGCCGCGCGGGTCTCTGCTGAACCTGTCCGTTTAGCGGTCCAGCGCGCGAGCCAGCCAAGCGGCGGCCTGCAGGCATCGGTCGTCTTGGTTACGTACGCCGACGAGTTGGATGCCGAGGGGCATTCCGGCGGGGCCGGTTCCGCACGGGATCGTCATGCATGGGACGCCCAGCGCCGTCCAGATTAGATTGAAGGCCGGTTCTCCGGTCCACTCCAGACCGACCGGCGCGACACCGGGGGCGGACGGGGTCAGCAGTATATCGACATCGGTCATCACTGCAGTGAAGGCGTGCACGAGGTTAGCGACGACGGTTCGTGCTGAAGCCAGGTCGGTGAATGAGCGATCGAGGCCCCATTCCAGTCGTTCCCGTAACACGGGGCTGAGCTGGTCACGTTGCCTCGTCATTTCCCACCCCAGCGCGCGGGCACTCTCGCCATGCATGATGGTGGCGTGGGCTGCTTCCAGGGCATCGAAATCAGCGGGAAGCTCGACGTCCTGAATGTGGGCCCCTGCCCTGGCCGCGGCCGATCGAGCGCGGTCCATGACGCCGTCGGTTTCTGGGGCGCGGCGGTCCCACATCGGCGAGCGGCAGACGCCGATCCGCAGCGTCCGGTTCAGTGAAGCGTCGAGATCGCCGACCTTGAGACCTGTGATCGCCGTGGCCAGCAAGGCGCAATCGGCGACGCTGCGGGCCAGGATGCCGACGGTGTCTAGGCTATCGGACATGAGCTTCATGCCAAAGCGATCGATGGTGCCGAAGGTGGGTTTATAGCCGACGACGCCGCAATAGGCGGCGGGGCGGATGATGCTTCCCGCCGTTTGCGTGCCGAAGGCGAACGGGAAATAGCCAGCGGCGACGCCTGCCGCCGATCCGCTGCTCGAGCCGCCGGGGGTTCTGGTCGGGTCGTGCGGGTTGGTGGTCGGGCCCGGCGTGCGCGTCGCGAACTCGGTGGTCACGGTCTTGCCGAAGACGATCGCGCCCGCTGCGCGCGACCAGGCGACGCAGGCGGCATCAGCCGCCGGTCGATGACCGCGCCAGATCGGCGAGTTATACGCCGTGGGCAGATCGACGGTGTCAAGGACGTCCTTCACGCCGAGTGGCAACCCGGCGAGCACACCGGGCCGGGCTGCCGCGGTTCGAACCGCGGCGCCGTCGAACGCGGCCATCGCCTGAAGGACCGGCTCGCGCGTCGCGACGCGGGCGATGCAGGCTTCCAGGAGGTCACCGGACGACAGTCGGCCGGCGCCGATCTCGCGGAGGGCTTCGGTCGCGGTCAGTTCGGCTGGATCGATGGTCATGGCTTCTCCTCGGTGTGACGTTTCAACGCCTCGCTCAGGCTGGCGGAAGTGCGGGGTCGGGTCCATCTTCCCCCCATGCGTGAGCCTAGCCGACCGCCGATCGAGGTGGCGACCGATCGAAGCGGTGCCCTGATCTACTGCGTCGGCGTGTCGGCCGAGGCGTTGCCGGCGGTACGCTCGAGCGATCTCAGCGAAGGATGGGATGCGGCCCGCCAGGCGGCTGCGGCCGCGATGTGGGGGGAGCGCCGCCTGTTCCGTTTTCTGCCGGATGACGACGCGGCCGTCGACCTGGCGCTGACCGACGCGGACGCGGCCTGCTGGGCGGAGGCGGTCGATTGCGTGTGGGGTCTGCAGACCTTGTATGGTCTGTCGATCTGCCTCCGTCTGCTCGGGCTGGTGTCGTTGCTGGCAGCGTCTCCCTGGTTGCGGACGCTATGCCCGCTGTCTCGGGGTGGCGCGACGCTCGACCCGGCGTTGGTTCGCGCTGCCGCCTCCGTGCCGCTTTCGACGCGCGGCCATCTGGACGAGGAGCGCGTTCGCGCGCATCTCGCCCAGGCCGCGCCGCAAACCCTGGCTAGTATCACCGTCCATTCAGGAGCGAATAATTGATCCACCAGAAACGTCATATCGTGACGGCCCTCGTGCTTGCCGCCGGGCTTGCCGGTTGCCATCGGGCACCTGCGCCGACTCGTGTCGACAACGACGCCAGACAGGAATGCCGCCAGCAGGTGGAGCGGCAGTACAATGCGCAGAACCGCGTCGATCTGACGCGGCGCGACGAGCGCGACCAGCCGTTTGCCAGCACCTATAATGGCGGCATCTCTAGCCGCGGTCTCGGGGCGCAGTATCATCGCGAGGAGATGGAGTCCGCCTGTCTTCGCCAAGCCGGGGATGCCGGCGCGGCCGCGACGCCCGGGGTCGGCCCGGCGTTCAGTCCCGCCAGTTCCGGCGCGGGCACTTCATCCCTGCGTCCATAACCACTCACACACAGGAGCCACGATGAGCCGCATCATTCGTACCGAAGCCAACGCAGTACTGTCCAAAGCCGTGGAATATCACGGCTTTGTCTTCGTCCAGGGCGTGACGGCGTCCGACCTGAGCAAGGACATTTCGGGCCAGACCGAAGAGGTCCTCAAGGAAATCGACGCGATCCTGGAAGTGCACGGGACGGACAAGACACGACTGCTGCAAGCGCAGATCTGGCTAAAGGACATCCGCGACCGCGAAGCGATGAACAAGCTGTGGAGCGCGTGGTTGCCGACAGATGGCGCTCCGGCGCGGGCGTGCGTCCAGGCGCACATGGCCGATCCCCGGCATCTGGTGGAGATCATGGTCACCACCTGCAAGTAGCGCGGGTCTCGAACTGATTGTGGCGGGTTGGTCATACTGTGACTTTCCCGCCACACGAGAAAAATGTTGATTCGCTGGATGCAACAAAGCGGGTCAAATAAGACCGGTGTCCTAAATGCCGCGCCGACACGGCAGGTAATTTTACGAAACACTTCGTGAGCCCCGAAAAGACAGCCTCTCGGCTTGCCATGCAGGCGGCCCGGAACCTAACCCCTGATCACAGAGCGGTGACCAGAAGGGTAGCTAGATGAGAGCAGGTTGGGTGGGTCAAAGCCTCAGCATAGTCGCCGGCACGTTGTTGGTG
>JBPBQE010000325.1:0-5212 GCA_050954595.1 Janthinobacterium lividum | reverse complement strand
CAGTGCGCCTAAGTCGAAGCTGCGGCTGGTCAGGGTGCCACGCAATGCGGGACGCCCGGCAGAGGTCACGGTCAGGGTGCCGCCGAGATCGCCCTGTGCGCTGGTGAGTTGCAGCCCGGTCAGCACGGTGGTGCCGGGTTCGATGCTGGCGTCGGAGATGATCTTCAGCTCGCTCAGGCCGGGCAACGCCACCCCGGCCTGCACTCCGGCGGCGGCCAGATTGGGTGAGTCCACGGCAAGGTGCAGCCGTGCCGCCCCGGTTGCGGCGATTGTGCCGGACGCGGTGCCGACCAGCCCTGGTGCCTCGATCCGCGCATCGACCGGCGTTACACCGCCGAGCAGCCCGGCGATGCTGCCGAGATGGCCGGTGATCGACACCGGCAAGGCGCCCGCGGCCGCGGTGGCGGTGAGCGTCGCCGGATCGTTCAACGAAGCGGCCGTGAGATCAGCCTGTTGGAGCGAGACCGCCCCCAGAGTGACGGAACCGGTATGGACACGCAGGGCGCCCAGGCCAGGCAAAGCGGCCGAAACCGTGACGTCGCGGACCGAAGGAAGCGGACGGCCGACGAGCGGTGACAGCGCCGCCAGGTCGGCGACCGTCATCGATAGCGTCGCGGCAGCACTGGTGCCAGTCATGGACGCGCTGACGCCGTCACCAGTCAGATGCAGATCGATCGGATACGTGGTCGCGGCAACGGGGCCGACGGTGCCACCGAGGCCGAGCGTCGTGCCCGAAGTCACGAGTGAACCGTCAACGCGGCCGGTAACCGGGTCATAAACGGCATGCGGCACGGTGACGGTCTGGCCATCGTAGGCGATCGTCGCGCCGGCGATGTCGACGGTTCCGACCGCGAGCCGGAAGCGATCGCCACCGGTCTGCGCCGGTGTGGTGGAGGCCGTCGTCGGCGCCTGCGGCGGATGGAGATCCCAGTTCGGGTGCCCTGCTGCATCCCGCTCCAACCGGACCGACGGGCTCACGACCGCGATCCGCCGGATATCGATCTCGCGATGAAAGAGCGGTGCCAAGGCGAATTGCACCTCGAGGCGGTCGACATGCGCCATCTGCGGCCGGGTAAAGCCCGGCGGATTGGAAAGCGACAGGTCAGACAGCGCGATGGTCGGCGAGAGCGACCAGACCAGGCTCACCGGGCCTGCGATGGTCAGCTCGCGCCCTGTGCCGCGGCGCACCTGCTCGATGAGCCGCGCCTTGACCGCGTCGCCGTTGAGGAACCATGCGGCAGCACCGATCGCGGCAGCCGGAATCGCGACCACCACGATCCCGGCAACGATCAGCGCACGCTTCATAGCTTGCCCTTGGGTTTACCGCCCGACCGGCTCGGCGCGCGCGCCGGCGTGTTCTCGAAGCCGACCGTCTTGAACGTCTCGCGCATGTGCGGCGCCAGTTCGGCCTCCACGACCAGGCGACCCCCAGCCGGATGGGGAATATCCAGCGCCCGGGCATGCAGATGCAGCTTGTTGGAGATACCCTCGACCACCGCGCTCCGGGCGCCGTTCTGGTCGGGCTCATGGTATTTCAGGTCGCCCACAATGGGCGTGCCCAAGGCGACGCTATGGACGCGAAGCTGATGCGTGCGGCCGGTGACCGGCGACATCTCCAGCCAGGTGAGCCGCTGGCCGGCATTGTCGAGCAGACGATAATCCGTCACGGCGCGCTGCCCGTCCTCGTCATCACGCGCGGCGGGAACACTCCGCTCGCCCCGTGCGCCGGCGTATTTGACCAAGGGCAGATCGATCCGGCCCTCGATCGGGTGCGGCCGACCGGAGACGATGGCCCAGTAGGTTTTTTTCACGTCGCGGCCCCGGAATGCCGCGGCGAGCTTGCCGGCCACACCCGGCGTGCGGGCCAGCACCAACACGCCCGACGTATCGCGGTCGAGCCGATGCACCAGGCGGGGGCGATGCGGGCTGTCGAAGCGGAGCCCGTCGAGCATGCCGTCGAGATGCTTGGTGATCCCCGGACCGCCCTGCACTGCCAAGCCGTGCGGCTTGTTGATGACGATGATCTGGTCGTCACGATAGACGACCATGTCCTCGAGTTCGCGGGCGACGACCGGGTCGCCCAGGCTCGGCTGTGGCTTGGGCGGCGGCGAATCCGGCATCGGCGGCACGCGCACCGACTGACCTGGCGCCAGCCGCGTGCCGGCTTCGGCACGCTTGCCGTCGACCCGGATATGGCCGGTGCGGCACAGCTTCTGGATCGCGCCCTGCGTCACGGCGGGGAAGTGGCGGCGGAACCAGCGGTCGAGCCGGATGTCGGCTTCGTCCTCGGTGATGGTGCGTTGTTCGATGCTCATGGTTGGCGCTCCTGGCGCAACTCGGCCCAGCTTGCCAGACGACGGCCGATCTCACGTTCGAAGCCACGGTCGCGCGGACGGTAGAACTCCGGCCGGTCCATGCCGTCGGGGAAGTAGTTCTGCCCGGAGAACCCCGCTTCGGTATCGTGGTCGTAATCGTAGCCGGTGCCGTAACCCAGGTTTTTCATCAATTTGGTTGGTGCATTCAGAATATGGGCGGGGGGCATGAGGCTACCGGTCGCTTTCGCGCTGGAGGCGGCAGCCTTGCTCGCAACGTAGAGCGCGTTGGATTTCGGCGCGGTGCCGAGATAGACGATCGCCTGCGCGATCGCCAGGTCGCCTTCCGGGCTACCAAGGCGCTCGTACGCCTGCCAGGCGGTCATGGCCTGGACGAGCGCCGCCGGGTCGGCCAGGCCGATGTCTTCCGACGCGAAGCGGACCAAGCGCCGGGCGACATACCGGGCATCCTCGCCGCCGGCCAGCATGCGCGCGAACCAATACAACGCCGCATCCGGGTCGGAGCCGCGCAGCGACTTATGCAATGCGGAAATGAGGTTGTAGTGCTCTTCACGATCCTTGTCGTAGAGCACGGCACGGCGTCCGATGGTCTCGGCCAGCCCGGCCTCGTCGAGCGGTGGGCCGGGGGGCATGGCCAATAATTGCTCGACCATGTTCAACGCATATCGCCCGTCGCCATCCGCCATGGCGCACAAGGCTGCGCGGGCTTTCGGCAGCACCGGCAGCGCTCGTCCCGCCTGCGCCTCCGCACGGGTCAGCAGGCGTTCGAGCGCTACCTCGTCCAGGCGCCGGAGCACCAGCACCTGGCATCGGGACAGCAAGGCACCGTTGAGCGAGAAAGACGGGTTCTCCGTGGTCGCGCCGATCAGGATGATGGTGCCGTCCTCGACCACAGGCAGGAAACCGTCCTGCTGCGCGCGATTGAAGCGATGCACCTCATCGACGAATAGCAGTGTGCGCTGACCCGCCTGACGCCGACGCCGCGCTTCGTCAAACGCGCGTTTCAGATCGGCGACGCCAGAAAACACCGCCGATAGCGAGACGAAGTGGAGCCCGGCGGTATCCGCCAGCAAACGAGCGATGGTGGTTTTGCCAACACCGGGCGGACCCCAGAGGATCAACGACGCTAGCGCTCCACGTCCGAGCATACGCATTAGGACGCCATCAGCACCAACAAGGTGCTCCTGCCCAACTACATCCGCGAGGAAGGACGGCCGAAGGCGTTCCGCCAGCGGTTTGCCCTCAGTCGTAACGTCGGACGACGACGCTCCGAACAGATCCGGCACTGGTGAAACAGACATGGGGATAAGATAAGCGCGATGGGCGCTGGATGCGAGCGACGGCATTCGCCGTCGCTGCTGCGGCCTCTCCCCTAGGAGAGAGACCGCGAGGCGGTGTTAGTCTTCGCTGCTATCGTCGGTGGCGACTTCCGGGCGCGGACCGCTGTCCAGGCCCTTGGCTGCCGGGTCACGGTCGACCAACTCGATGATCGCCATGTCGGCTGCATCGCCATAGCGCATGCCGGCGCGCAGAACGCGGCAGTAACCACCGGCGCGCCCACGGTAACGCTCAGCGATCGGGCCGAACAGCTTAGTGACCAGCTTAGGATCCTGCAGCTTGCTCGTTGCCTGGCGCCGAGCATGCAGATCGCCACGCTTGGCCAGCGTGATCAGCTTCTCGGCAACCGGGCGAAGTTCCTTCGCCTTGGGCAGCGTGGTGGTGATCTGCTCGTGCTTGATAAGAGCGTGAGCCATGTTGCGGAACATGGCTTCGCGGTGAGTTCCTGTGACACCGAGCTTACGCCCGGACATTCCATGACGCATGGTTCAGTTTCCTAGAAAGGCTCGTCCAGCCGTTTGGCCAGATCTTCGATGTTTTCGGGCGGCCAACCGGCCACGCTCATGCCGAGGGCCAAGCCCATCGCCGTGAGGACTTCCTTGATCTCGTTCAGCGACTTGCGGCCGAAGTTCGGCGTGCGCAGCATCTCTTGCTCGGTCTTCTGAACGAGGTCGCCGATGTAAACGATGTTGTCGTTCTTGAGGCAGTTGGCGCTACGAACCGACAACTCGAGTTCGTCGACCTTGCGAAGCAAGTTTCGGTTGAACGGCAGGTCATCTTGAACCTCGTCCGGACGCGCAAGCTGCGGATCGTCGAAGTTGATGAACAGCTGCAACTGATCCTGAAGGATGCGCGCGGCGAGCGCGACAGCGTCTTCAGGCGTCACCGCACCATTGGTCTCGACCACCAGCAACAGCTTGTCATAGTCCGTGACCTGGCCGACGCGGGTCGGTTCGACCTTGTAGGACACCCGCTTGACCGGCGAGTAGATCGCATCGATCGGGATCAGCCCTATCGGTGCATCTTCCGGACGGTTGGCAGCAGCCGGGACGTAGCCCTTACCGATGTTGACGGTAAACTCCATGCCGAGCTTCACGCCGTCATCGAGCGTGCAGATGACCAATTCGGGGTTCATGACCTCGATGTCATGGCCAGTCTGGATCTGTCCGGCAGTGATTTCGCCAGGACCGGTAGCCTGCAAAACCATGCGCTTCGGGCCTTCGCCATGCATGCGAAGCGCCAGTTGCTTGATGTTGAGCACAATGTCCGTAACGTCTTCCCGAACGCCGAGAATGCTACTGAATTCGTGCAACACGCCGTCGATCTGCACCGCAGTCACTGCGGCACCTTGCAACGACGACAGCAACACGCGACGAACCGCGTTGCCCAGCGTCATGCCAAAGCCGCGCTCCAGCGGCTCGGCGACGACAGTAGCGACGCGATGTGGATCGGAACCGGGCTCGACATCGAGCTTTTCCGGTTTAATCAACGACTGCCAGTTCCTCTGCAGGACCATGGATCAGCTCCAAACGAAATGTGCG
>JBPBQE010000203.1:0-5253 GCA_050954595.1 Janthinobacterium lividum | reverse complement strand
CATGAGCGACTCGATCAAAGATCGCATTGCACGCGAACTCCGCATCGCCTTTCGCTCCGATCTCCATGATCTGCCCGAACCCACCCCGGGTCCGTCCCGCGCCCGCGCTATCTGGCCGCAACTCCTTGCGCCAGAACACCACGGGCGCGACGTTCTCCGTCGCCTCCACCGGCATCGTCCGTACGCCCGACGGAAACGCCGTTCCATCCAACCCATCCTGACCGGGTCGTGCGCCCGTGCCGCCCGAGTTGAACGTGATCACCTCGAAGCTCGGCAACGGCGAGTCCTGCCCGGAAACGATCGCACCACCCCGAAGCGGCGGATTCCACAAACACGATGATCCCTCCGCCGTCACTCGGTCCGGCACGGCCTGATGCAGGCAGCCCATCATCAAATCGGGCAGCAGCTGCCCGACCACGTGGCGCACCGCCACCGCGCTCGGCCGCGGCGCATTCAGGATCGTCCCCTCCGGAATCAGCATCTGGAACGGCGCCAAGCTCGCCGTATTGTTCGGGATCTCCGGCGCCACCACGCATTTAATGCCGAAGCACGCATACGCCCGCGCATAAGCCGCCGGCACATTGATGCCCCGCCCCGACAGCCCTGACGTCCCCTCGAAATCCACCGTGATCCCGTCCGCCGCGATCGTCATCGCCGCCGACAACCGGATCGGCGCCTCATACCCGTCCGACCAGATTTCTGCCGTGAACCGACCCGGCGGCAGCAGCGCGATCTGCGCCAACGTCGCACGACGGCTGCTCTCGAAGATATGCGTCGCCAGCGCATCGATCCCGTCCAGCCGAAACTCGTCCAACATCCCGACCAGCCGTCGCGCGCCAGCCTCGTTGCAGGCGCACAGCGAGTAGACGTCCCCCTCCAGCTCAACCGGCTGCCGGGTCCCCGCGCGCAGGAAGTCGAAGAACGTCGCGTTCGGCTTCCCCGCCTCGAAGCACTTCACGATCGGGATATACAGCCCTTCCTCGAACACCGATCGTCCTTCCGGACCCATCCCGAGCCCGCCGACGTCGATGACGTGTGCCGTGTTGGCGAACAACGCCACCAGCCGCCCACGATGAAAAGCCGGCGTCACCACCGTCAGATCGTGCAGATGCCCAGTGCCGAGCCACGGGTCATTAGTGATCAGGTGGTCACCCGGCTGCATCGTCTCGGCGGGAAACTTGCGCAGGAAATGCCCAACGCTCTCCATCATCGAATTCACGTGCCCGGGCGTACCCGTCACCGCCTGCGCCAGCATCCGGCCCTGCAAGTCGAAGATGCCGGCCGACAGGTCGCCCGCCTCGCGCACCGTCGTACTGAAGGCCGTCCGGATCATCGTCTGCGCCTGCTCTTCGACCACCGCGATGAGCCGGTTCCACATCACCTGCCGCTGAATGTCTTCCAACGCGCTCATGCGACGACCCTCCGAAGATCAAGATACCCTCGCTCGTCGACCGTGCCGGTCCAGCCCGGTCCGATCAACGTGCTCGTCTCACGTTCAGCCACGATTGCCGGGCCGCCGATCTGCTGCCCGACCGCGAGGTCGCCGCGCTGGAATACGGCCCAATCGGCTTCCATTCCCGTCGCCGTGTCGCGCACCCGCTGGTGCCCCGGCTCCGCAGCGCTTTCCGTCGACCACGGCCCGGCCACCCGGTCCTCCGGCACCGTCGTCACAGTGACGGCATAGCTCATCACCTCGACATCCGAGCCCGGCACCGGCCGATCGTAGAACCGTCCATAGGCCGCATCGAATTCCATCCGCAGCGCCGCGACATCGCCTTCCTCCAGCCGACGCGCCGGCAGCGTCACCGGAATCTCGTGCCCTTGGCCGACATAGCGCATGAACGCCATCCGACCCTGCCGTGTCGGCGCCCCGAAACTTCCCCCGGCCACCACTTGGTTCGCCTCCTGCGTCATGTCGTCCAGCAACGCATTGACGCCGTCGACGTCGAAGGAACCCAGCCGCCCGTATCGGCTCCGCACCACCTCATAGCCCACCGGCGCACACAGGAATCCGATCGCGCTCCCGACTCCCGCCCCGATCGGCACCAGCACCCGATCGATCCCGACCTTCTCCGCAACCCGGTAGCCATGCACCGGCCCGCCGCCGCCAAAGGCGATCAGCGTCCGTCCGCCATACGACTTGCCGCTCTCTATCGCATGCACCCGGGCGGCGTTGGCCATGTTCTCGTCGACCATCTCCACGATCCCGAGCGCCGCCATGCCCGGCTCGAGCCCGATCCGCGTCCCCACCGATGCCGCCATCGCCGTCGCCGACGGCGCGGGATGCAATTGTAGCGCTCCACCGGCAAACCGCGTCGGATCGTAGCGGCCGAGCAACAGATTAGCATCCGTCACCGTCGCCGCCGTCCCACCCCGCCCGTAACACGCCGGCCCCGGGTCCGCCCCGGCACTCTCCGGCCCGACGCTGATCCGCCCCATCGCGTCCACGCCCGCGACGCTGCCGCCGCCCGCGCCGATCTCCACCATTTCGATCACCGGTATCCGCAGCGGCAGGCCCGACCCTTTCTTGAACCGCCCGACCCGTGCCACCTCGAACGTCCGCGACGCCTGCGGCTGAAAATCGTCGATCAGGCAAACCTTTGCCGTCGTGCCACCCATGTCGAAGCTCAGCACCTGGGCCAGCCCGCATTGCCGCGCGATGTCGGCCGCGAACAGCGCTCCGCCGGCCGGCCCGCTCTCCACCAGCCGGATCGGAAAGCGGCACGCCGTCTCCACCGTCGTCAATCCGCCGCCCGACAGCATCAGGAACAGCGGCGCCGTCAGCCCCATCGCCACCAGCCCGGCCTCCAGCCGTCGCAAATATCCCGCGATTAGCGGCTGCACGTAGGCATTGGCTGCCGTCGTGCTGAACCGCTCCCACTCGCGCATCTCCGGCGACACGTCGGACGACAACGAGATTGGCACCCCCGGCATCGCCTCCGCCAGCAACGCTCCGACCCGGCGCTCATGCGCCGGATTGACGTAGCTGTGCAGAAACCCGACCGCGATGCTCTCGACGCCTTCGCGCTTCAGCACCGGCACAAGCGCCAGCACCGCCGCCTCATCCAGCGCCAGCAGCACGTTACCTTCGTTGTCCAACCGCTCCGGCACCGGCAGCCGCAGATACCGTGGCACCAGCGGCTGCGGCAGCGTGATGTTTAGGTCGTACTGGTCGTATCGGCTCTCATTGCCCAGCGCGAGCACGTCGCGGAACCCCTCCGTCGTGATCAGCGCCGTCACTGCACCCTTGCGCTCGATGATCGCGTTCGTGGCCAGCGTCGTGCCATGCACCACAATGTCGATGTCGCCCGGCCCCATCCCGGCCTGCGCCAGGATTGCGGCGACTCCATCCAACACACCCCGCTCCGGCTGCGATGGCGTGGTCAGCACTTTGGCGGTAACCCGCCCGCCCGCATGCTCGAGTGCCAGGTCGGTGAAGGTGCCGCCGATGTCGACGGCCAATCTCGCGTGCTGCATCGCATCAACCTGCCCAGCCTTCCGCCGACCCGCAACCCCGGTCATCATCGCAATCAACTGCCGTCGAGGAGACGCCCCCTGTCCAAACCCATCCTGCTCGTGACCCGGCGCTTGCCGCCCGCCATCGAGGCCCGCGCCACCGCCGAGTTCGACGCCCGGCTCAGCCCCGACGACGCCCGCGTCACCGGTGCCGACATCCTGGCCCGCGCCGAAGGCGCCGCCGCCATCCTCTGCTGCCCCGCCGAGAAGCTCGATGCCGATACTATCGCCAAGCTGCCCGACACGGTCCGGGTGATCGGCACCTTCAGCGTCGGCTACGACCATATCGACATGAAAGCCGCCCGCGCCCGCAACCTGCCGCTCGTCAACACGCCGGACGTGCTCAGTGTCGCCACCGCCGAATGCGCCATGCTGCTGATCCTCGCCGCCGCCCGTCGAGCCGGGGAGGGCGAGCGTTACGTGCGCAACGGGCAATGGACCGGCTGGGCGCCGACGCAGCTGATGGGCACGCTGGTGTCCGGCCGTCGCCTCGGCATCTTCGGCATGGGCCGCATCGGCCGCGAGCTCGCGCGCATGGCCACCGCCTTTGGCATGCAGGTCCACTACCGCAACAACAATCGGTTACCGCCCGAGCTGGAAGTCGGTGCCATCTTCCATGCCGACGATGACAGCTTCCTCGCCGCCTCCGACGTGCTCTCGCTCAATGCGCCAGGCGGGGAGGGGACCCGGCACTGGCTGAACGCCGACCGCCTCGCCAAGCTGCCCCACGGTGCGGTCGTCGCCAACGCGTCCCGCGGCACGCTGATCGACGACGACGCCCTGATCGCCGCCCTGACATCCGGACACATCGCCGCCGCCGGGCTCGACGTCTACACCGCCGAGCCCCAGATCGCCCCCGGCTATCTCGCGCTGGAGAACATCGTGCTCCTGCCGCATCTCGGCAGCGCGACCACCGAAACGCGCGATGCCATGGGCCATCTCGTGCTCGACGGCATCGCGGCGGTCCTGGCCGGCAACCGCCCCGACAACCTCGTCACCTAAAAACCTCCTACCGAGTTACGCAGTCTCGACGAACTCCAGCTCGCCGGTCGCATCCTCCGTCCGGCGAGCCGCTTCGAGGCGTCGCAGGTCCACCCGCCGGATCTTGCCGGAAATGGTCTTCGGCAACTCGTAGAACTCGATCCGGCGGATTCGCTTGTACGGCGCCAGCCGCGCCCGCAGATGCGCGAAGATCAGCCCCGCCGTCGCCGCATCCGGCGCATACCCCTCTGCTAAAGCCACGAACGCCTTCGGCAGCGCTGTCCGCACCGGATCGGGTGACGGCACAACCGCCGCCTCCGCCACTGCCGCATGCTCGACCAACACGCTCTCCAGCTCGAACGGACTGATCCGATAGCCGCTCGATTTGAACACGTCGTCGGCCCGCCCGACATAGGTCAGGCTGCCATCCTCGTTCCGCAGCGCCACGTCGCCGGTCCGATACACGCTACCTTCCGGCGCCCGCAACGCGCCGCTATCGTCGATGTACCCCTGCATCAGCGGCGTTGGCTTCGGGTCGATCGCGATCGCAATCTCGCCCTCCTGCGCCTCCGCCCCGTCTGGATCGAGCAGCCGGATCGTATAACCCGGCAGCGGCCACCCCATCGACCCCGGATTCATCGCCTGCCCGGGCATGTTGCCGATCTGCAGCGTCGTCTCCGTCTGCCCATAGCCGTCGCGGATCGTCACGCCCCACGCCGCCTTCACCTGCTCAATCACCTCCGGGTTGAGCGGCTC
>JBPBQE010000210.1:0-5254 GCA_050954595.1 Janthinobacterium lividum | reverse complement strand
TGACAATCACGTTGGGTTTTAACGAACTCGCGGCGCTTGCGCCGGCAGCGAATACGCCAGCGCTGGAGGCCGCCGCGCTGTCGCAGGTGCCAGCCGAATTTGCCGCTTACCGCGCGAACTACAACAACGTGCTGAGTTATATCCGCAGCCTTGCACCAACGGCGAGCTTGTCGCTGCTGGGATACTACGATCCGTTTCCTGCCAACGAAGCGAGCCCGGCAGCCCCGTTGTTCGATACGTATGGCGCACAGCTTAATGCGATCATACAGCAACTCGCCACCCAGTACGGCGCGACCTACGTCAACAACGCGACGCCATTCGTCGGCAACGAAGCCGCTTACACGTATCAGGGCGTCCAGCCAGCTGGGTCGAGCGTATCCGGCCTTTATGGCGGCCTGCTGCCGATTGGCAACGTGCATCCAAACACACTCGGCTACGCGCAAATCGCAGCCGATGTCGCGGCAGCAAATGTACCAGAGCCGACGAGCTGGGCACTGCTCGGGGTCGGACTGGCGATTGCAGCAATAGGTCGTGTTTCTGTGCGCAAGCAGGTGCTTCGCGCAACGTGATCGCGTCATGAAGCAAGTCGGCGGCCAGTTCTGGCCGTCGGCTTGCCTTCACCTATCGATGTTGGCCCCGCAGTTTCCAATAAAAGCGCCAAAACGTAATTGAGACTTCGATTCATGACATTGGTCACAGCCTTCAGATCGGATGTGACAATGTTGCAGCTGTAGCTACGACAGGTATGGCGCTAAGCTGGTAGAGGCCGTGCGAAAACTCGCTCCGACACTCTTGCGGTAAAATATCATTCGACCAGAGCTGCCCTCTGTAAGATCTCACAGGCTGGGATAGCCTCTGATAGGGCTAAGTTCCGGCAGGCCGGATCGGATGAAGAGACAATCATTCTCCAGATTCGTTGCATTCCTGAGTTTTTGCACAGTCTTGGTGACATTCGACACGTCGCGAAAATACTGCTTTTGCGACGCCATCTGACGCGTCTTGATGTGGTTCAAACCTGGTGTTGAGGGCAAGCTGCCCTGCATTCCGTCACAAGCGTGCGCTAGTGACCTCGATCAGGCAAGGGCTCGGACCGCCGTCACACGGTCAGATTTTGACCCAATGCCAGAGCTTCCAATCATCGGCAGGATATCGCGCGGGCTAAGTGTCATCGCTTGTCTTACCTGGGCGGCGTCGGTCAACGAGCGTGATGGCTTTCCGATAAGGTAGCCCTGGATCGCTGAGCATCCTTCGCGTGCCACGATGGATAGTTGCGCCGGATTTTCGATGCCTTCCGCCAGCACCGGCATGTTCAGCGTCGCGCCTAGTGCTGCAACTGACCGCAGGATCGACACCGCCTGATCGCTATGCTCGATGGCGGCGACAAACGACATGTCCAATTTGATGCAATTGAACGGGAAGGATCGCAGGACATCCAGAGAGGAGTAGCCGACACCAAAATCATCCAGGGCAATCCCGATCCCCATACCTTGAAGCGCGGCCAATTGGCTCAGGGCGAACTGGCGATCGTTGATGATGGCGCTCTCAGTCAACTCCAACGTCAGCCGCTCCGTCGCCAGACCGCTGTCGTCGAGCGCCGATCGGACTGTCTTGATAAGGTCAGGATCGGACAGATGGATCGGCGACAGATTGACGGAGACGGTATGCCGGTTCGGCCACAGCGCCGCTTCGGCACAGGCCTGGCGAAATACCCAGACGCTCAGAGGTATAATCTCGCCGATTTCCTCTGCGAGAGGGATGAACACGCCCGGCGGGATCAGTCCGCGGGTCGGATGCCGCCAACGGATCAGTGCCTCGTAGCCTGTGATGTCGCCGGTGCTGATCGAGGCTTGCACCTGGTAGTGTAGCTCAAACGACCCAGCAGCGATCGCTGTGCGCAAATCGCTGGAAAGCTCGCGTCGGTCACGTACAGCATCGTCCATCGCCGGCTCATAGAAGCAGGGCTCCCCGGAGCGGGCCGACTTGGCCCGATACATGGCGAGATCGGCCTTGGCGAGGAGGGTGTCGGCATCGCGGCCGTCCTGAATTGCCAGCGCGACGCCGATGTTGCCACCTATCGAAGCGGTGAACCGCTCGAATGCGAACGGGTTGGCGAAAATCGCCTGGAGACGGTCCAGGAAGGCCGACAGTTCTGCAGGCTTGTCGTAGAACACCAGCACGGCGAACTCATCGCCTCCAAGACGCGAGACGCATTCTCCAGGCCGCAGCATGGCGGATAGCCGAGCCGCCAGCGCGATCAGCAACTGGTCTCCGGCCTGATGCCCATAGGTGTCGTTGATCGCCTTGAAGCGCGACAGGTCCAGCATGACGACGGCCATGCAGCTGTAACCACCTCGCATTGCCAGGCGCCGGCTCAGCTCCTCGTTAAAGCTGATGCGGTTAGGCAGATCGGTTAGGCCGTCGTGCAACGCCATATGGCGCAGTCGCCGGTAGGACTCACCCTGTGTATGCCCGTCGATGAGCGCGCTAACAGCCGCGCAGCCGATGACTAACAAGGCAGCGACCGCGGTTGTTACGGCAAGCGCCGCCATTGCCCCGTCCGAAAGGCCGCCGCCGAAGTCCAGTACCGTGATGTTCATGGCGGCCATACCGGTGAAGTGCAGGGCCGCGACTGAAAGCCCAAGCAGCCCTACAGCCTGGAGCTTCCGCCAGCGGCCGGGTCGAGTGAGCACGTGAAAGGCGGCTGCCCCGAACAGCGAGGACAGCACCACGGAAGCGGTGACATAGCGCCAGTCCCAGGTGACGATGCCATCCAACCGGTAGGCCACCATGCCGAGATAGTGCATCGTCGAGACAGCTGCGCCGATCAGAGCACCTCCGGCTGCACCGACCCAGCGAGGTTGACGGCTAGCCAGTGCAAGCCCAGGCGCCGCTACCGCAATTGCGACGAGTAGCGAAATCAACGTGATAAACGGGTCAAGCACGACCCGCGCTTGCGTTCGGAACGCCATCATCGCCACGAAGTGGGTCGACCAGACCATAGTGCCGGTGCCGACCGCCGCCAGGATCACCCACCCGAGCCGGCTGGGTCCCGTGGCCGACTTGATACGCCCGAACAGTTGGACACTCGCGGCTGAACCGATAAGACATATCAGCACCGCCAGGGCCACGAGAGGCAGGTCATGCTGCTGCGTCAGGCAGAGCGCGACGCGCGTCATGCAACCGCTTCCGGACGCCAGAAATCAGCGCGCGCTTCCAGTGCCATCGAGGCCTGACGAGCTAGGCCGAGCAGATATGCGATCTGGTCCCCGGAAGCAGGTGGCCGTCTAATGGTGTCGACCACGCACAACGCCCCAACGTTGACGCCGCTCAACAGCTTCAATGGTGCGCCGATGTAGTAGCGAATGAATGGGTCGCCAGTGACAACCGCCAGGTTGGCGAAACGCGGATCATGCTCGGGATCACAGCACTCGAGCGCGCCGGAGTGGTCAAGCGCGTAGCTGCATAGGCCAGCAGAGCGTGGAATGCAGGTGAGTGTCAGACCGTGCCCAGCCTTGAACCATTGTTCGTGGCTATGAATGAGCGAGAGGAGTGCGATCGGTGCATCGAATGACGCCGCAGCCTCGTTCACGAAGCGATCGAACGCGGGCTCGGCTGGCGTATCGAGAATGCCCAGTCCTTTTACGGCGAGCGAGCGACGCCACTCTGTGATGAAGTTCTTGGGTATCAATACATTCATTACGCTACCAAATATCCGCTAGCCCGTGTTCGCGAACGGTTAAGATTTCGTGAATCTAAGACCGAGCAGTCTTTCAAGAAGGTCAGCATGCCCGTGCATTAGTCGTCGACGGCAAACTACATAACAATTGTTTGTATCTTCGCTTCGCCGGGAGTAGTGCCGGGAAGTCTCGATACATTCTGACTTAAGCCGAGTGTGGGCGATCGATCTCGGGGGAGTCCTCATTGCTATTCATGCGGCGTTTGCCCAATCGCCCTCACGCCGAACCAGGCCGTCCAGCAATGCAACGACGGTAGTGCCGACATCCCCGTTTGGTTCTGCCAGGGCTAGGCCGAGTATCGCCTTGGCTTTGGTGGGATCGGCCGGCTCTGCCAACGCCATGTTCCACATCCCGAACATGCGCGCTTCGGTTCGCCTGGCTTCGAGCACGATAACGTCGCCATGCCGCGTGTCGCGCTGAATGCGCTCAAATGTCCGCTGAACCATGTGGAGATCACCCTCTAGCACCTGGGCAAAGCAGCCATCGCTATACAGCAGCGCGCCTGTCACCCCATCGCGTGCGTTGTTCGCTCGCGACACGGCAAGGATTTCTGCAATCTCAGCAGCGGGATCGCTCTGATCGGCAGAGATCGTGTTTCGGCTGCAATATACGAGACGGAACAGATTGGTAGTCATTTAAATGCTCTCCTGAAAGGTCGGAATATCGACGGCGAGGCTGCGGATCAGTTCGGCAACATTTTCTGCCGGCACAGGACGACTAACCAAGTAGCCCTGCATGTCGGTGCAACCATCGTTCCGGACCATCGTCTCCTGCGCGTCCGTTTCAACTCCTTCCGCCGTGGTCGTCATGCCTAGGCTGGCACCCAAAGCAGCGATGGCGCGGATAACGGCTACCGCCTCGTCACTGTTAGAAAGGTCGCGCACAAAGGAGCGGTCGATTTTGAGCTTATCGAATGGAAAGCTGCGGAGTTGGCTCAGGGAGGAGTAGCCGGTGCCAAAATCATCCATGCTCACCCGCACACCCTTGGCTCGTAGGGTATGCAGCACCTGTAGCGCTTGCTGCTCATACCGCACCAAGGCGCTCTCGGTGATCTCTACTTCCAGACGCTTCGCTGGCAGACCCGAGACTGCGAGCGCGGCTTCGACAACCCGCGGCAATCGATTCGGATCTTCCAACTGCTTGGCCGAGACATTCACGGCGACCGAGAGCTGACCCGGCCAGGACATCGCGTCCAAACAGGCCTTCCGAAGCACCCATTCTCCAATACCGACAATCAGCCCTACCTCCTCCGCCAAGGGAATGAAGCGGTCGGGTGGTATCAGGCCGAGTTCGGGATGACGCCAACGGACCAGGGCCTCGAAACCCACGAGCTGACGAGATCCGAGGTTGGTCTGCGGCTGGTAGTGCACTTCGAACTGCTGCAGGGCTAGGGCGCGACGCAGGTCATCGAGCAAGGCGTGCCTGGCACGAGCACGGGTATCCATTTCCTGCTTAAACACCCGCACCGACTGTCGGCCATCCTCCTTGGCTTGGTAGAGCGCCAGATCTGCTGCACG